>JAPOHS010000009.1 GCA_029979325.1 Pseudomonadota bacterium | reverse complement strand
CTCATGAACATGATTGAGGATATGATGAGGGCGATCTCTCAAGAATTATTTGGGTCTGACAAGATCGAATATCAAGGAGAAACGATCGATTTTACAGGCCATTTTCAGAGACTCACCATGGAGGAGTCGGTTTTAAAATACAATCCAGAATTAGACAAAGAAAAAGTCAGAGATGCTGGATATCTGAAATCATTTGCTGAAGGCATAGATATCTCAGTTGAAGATGATGCTGGTGCTGGAAAGATTCTATTTGAGATTTTTGAAAAGACAGTGGAACATCAGCTTCATCAACCCACTTACATTACGTCATACCCCAGAGAAATCTCTCCACTTTCAAGAGCAAATGATGATGACCCTTGGATCGTAGATCGTTTCGAATTTTTTATAATGGGCAGAGAATTGGCAAATGGATTTCAAGAGTTGAATGATCCAGATGATCAGGCTGAACGTTTTGAAGATCAGGTCAAAGCCAGAGATGGAGGAGATGATGAAGCCATGTTTTTTGATCAGGATTATATTGAAGCACTTGAGTATGGTATGCCTCCTACTGCTGGCTTGGGGGTCGGTATAGATAGACTTGTGATGCTTTTCTCAAATCAAGCTTCAATTCGTGACGTTCTGCTTTTTCCTCACATGAGGTCTAAGTAAGGATTAAAGACGTTTTTTATTTGGAGGAGATATGCAAAACCCAATGAATAGATCTATTTTTGTATTGGTAGCAATACTTTTACTTGGTGCTGTTTTCCTAATCAGTCCAGCCCAGATACCTGTCATCATTTTCAAAGCCAGTCTTGTTTCTTTGGCAGCAATACTTGGATATTGGATCGATTACTTGCTTTTTCCTCATATGAGACCTGGCGTGGTTGATAAGACTGAGACAGATCCAATTATCAGGGCATCGATTGCAATCAGAAGGGCAATAATAATTTTTGGAACCATTCTCGGTTTCTCAATGGCACTTTAATGCGAATCTTAGGTATCGCATTAATCCTATCATTTATTGCGGTTCCTGAATCGATTGCAGAAGTACCACGAGAGAGTTTGAAGTACAAAAGAGAACTCATTAGACATTCCAGAATCATTTGGGGTTTAGATGCACCAATACCATTATTTGCCTCACAAATTCACCAGGAAAGCACTTGGAACCATTTGGCCAAAAGTAAATATGCAAAGGGGTTAACACAATTTACTGACAGCACAGCTGAATGGATGATTGAGATCTTCCCCGAATTAAAAAGAGCGAACGTTTTCAATCCCATCTGGTCGATGAGAGCGATGCTGCTTTATAACAGTTGGCTAAACCAAAGAATTGAATCCATCGATGAGTGCAATCAATGGGCAATGATTCTGAGTTCCTACAACGGTGGACTCACTTGGTTGAATAGAGATAAAGCCTTGGCAGAAGGGGAAGGAAGTAATCCAGATATTTGGTGGGATCATGTTGAAAAATACAGCAATAGAGCGGAGTGGGCAATAACCGAGAACAGGAATTACTCTAGGAAAATTATATTCAAGCATCAACCCATGTATTCTGCATGGGGTGATTTTACAATCTGCTCTGATTGATTTAGTAACTATCTAGTTACAATAACTCTATACCTTTTTCATTTACTGTTAATTCACTGGATGAATCAGCTTGATTGATTACACCTAAGCAAATACAGTCATTTGCAATTTTTTTTGATATGACAATATTGCCCACAGGTTTTGTTTGATCCATGATTTGAGTATGCGGGTCAACTGAATCAGTTTCTTTGATATTGATTTTATACATTCTTTTTTTAACCTTACCTCTGTGCTGAACTCTTGCTACCACTTCTTGACCTGTGTAACAGCCTTTAGAGAAGCTAACTCCCTTTAATTCATCTAAGTTCAACATCTGTGGTATGTATTGCAACGAGCTATCCTTTGAAATCATAGGAATCATGGAATTTATATCGCACCCAATCCAATCGTTAGTTGGAATAGTCTGATCTACATCTTCAGGCGGCTTATTTGATATAAAAACTGACCTCTGGGGATCATTTGACAAGCTTATATATTCTTCTTCACTGTTTCTGATGTCTTTTTGATTAATGCCAAAGATCAATTCTTCGCTGGTCTGAATATTAACTTTTGATCTTAAAATATACTTCTGCAAATGATTAGATAGCTCATCTCTTAAATCGATGTTTAGAATTAGCCTGAAGAGGTCTTCTGAACGATGAATCAATGCAGTTGATATGACACGACCTTGAACATTGCAAAAGGATGTCAGATGAAATAAACCATCATTGATTGATTGCGTGTCTTGTGTCATTTGACCTTGAAGAAACTCATCCGCATCCTCGCCGGCTATATTGATGATCGATAGATGTTCTAGATGTTTCATAAATCTTTGTACTTGCTCCTTACGAACATAAATTTAGGTGTTCGGACCCATAAGATAAAGTATAATTGATCAGCAAAAAACATACCAAATAGATGACAAAAGAAACAAGACCGCTATCACCTCATTTAAGTGTATATCGTTGGCAAGTGACCAATACACTTTCTATTATTCATAGAATGTCTGGAGTCATACTTTATTTTGGCGGACTATTTCTGTCTCTATGGATTGCAGCAATTGCTTTTGGCGGATCATTTTCGCAAGTCATTTTTTCAATATTGGATCATAACCTCATCAGGTTGATGCTTGTGGGCTTAACATTTGTTTTCTTTTATCACTCTCTAAATGGAATTCGACACTTAGCTTGGGATATTGGAAAGGGATTTGAGCCAAACCAAGTGATGAATTCAGGCATATTGATTGTTTGCCTAACATTTATTCTTACAGCATTATTTTGGTGGTTTATCTGATGGGTGTGGTGATCAAAATAAGAAGACTTTTTGGTATTGCTGGATTTGAGCATCACAGTGAACACTGGAAGAGTCAACGTTCTTCCTCCATTGCTCTTTTCTTGCTTGGTTATTGGTTCATTTTTCAGCTACTTTTCAGTCTGAATGATGCTGGAATAAATGAGATTCAACAATGGATGGCTCAGCCACTCAATTCTGTTCTACTCGCACTCACGCTGCTCTATACTTTGTATCATTCAGAACTTGGGCTTCAAGTGATTGCCGAGGATTATGTTGAATCTAAGTCCACACAAACCACGATTTTATATGTTGTAAGAACAATCAGGCTAGCCGCAATTGTAATTACTTTTATTTCACTAATGAGAATTTGATGAAAGGCGAATGCAAATGAGTAAAGATTACGACATTATCCAACACCAATATGATGTTGTAGTTGTTGGCGCAGGCGGTTCAGGATTAAGAGCAACACTTGGTCTCGTTGAATCTGGCTTTAAAACCGCATGTATCACCAAAGTATTTCCAACAAGAAGTCATACTGTAGCCGCTCAAGGTGGAATCAGTGCAGCTCTTGGTAACAATGGTGAGGACGATTGGAGATGGCACATGTATGACACAGTCAAAGGTTCTGATTGGCTGGGTGATCAAGATGCCATTGCTTATATGTGTAAGGAAGCGCCAAATGCAGTTTTAGAATTGGAACGTTATGGTATTCCATTCTCAAGGACAGATGATGGAAAGATTTATCAAAGAGCATTTGGGGGAATGACCACACATTTTGGTGACGGAATTGCACAAAGGACATGTGCTGCTGCAGATCGAACAGGCCATGCAATGTTGCATACCTTGTATCAACAATCCATTAAAAATAAAGCTGAATTTTTCATTGAATATTTTGCACTCGATTTAATTATGGAAGAGGGTGAATGCACTGGAGTTGTAGCGCTAGAGATGGCGACTGGCAAGATTCATGCTTTTCGCGCTCAACGGGTGATATTGGCCACAGGCGGGCATGGAAGAGCATATTTTTCATGTACTGCTGCACACACTTGCACCGGAGATGGTTCAGGAATGGCTCTCAGAGCAGGTTTGCCGCTTCAAGATATGGAATTTGTTCAATTTCATCCAACTGGTATCTACGGTGTTGGATGTCTCATCACAGAAGGTGTTCGAGGAGAAGGAGGATATCTTACCAACTCTGATGGCGAGCGATTCATGGAACGTTATGCGCCCAATGCGAAGGACCTTGCATCAAGAGATGTTGTGAGTCGTTCAATGACAATGGAAATATTAGAAGGAAGAGGTGTAGGAGAGAAAAAAGACCATATTCATCTTAATCTTCAGCACTTAGGGCCTGAAGTAATCGAAGAGCGTCTCCCCGGTATCGCTGAAACAGCAAGGGTATTTGCTGACGTTGATGTAACAAAAGACCCCATTCCTGTGTTACCAACAGTTCATTACAATATGGGTGGTGTGCCCACAAATATGCACACAGAGGTCATTACCAAAAACTCTGCTGGCGAGATGGAGATTGTCCCAGGATTGATGGCAGTTGGTGAAGCTGCTTCTGTATCGGTGCATGGAGCAAATCGTCTAGGGTCTAACTCATTGCTTGACCTTGTGGTCTTTGGGCGAGAGTCTGCCATGCAATGCCAAAAAACCATCAAACCAATGGATATTCAAGGGAAAGTGAACCAAAGTGAATTGGATAAAATCATCGATAAGTTTGATTCTATTCGATTCTCAAAAGGATCGCTTCCAACGGCAGAAATAAGAGCAGAAATGCAAAGCATCATGCAAAAACATGCGTCTGTTTTTAGGACAGAGGAGTTAATGCAAGAGGGTGTGGAAAAACTTTCCTCATGCATTGAGTCATTCAAAGATGTATCTGTGAGTGATCGAGGTTTGATTTGGAATACAGACTTAATCGAAACATTAGAGCTTGAGAATCTTTTGGGTCAAGCCATCATCACAATGCAAAGTGGCCAGGTTAGAAAAGAAAGCAGAGGTGCTCATGCAAGAGATGATTATCCCGATCGTGATGATGAGAACTGGCTGATTCACAGTATGGGTTGGATGGATGAGAACAACAATGTAACCATTGGTTCTTCGCCTGTTCATTTAGATACTCAAACAGATGAGGTAGAATCAATACCTCTCAAGGCAAGAGTTTACTAGAGGAGTAATCATGGCGGAATTTACACTACCCAAGAACTCAAAAATCAAAAAAGGCGAATATTTTAGTGCTGATGAATCGGCTGAAAATATCAGGACATTTCATGTATATCGTTATGACCCTTCTGATGATTCAAATCCTCGTGTGGATACTTATGAGATAGATATGGATAAATGTGGCCCGATGGTTTTGGATGGGCTGATTAAAATTAAAAGCGATTTTGATCCCTCGTTAACCTTTAGGAGATCATGCAGAGAAGGCATATGCGGCTCATGTTCTCACAATATCAATGGCGTCAATACACTGGCATGCATAAAGCCGATCAAAGATCTAAAAGGAGATATTCGCATTTATCCTCTTCCTCACATGGATGTTGTAAAAGATTTAGTGGTCGACTTAACTGATTTTTATGAGGGTTATTCCTCAGTCGAGCCTTGGCTCAAGTCAGATACTCCTGCTCCTGAAGGATCAGAGAGGCTTCAAAGCAAGGAGGATCAGAAGAAAATTGACCAACCCTCTGCTTGCATCCTTTGTGCATGCTGTTCAACCAGTTGCCCCAGCTATTGGTGGAATGGAGATAAGTATCTTGGACCTGCAGCATTGTTGGCTTCATATCGTTGGCTTCAGGATAGCCGCGATGATGCGAAAAAGGATCGTTTAAAAGATCTGAATGATTCGTCAAAGCTTTATCGTTGTCATACGATCATGAATTGTTCTTTGGCATGTCCAAAAGATTTGAATCCTGGTCAGGCAATTGCAGAGATCAAAAAGATGATTGCCACCGAAGATTTGAATGAGTGATTCACAACACGATCTTTCAAGGATCAAATGGCGATGCAGAAGAGGAACCAAGGAGTTGGATTATCTTCTCTTGTCATATTTCGAGAATCATTATTTGAGAGCCAGCGAAGATGAGCAGGATTCATTTAGGAAAATACTTTCAGAGCAAGACCCAACCATCATTGAATATTTTGCAAACCCTAAAGGAATAAGCGACACTTCAGTCTATCAAGTTATTAGGGTCATATTGGGCTCAACAGATTCATTCCAAATTAAATGAAAAAAATAAGAAATTTTTCGATTATTGCACACATCGATCACGGTAAATCAACGCTTGCTGATCGCTTAATTCAATTGTGTGGAGGCCTGGAAGCAAGAGAGATGACTGAACAGGTTCTTGATAGCATGGAGCTCGAACAAGAGAGAGGCATCACCATTAAGGCTCAATCCGTTTCATTGGAATATAAATCAGAAGACGGCGATGATTATATTTTTAATCTCATTGACACTCCTGGCCATGTCGATTTTTCATACGAAGTCTCAAGATCACTTGCTGCATGCGAAGGAGCCTTATTGGTTGTTGACGCTTCTCAAGGTGTAGAGGCACAAAGTGTTGCAAATTCTTATAGTGCGATAGAGGAAGGATTGGAAATTATTCCTGTAGTCAATAAGATTGATCTCCCAGCAGCTGATCCAGATAAAGTTCTAAATGATGTCGATGAAATCATTGGAGTTGAAGTCGATGACCCAGCTTTGATCAGTGCCAAAACAGGAGAGGGCATTGAGTTTTTAATGGAAAAGATTGTCAAATCAATTCCATCACCAAAAATAGACGATGAAAAACCATTGCAAGCCCTCATTATTGACTCTTGGTTTGATCAATATGTGGGAGTCGTTTCTCTGATAAGAATATTCGAAGGGAAAATATCTGTTGGAGACAAGATTAAAGTCATGTCAACGGGGCAAGACTTCATAGTCAATGATATTGGAGTCTATACCCCAAAGAAAAAAGAAAGAAAAACATTAACCTCTGGAGAAGTGGGTTACTTGATTGCAGGCGTGAAAGATATTTATGGAGCTCCAGTTGGAGACACAGTAACTCATTTTAAGAACCCCACATCTGAATCATTGCCTGGTTTCAAGTCAATTCAACCAAGGGTTTTTGCTGGGCTTTACCCATCCGTATCTGAAGATCTTGAAGCGTTCAGAGAAGCATTGGATAAATTAAAACTCAATGACGCGTCTTTACACTTTGAGCCAGAATCATCATCAGCTTTGGGAATTGGGTTCAGATGTGGGTTCCTTGGAATGTTGCATATGGAAATCATTCAAGAACGGTTAGAAAGAGAGTATGACCTTGATTTGGTCACCACATCACCAACCGTTGTTCATGAAGTGGTCAAAACAGATGGAGAAGTGCTCCAGATAGATAATCCAGACGATCTCCCAAAGATGAACAGTGTCAAAGAGATTAGAGAACCTATTGTGGCAGCGACTTTATTAACACCTCATGAATTTGTCGGCAATGTGATTCAACTTTGCCAAGCAAGAAGAGGTATACAAAAAAGAATCCAATATCTCGGAAGACAAGTTGTTATGGATTATGAGCTTCCCCTTGCAGAAGTGGTTCTGGATTTTTTTGATCACTTAAAATCGATATCAAAAGGTTACGCATCTTTTGATTACAATTTTTTGAGATTTCAACCAGATAAGTTGGTC
This sequence comes from Pseudomonadota bacterium, assembly GCA_029979325.1. The sequence goes on along the minus strand of JAPOHS010000009.1, from coordinate 21,096 downwards.
AAGCTTGATATTTTAGTCAATCATGAAAAAGTTGATGCCTTCTCTGTGATTATTCATAAAGCAAACGCTGTATCAAGAGGCAGGGAAATCATCGATCGTTTGACAAAGATCATACCGAGACAGCAGTTTGAAGTTGCGCTGCAGGCTGCAATTGGTGGCAAAATAATCGCAAGAGGCAATGTCAAAGCATACAGGAAGAATGTCACTGCAAAATTATATGGAGGCGATGTCACCAGAAAAATGAAATTACTCAAAAAGCAAAAAGCTGGAAAAAAGAGGATGAAGCAATTCGGTGCAGTAGAAATACCACAAGAAGCCTTTTTGTCTATCATGAAAAAAGACTGATGAATTGATAGAAAAATCACAGATTCAACACAATTCCAATCTATAATGCTCAAATGATTTTTGATTTTCAGACAATACTATTTTTTATAACCCTTTTCCTCGGGCTTTCTTGGCTTATTGGTAAACGTATTTTAAAGAAAGACTCAGAATTCTATGAAGTATGTGGGGCTATGTTTCCTATTCTTCTTATCATATTTCTCTTTAGATCTTTCGCTTATGAACCGTTTAGAATTCCGTCAGCTTCCATGATGCCCACACTCGAAAAAGGTGATTTTATTTTGGTCAGTAAGTTTGCCTATAACATCAGAATGCCATTAACAGGAAAGACAATTTTTACCAACAAAGAACCAAAAAGAGGAGATGTCGTAGTCTTTGACTTTCCATGCAACAGAGACATTAAATACATCAAGAGGTTGATCGGGTTACCAGGCGATGAGATTGAATATAAAAATAAGCAATTAACGATCAACGGTCAATCGATTATCTCAAGTTATGACTCTGTTTTTAAGGATCCAAAACAGTATGGTTCACACGTATACAACGAAACAATTGAAGGGATCGATCATCAACTACTCCTTACCCCTTCACGTAGAGGCAGAGAGGGCGCATACACGGTTCCTGCAGGCACATATTTTGTAATGGGAGATAACAGAGACAATAGCACAGACAGCCGTTATGATTGCCCGGGGTTTGTTCCTAGTGACCATGTTGTCGGCTCAGCCACAAGAATATGGTTCAATTGGGATTTCTCAACATTTCCTAAATGGAACAGGATCGGCGATGAAATTAAATAAATCAGATTGGTTTTGATTTCTAAGAACAAACATAGACAGCTAGAAAGTAACATCCAATATGTATTCAATGACTCAGGCATATTGACTCGAGCACTGACGCATCGAAGCCATTCTTCAGAGAATTATGAAAGACTCGAGTTTCTTGGTGATGCAGTATTAGATATGGTTTTGAGCGAAAAGCTCTATAAAGAATTCTCAGAAATAGAAGAGGGCAGATTGAGTAGAATGCGAGCTCATCTTGTCAATCAGAGAGCCCTTGCTGAGATCGCAAGAGAAATTGAATTGGATGCTCATCTTATTCTGGGCAAGGGAGAGTCAACGTCTGGAAAGAATAGAGACTCAATACTTTCTGATTCTTTAGAGGCCCTCATTGGAGGTGTATATATCGACGGTGGGTTCAAGTCAGTCCAAACAGTGATCAAGATTCTTTTTGATAACATGATTCGCCGAATAAATTCTGATGATCCATTTAAAGATTCTAAGAGCGCCCTTCAAGAAGTGTTACAAAAAAATAATCAAGAGCTTCCTTTATACAAACTCATAAAAACTGAAGGCGAACAACATGATCAGATTTTCGAGGTGGAATGCATCGTTGCAACAATGAATCTGATTACCAATGGAAAAGGCAAAAATCTAAAAACAGCAGAACAGCAGGCTGCTGAAAAAGCCCTGAATATTATCCTCATTGATCATGACTGAAAAAAAGAGCGGTTATGTCGCAATCATTGGAAGGCCCAATGTCGGTAAATCAACCCTGATTAATGCATTGATCGGAGAGAAGATTACAATCGTGACTTCTAAGCCTCAGACCACAGTGCAGAACATAATTGGAATACTGAATGATGAGGATTCACAAATCATTCTCGTGGATACCCCGGGGCTGGTTTCTAATAAAAAGATTGCGAGTCACAATAAGACCTATAATAAATCGGTTATGGATGCTTTGGCTTCATCGGATGTCATTGTCATGTTGTCTGAGGCCAATAAATGGACGAAAACGGATGAACAATTATTGGAACAAGTCAAAGCTCAGTCCGTGCCTTCTGTTCACGTTGTAAATAAAGTAGACCGCTTCAAAGACAAGACCAAGATATTAGATTTTTTAAAGGAGCGTTCATATTTGGATACTTTTTCTGATGTGATACCAATTTCGGCAAAATATCATAAGAATCTCGATTCACTGATCGGTGTGATCAAGGGCCATCTCCCGAATAATCACCTTGATTATGATGATAAAAAATCAACAGATCAGGACTTGCATTTCAGGATATCAGAGGCGCTTAGAGAAAGGCTGATGGAAAATCTTAAGGATGAATTACCATATAAGTTTGATTGTGTGATTGAAACATTTGAAGACAAAGACAAAGTTTACTTAATTGAGATGGCCATATTGGTCAATAAAAAGGCTCATAAAAAGATCATCATTGGTAAGCAAGGTCAGTTATTAAAAAAAATCGGTTCTGAGGCAAGAAAAGAAATTGAAACAATACTGGATCGCCAAGTTTATTTATCAACCTATATAAAGGTTGTTAAGCCAGGACGAAGACAATAATCATGGCGAATCAATTGATAATTGAGAATGAACCTGTTTTTGTTATTCATCAAAGACCTTATTCTGAAACCAGTCAAATTCTTAATCTATTTTCAAAGAATCATGGCAGAGTGGATGTGATTGCCAAAGGATCTAAGAGACCGAAGTCGAAATTTAGATCTTTTATACAACCCTTTATGCCACTGAACGCGTCATGGTCAGGACGTTCTCAGCTGAAAACGCTTAGGAATATAGAAGCCTCTCAACAACATCGTTCATTGATAGAGGCCGATCATTTTCTTTCCGCGCTTTATATGAATGAGCTCATACTTAATTTTTTGTCCAATGCAGACCCTTATCCGAATCTTTTTGAAATTTATTATCAGGCATTGAAGCAATTCAATTTGTCTGAGGAACATGAGCCTCTTTTAAGAATCTTTGAAATCAAATTGCTAGAAGAAATTGGTTATGCAATCAATTTCCAGACTGAAGCACTCAATCCAAAAGAAATTGAAAGCCATCAGTTTTATCGATATGAACCCGAGCAAGGTTTTCATCTATTATCACAAGATTCACAGATCAATAAGTATTCAGGAAAACAAATCAAATCTATTGAGAAAATGGATTTTTCAGAAAGAGACACATTATTGGCCGCAAAAAAACTCACGAGAGAAACGATCCGGTTTCATCTTGATGGAAAAGAGTTGATGACAAAGAAGATGTATAGGTCAATCAGAAGAAATACATGATTCCAATTATATTTTTCTGACAATCACACTCCCAAAATCCTTAATGATGTATTCTTCGCACTCAATTTGATCAAGCACATTCGTCACGATATCGATCATTTTTTGGCTCTTTCCGCAAACAATCTCAATCGGAAGTTCATTTTGATTGAGCAATACAAAGTTTTCAACTTTGATCGATACCTCGTGATGTTTGAGGCCATGTAAGTCTAGTTTCTTAAGATTCAAACTATTTTTCTGCCTTTTTGTTATATGATTGAAATTACATTATAACGATTTCTTTTATGACAAAAAAAACAACATTTCGATCGCCCGTCACCAAAAAAGACTACGTTGGAAATCTTGAACCTCGATACAGTGGTATTCCAACATTTATGAGGACACCCTTGGCTGAAAAACTTGACGGCGTTGATATTGGCCTCATTGGAGTGCCTTATGATGGTGGTGTAACAAACCGAGCTGGAGCAAGACATGGCCCCAGAGAAATTCGCAATCAGTCAAGCTTGATGAGGACCATTCATCATATCAATAGAGAGAGCCCATTTGATATTGCAAATATTGCTGATTTAGGAGATGTTTCCTTCTCAGAACCCTTTGACCATCAAGTTGTCAATGATGACATCACAGAATTTTATAGACTTGTTAAAGAATCAGGGGTGATTCCCTTGAGCGCTGGCGGTGATCACTCAATCACTTATCCCATCTTCAAAGGCATTGCCAGTGATGGTCCTATTGGAATGGTTCATATTGATGCACATACAGATACATGGGGCGAAATATGGGGTTCCAAGTTTCATCATGGCTCACCCTTTAGATTGGCCGTAGAGGATGGACTTTTGGATCCTAAACGCACTATTCAAATTGGTATCAGGGGTGCTCAGAATTTTATGGACGGAATTGACTTTTCTTTGGATTCAGGGATGCGAGTCGTCTTTATGGAAGATTTTTTTGAAATGGGCGTCAAAGAGGTGATTAAAGAAGCCCTAATGATCGTTGGCGATGGTCCAACGTATATTTCTTTCGATGTGGATGGCCTTGATCCTGTATTTGCTCCAGGCACAGGCACTCCTGAGGTTGGAGGTATCACAACCATTGAAGCTCAAACTCTTCTCAGAGGTTTAAAAGGGCTCGATTTCATTGGTGCAGATGTTGTCGAGGTTGCCCCACCTTTTGATCAAACAGGAAATACAGCACTCGTTGGGGCGACTATGATGTATGAGATTCTTTGTCTCCTTGCCGATCGCTTCAAGTAAAATTTTATGAGCCATATTGATATCATCTCGAATCCATTTCGTGACAGCAGTTATACAGCAAGAATGAACTCTGATGAGTGCAGAAAATTTCATGAATCATTGCCCAATTATTCACATACCCCTCTGATCGACTTAGGAGATTACTCGAAACAATTAAATCTTAAAAGTATACAAATCAAGGATGAAAGTAGGCGTTTTGATCTCAATGCATTCAAGTCGCTAGGGGCCTCTTATGCAATGGCAAAAATTATTGTTTCAAAAGTTAATAATGATCAATCAGATTTGGACTTTAACTCAGTCATGCAACAAAGCGATGCAATCAAGGATGTGACATTTGCAACTGCCACAGACGGCAATCATGGACGAGCTGTTGCGTGGTGTGCGGAAAACTATGGTTGTAAAGCCATCGTTTTTTTACCAAAAGACACCTCCAGGCATCGAGTAGATGCAATTGAATCTCATGGTGCGAAGGCTTTTGTAACCGATTTGAATTACGATCAAACAGTCGAATATGCAGCAAAGATGTCAGATGAGAAAGATTGGGTCCTGATTCAAGACACTTCATGGGTTGGTTACGAGAGTATACCCAGAGACATAATGACCGGCTATCAAACCATCATCCATGAGCTTGTGGATGATCATTTTATTTGGCCAACACATGTTGTTATGCAGGCAGGTGTTGGATCCTTTGCAGCTTCAATATTTGATGCATTTTCTAACATAGATCGGCCACGCCCTAAATTTGTGGTGGTAGAGCCGTCAGGTGCCGCCTGTTTCTTTCAATCAATACAGATCGGTGATGGTAAGCCACACGCCATAGATGAACTAGACACTCAAATGGCAGGACTGTCATGCGGCACCCCAAGTATTCTTGCTTGGGATATTATCAAAGCAACCACCGATTACTTTGCTGTTTGTGATGATGCGGTCGCATTGGAATCAATGAAGAAATTGGCACAAATAAAAAAACCAGCCCACGCCATTGTTTCTGGTGAGAGCGGGGCAGTTACCATAGGCTTTATTGAGAAAATTTGTACGGAGGCAAAATATTCAAAATACCTCGATCTGATGGGCTTAAACGAGTCCTCTAGTGTATTTTGTATCTCAACCGAGGGAGACACCAATCCAGATCTTTATGATCGAGTGGTCAATGATCAGTAAAGCTCCATTATCATGCATCTGGCAGAGCCACCACCATGGCTCTCTATTGTCTCTAAATCTGAATGAATAATTCGATCATAGAATTGATTCAGAATTTTTATTTGAGAGTCATCATATCCAGCAATAGCTTTTGATGACATGATAAGGCATAAGCGATCCTCATCATCCTTTACTTCAATACAGTTGCCGCAAAAATCAAGCAATTGAGAATGGGTGATGAACATTAATTCATGTGTTTTACCGAGGCTTTCGATGACATTGCTTTTCCCATTTATTATCGAATCTTCACAAACCACAGCAAGCTCTGTTCCGATGTACATCATTACATCACTGTGATAAATGGGTCCACCAGTATGGCTTCTCGTTTCGAATGGAATGAGTTTAAAGTCATTTTTTTCAGACCATATTTCAGCAAGTTTTAAATTTGAACGAGCAGAAATACCCATGTATGCAATGCGATTGATTCGATCCATAACCAGGCTGCTTGTGCCCTCTAGGAATAATCCTTCGCTTTCATATGGACTATAATCCTGATCAAGCCGATATGTTTTCTCTAAGAATTGTATATGATCTTTTGATTTCTCAAGTCGTCTATTTTCTCCAAGCATGCTAAAAATATGCATGCTTTTATCAGAGTATGTGACCGCCCAATTTGGAAAAATATTGTCTGGGCATCCAATATTTCCATCAATTGTGGTTACTTTTATTTTGTTTTCAACCAAGGTTTTTACAAATTGATCGAATTCACTGGTAGCCATAGAGAGCGTCTTATCTCGTGACATGGTGTCATCAGAAATCTGATAGTGATTGGTTTCCATTGTTTGGTCATTGCAATAAAACTCTGCAGGTCTAATGAGCAAGACATGATTGGTGGATTGAGAAGTCATTTTTTTAAATCAGGCCTTTTCTTCAATATCCTTAAACGCGCTACCAATGATTTCAACCCCCCAGTCGATCTCATCTTTATTGATAATCAGTGGTGGTGCGAATCGAATCGTTGTGTCACGGGTTTCTTTGCATAAGATTCCTTTTTTGAGCAACAGTTTAGAAAGGTCCTTTCCACTGATATAGTTTTGATCAATCTCAACCCCAAGCCATAGTCCTTTCCCTCTAATCTCTTTAATGATTGGAGAGTTAAGCGCTAGCAGAGATTCTTTGAAATAATTTCCCATGACACGACTGTTTTCAATTAAACCTTCTTCTTCAAGCAGTTCTAAGGATCTTTTTGCTATGGCTGAGCCCAGTGGATTTCCACCAAATGTAGAGCCATGAGATCCAGGATTCATCCATTGAAGCACTGCTTCTGATGAGAGGAATACTGAAACCGGCATAAAACCACCACCGAGTGCTTTTCCCAATATCAAACCGTCTGGCCTGATGTTGGCGTGTTCATATGCAAATAACTTTCCTGTTCTACCAAGGCCCGATTGAACTTCATCTAAGATCATTAATACATTATTTCTATCACAAATCTCTCTGACATCTGACAGCCAATTTTCAGGCGGCTCTATGATCCCGCCTTCACCTTGAATGGGTTCAAATAAAACCGCTGCGGTATTTTTAGTGATGGCATCTTCAACAGCCTGGCTGTTACCAAATTCAACTGAGATGAATCCAGGTGTGTGAGGCCCAAAATCATCTTTTGAATTTGGTTCACTTGAGAAACTGATTATTGTTGTTGTCCTTCCATGAAAGTTTCCATCAGCGACAATGATCTCCGCTTTATTTTTTTCTATTTTTTTAGATCGATAAGCCCATCTTCTTGCCGCTTTAATGGCAGTCTCGACAGCTTCTGCACCAGAATTCATTGGCAGAGCCATTTCAAAACCGCTCATTTTTGTGATTGTTTCCAGATAGGGCCCTAATGTATTCGTATAAAATGCTCGTGAAGTCAGTGACAAAGTATTCGATTGAGCTTGAAAGATCTTAACAAGCTCAGGATGTGCATGACCATGACTGACAGCAGAGTAGGCAGACATCATATCCAAATATTTATTTTGATCTACATCCCATACCCATACACCCTTGGCTTCAGCGAGCACCACAGGAAGTGGTTTGTAGTTGTCAGGCCCATGAATGGATTCCTGATCCATATATTTTTTTTGATTATCGCTCATTTTATTGTGATTCCGGTATATTCCAGTCAGTGTTTATCGGGCCAATATCATGAATAATTTCTCTGTGACCACTCCATGTATTAATAATTGCTTCAGGTGTGCCTATCCCTGCAGCTCTGGGGTCTCCCGATGGTCCAAACCAATGATTTTGTGGTGCTCCAGTAGTTCTCGCTCTCATGCCCGTGTAAGTTGTTCCATTGACAGTATTGCCTAGAATCTTTTGTTGAAATGCAAGATCATTTGACACAACTGCTGCTGTAAGATTCATTTGAATCCTCTCAAGTGCATCCAAAACGATGGAGAGTTGATCATCGTCGTACTCAATCAGTACTTGAAATGGACCAAACAATTCAGTTGTGATGAGTTCAAAATGATCGGTAAGGAGTGCCTCTATAGGAATCTGGACAGCTGTCGGCTTTATTGATCCATAAACTTCTGGTATTTGATGATTGTCTAAATGTTCATTTCCAAATAGAACATTTGATCCATCAATCTTCAATAATGCATCGATGTGTGATTTTATTTGATCATTGTTCCAAGTGAGAACGGGTCCCACAGTCAAATTATCCAGATTTCTTCTATTTGCGAGTTCTGTGATTTTAGGTATCAAATGCTCAGACCAGTTGCTATGAACAAACAAAATACTTTGTGCTGAACATTTCTGACCCGATGCATTGTATGCGTCTTCGTCGCATTGCCATGCAACATAATCTAACCATTCTTGCTCGAAATCAGGCCCAACTATTTTCCAATCAAAGCCTGCATCTTCTATTTTGATTCTTCCGTTCATTTTATTTGCGAGATGTTCTGCCACATCTGAAGATCCTGTAAATTGGAGATGTCTAATATATTCTTTGCCATCAGTAATGAGTTGATCCATGTTCTTTCCATCGCAATGAATAAAGTCTGCATCTGAAGCTGGCAGCCCACAATGAATGGCCATTCTTAAAAACTGTTCAAAAACGATACTGACTTTGGAATCTGATTTTACAAGTGGTCTATTGCCCATGAAAAGGGCGCCCATAAACTGTAATACTGGTATTTCCAGAGGAAAATTAAAGGGAGCAATCAGGACCACTGGACCAAAGGGCCATCGGTATCCCTTGGATTCTTGTCCATTGTGATCTCCAGGGTTGCTGAATCCTCTTGCAAGAAATCTCACACCATCGCCTGCAAAGTTCTCCAGGAAGACTCTTGTAACCCTCACCTCTCCCAGACACTGATTGATGCTTTTTGGCATCACTCTTTGGATTAATTTTGCAAAAAAGAGTTCGATTTCAGGTTCTCTCATCAATTCAGCAGATTTTGCACAGACATCGCCGAGCATCACGTAACGTTCTACATTCTTGATGGGGTTATGCAGCCCACTTTTTGGGCAATTTTTCAGGTTTTCGATGAACTCAGTTGCATCAGTGGTATTGGGCACCGAAACAAAATCATCCCCATTGATGGGATCAGGTATCTTGGTGTATTCGTTTTGATCATCTCTCCACTTGCCACTGACTAAGTTTTGGCAACGAGCAGGCACATTTTTGTTCATTCCATTGATTGGATCTACTGTCGCGAATGCGGATAATTTATTCATTATTTATGTATATAAAATCTCTAACTTGCTCATTATGATGAATTTTCTTAGTCATGCATTTAAGAATGGCTTATTATACTACCAAAAGAAATTGTAAGACATTATGAATGCTAAATCATCAATACTCCTCGGTGTGAATGTGGATCACGTTGCCACATTGAGAGAGGCCAGAAAAATCGATTATCCAGATCCAGTAGAGGCCGCATTGATCGCTGAGAAGAATGGGGCTGATAGTATTACGGTCCATTTGAGAGAAGATCGAAGACACATACAAGATCACGATGTTGAGCGATTGGTTGCCGTGACCAATTCAAGAGTCAATTTAGAAATGGCTGCAACCCGAGAAATGATTGATATTGCATGCTCTTTGAAGCCCTTTGATTGTTGCTTGGTTCCTGAAAAAAGAGAAGAGCTCACAACAGAAGGGGGTCTCGATGTCATGCGTGATGTGGATCAACTTTCAGACTCAATACACCGTCTCAAAAAATCTGGTATCAAAGTTTCTTTATTTGTTGATCCTGACCCAAAGCAGATCGAATCAAGTCGTTTGGCTGGAGCAGATGCGATCGAGATACACACAGGACTTTACGCGGACAGTCTGAACCCAAGAGACCAAGAGTATGAATTTGATCGAATCAATGAATGTGCAAAACATGCGAAAAACATTGGTTTACAAGTCAATGCTGGGCATGGATTGAATTATGAAAATACGGCTTTAATTTCTTCCATACCTGAAATCACAGAATTAAATATTGGCCATTCCATTATTGCACGGTCTGTTATTGCAGGCATGGCAGAGGCTGTCAAAGAGATGAAAAAGATCATGGAGTCATCCAGAAAATGAGCATTTATGGAATTGGCGTTGATCTTGTCAATGCCGAGCGCATTCAAAATTTATATCAAAAGTATGGTGATCGTTTTCCAAAGCGAATATTGGATGATGATGAAATGATTTTATTTAAAAAGACAAAAAACAAAGAACGATACTTATGCAATGCTTTCGCAGGGAAGGAAGCTGCTGTCAAAGCACTTGGGACTGGCTTTTCCAAAGGCATACATTGGAAAGATTTTGGCTTGAGTCGAAAATCAAGCGGCCAACCAGAATTACATTACACAAATAAGATCAGGCGAAAGTTCAACACTTTGGGTATATCCTCTTCTCACATCAGTATCAGTGATGACCATCCATGGTCAATTGCAATGGTGATTTTAGAGTCTGAGTCATGAGCGAAATCATAATCGATATCGAAACGATTCCTGACCTGGAATATGGGAAAGAGCACATGAATCTAAATGGCCTAGCAGATGAGGACATTATCCGTGCCATGACATTTAGATTCCTACAACAATCGGGCTCGGAATTCCCCCCACTGAATATGCATAAAGTAATTGCAATCTCTTTGCTCAAAGTCTCCGGTGAAGAGACCATGATGAAAACATTTTCGATCGATGACCAATCAGAAGATGAGATCCTTCGATCTCTACACGCAGAGATGCAAAATGATGTATCCAAGTTAATTTCTTGGAATGGATTGGCTTTTGATGCCCCAGTGATTCTCATCCGTTCAATGATTCATGAATTGATTTCATCTGAGCTTTTCATCTCGTCATCCAAGCATCTTGACTTGAAAAATGAAATCAGCTTTGGACAGACGGAAAAAATCCAAGGCTTAGGAACGCTTTCAAAACAAATGGGGTCTCCTGGTAAACCGCTTGATTCTGGAAAAATGGTGTGGGAATTATATTTAGAAAATGCATTTTCTGAAATTACTCAATACTGTGAGTCCGATGTGATCAATACTTATCTTATTTATCTGTCCTATCAGGTTTCAACACAAATGATCGATAACAATCAGAAGCAAGTAAAATTGAAAGAATTGATTGAATTCATCCAAAAATACAATCCAAACCACATGACACTTTTGAAGAAATCATAATCATCAGAATGAAGCGAATTGTCATTTCAATTTTGCATCAATCACTCGAGTTGATTGATGACAATCATTCAAAGATCTATACAGTATCCACCTCTAAACTTGGTCCAGGAGAGCAAAAAGACAGTTTGAGAACACCGAGAGGCAAACACATCATCAGAGCTAAAATTGGAGATGGTGAGCCCAATGGGATGATATTCAAAGGCAGAAGGCCAACCGGTGAAATCTATCAAGAAGCATTAAAATCAGACTCGGAAGATTGGATTCTCACACGAATATTATGGCTCAGTGGAAAGGAGCCGGGAAGGAATAGACTTGGAAATGTCGACACAATGCAAAGATATATTTATATCCATGGTGTACCAGATCACTTCGAATTGGGTTCACCCAGATCCATGGGATGCATCAATATGTTTAATTCCGATATAGTTGATTTATTTGATCAAGTTGAAGTCGGAACGGAAGTTTATATCAATTAAGATAGACGATGCTTGGACCAATCATCACCTCAGTTCCGAATACAGAGTTATCAGAAAAAGATAGAGAACTGCTTGAGAATCCCATGATTGGAGGTGTGATTCTTTTTTCAGAGAATTTCATCAATCAAGAGCAACTCAGGATTCTGGTTCAATCCATAAAGAAAATAAAAGAACCTGAATTATTGGTTTTTGTAGATCAGGAAGGCGGAAGAATTCAAAGATTTAGTAATGATTTCTTTCATCTTCCATCACATCAAGATCTGGGTAGAATCTACGATCTAAGCATGAATAGCGGTATCAGGTCTGCAGAGCTCACTGGTTTTGTTATGGCAGCTGAGTTGATAGCTCAAGGCATTGATTTAAGTTTTTCACCTGTTGTTGATATCAATCATGGATTGTCAGAAGTGATATCTGATCGATCCTTTCATTCTGATCCATCAGTGGTCAGTCTAATGGCAGGATCATATATCAAGGGTATGTCGAGTGCAGGAATGAAAGCTGTGGCAAAGCATTTTCCTGGTCATGGCGCCGTAATCGCTGATTCACACACAGAACAACCAATTGACACAAGACCTGCAGTTGAAATTGAGAAAGACATTAAGCCTTATTTGGATCTGATTGATAGCGGTTTACCTGGCATCATGACCGCTCACATCATTTATCCATCAATTGATGAACGCATTGCTACTTTTTCTAACATATGGTTGAAGACGAGACTCAGAGAAAAATACTCATATGATGGGCTCATATTTTCAGATGACTTAACGATGCAGTCTGCAGTTGAAATTGGATCGATGCAAGAGCGAATACAGCTTGCCCTCGATGCAGGATGTGATTTTATTCTTTGGTGCCATCCCGATGAATCCATCTATTCTGTTTTGAGTGAATTATCGGTTGATGTGATTGATAAATCAGAGAGTTATCAGAGAATCAGGCCCTCTAAAGATTTATTCAATCAGAAAACGTTAGAGAAGGGGATTCAGGAGCTCAATTCACTGCTAAATATGAAATGATTTCAGATAATTTCTTTTTTCTGACTTCCTCATCTGAGAAATCGCCTTTCAGGCCAAGAGACTGGTCTGGGTATAATCTATAATCCTGGTCTGTATCAATGAGTTTGAGCATATGGCTTACATCGATCATTGAGTTTTCATTGAAGTAGATGCGACCATATTCTTTATTGAATCTGATCTTTTCAATCCCCAATGCAGTCGATCTATTTCTCAGATCCGTTATTTCCAATAAATTCTGAGTTGAATCAGGAAGATATCCAAAGCGATCCACCAGTTCATCAGAAATTTGCTCCAGCTCTTTCTTATTTTTAGCATTTGAAATTCTTCTATAAAAAATAAGCCGTAAATTGACATCACTGATCAATTCTTCAGGTATCAAAACGGGAATATTGATGTTGATGTCAGTTGCTTTTTCTTCATGCTCTGAATGTTTTTCAGATCGCAGTGCTTGGATTGCATCTGTCAACATATCTTTGAAAAGTGAGAATCCTATTTTTTGTATCTGACCACTTTGTGCTTCACCAAGGAGCTCTCCGGCTCCTCTGATTTCTAAATCATGTGTCGCAAGCATGAAGCCAATGCCCAGCTCTTCAACCGCTTCAATTGCCTGTAATCGTTTTTGGGCATCGTCACTGATTTCATTTTTTGGCGGGGAAATTAAATATGCATATGCCTGTTTAGATGATCGACCAACCCTACCTCTCATTTGATGTAGTTGAGATAGGCCAAACAGGTTTGCATTATTGATGATGATTGTATTTGCATTTGGAATATCAATCCCGCTTTCAATAATGGATGTTGAAATCAGAAGATCAAAATCATGATTATAGAAGCTCATCATGATCCTCTCTAGATTGCCTTCCTTCATCTGACCATGTGCAATTTCTAATTTTATATCGGGGAAAATCGCATAGATGCTTTCCGCAATGCTCTTGATGTTTTCAATCTTATTGTGAACGAGAAATATCTGTCCACCTCGATCCAACTCTCTGGTGATCGCCTCTTTGATGACACTGTTGTGCCATTCAGTCACGAATGTCTTAACAGGAACACGACTTTCGGGCGCGGACATGATCATTGATATATCCCTCAGATCTCCGATGGCCATGTTAAGAGTTCGCGGAATTGGTGTAGCTGTCATTGCTAAGAAATCCACATCATGCTTAAGTTTTTGTAGCAATTCTTTTTGTCTGACACCAAATCGGTGTTCTTCATCAACGATGATCAGTCCTAAATTATCAAATCTGACTTTGTCAGATAATACAGCATGCGTCCCAATCAAAATGTCGCAATCTCCATTTTGGATGGAATCATATATTTCTTTTTTCTTATTTGCTGATTGAGTTCTTGTGAGTAATTGAATATTGATTGGCCATTTTTCAAAGCGTTCTATAAATGATTGAAAATGCTGATTTGCCAAGATCGTTGTTGGAACCATGATCACAACCTGATGCCCATTCATTGCAGAAATAAATGCAGCTCTCATGGCAACCTCAGTTTTACCAAATCCAACATCACCGCATATTAATCGATCCATTTTCTTACTTGATGAGAGATCATTCATGACTTCTTCTATTGTTTTGGCTTGATCACGTGTCAGCACATACTCGAAGTCTGAGACAAAACTTTGATACTCTTCTGTATCAGAAGATTGAATTTTGCCTGTCTCTATACTTCTGAAAGCATAGAGTTCAAGCAGCTCTGCCGCAACATCATGGGCTTTCTTCTTTGCTTTATTGCTGATCTTCTTCCACTGATCTGTTCCGAGTTTAGAAAGGGTTTTTTCATCACTTGCATCCCCAATATATCTTGAGATTTTATCGAGCTGCGTGACTGGAAGCTGAAGGAGGTCATCGTTTGCATAAATGATTTTTATGAATTCGTAATCGATGTCATCGATTTTCATTTTATTGAGTCCATCATAAATCCCAATCCCATAATCACGATGAACAATCAATGATCCGGGTCTCAGATCCTTCAGATTTTGAATGATTGCTTCAGGATCTCTGAGTTGTTTTCTTTCTTTTAGTTTTCGCTTAAAACCGTAGACATCCTTTTCAGTCAGTAAGGCAAAATGATATTTTTTAATCATAAAACCTTGATCAATGTCTGTTGCAGTAACTAGAATTTCATGATCATTTTTTAAACATTCATCCCAACTGTTGGTCAACGCATAGTTCAACTCAGAATCTTTTAATTGTTCAATGAGCGCATTTCTTTTGAGTAAATTCGGAATTGAGATCAATATCGTTGAAAGGTTGTTACTGGATTTAAATGCCATGATATTTGCCAGTTCTGATTGTTCAGCCTTCTTTTGAAAGAGAAATGAAATCGGATGGACATCGTGATTTTTTTCAACGGAATTATTATCCAAGACTTTCTTCTCATGAATGACTACTGTGTTCCCATCCATGATTTTTTTATATTGTTCTTTATACCTAAAGAACAATTGATTGGGATTGATCATTGGCTGAAGATCCATTTGAAAGTCTAAATATCTTGATTCAATGAGCTTCTCGTAGGCTTTTAATGATTCATCAATATCACCCATGCAGATGAAATTGGTCTTATCGTCCAAATAATCCAGCAGTGAAACAGTTTTTTTGTGAAAGTATGGCAGATAGTTATAAACACCATTCACCTCATAATCTTCATCAATGCTTTGATATAAAGGCCACTCCATATGGTTCCCCTCACTGCTGTTTCTGAAGTTGGCCTTGAAAAACTCGATTTGTTTCTTCGTTTTTGAGAAGAAATCGACCGGAGTAATTTTGCACTCATTGATTGGCTGGATTGTGAGTTGCGTTTCAATATCAAATTGCCTCATCGAGTCAATCGTATCGCCCATTAAATCCATCCTCACAGGAAATCGATTGATTGTGGAATAAAAGTCTATGATTGATCCTCTGATCGAATACTCACCAGGAAAATTGACTACATTAACCCTTTCAAAACCATTCATCGAAAATATCTCTCTGACCTCATCAAGATTGATTTCATCCGATTGATTAAATCGCTTCATATCTTTTGTAAAGAAAGATGGCTCAGGGACTCTCCAGAGTAAATTCTGGGCATTGATTATCAGAACTTTGATGTCTTTGTTGGCAAGCTTAAAAAAAGTTTCAGAGCGAGATGCTTTCAACCCTTTGATTGGAGGATTTAGGTCATAGGGTAACATCTCTAAGTCGGTTAAGATTTCAATATCAATCTCATTATTGGAAAAGAAACTCAAATCTCTAAACACCGACATTGCTGAATCTGAATTTGGACAGACAATAACCGAAAGTGAATCATTGTTTAGCATTTCAGCTACGGCTAAATTTTTTGATGAACCATAAAGCTGACCCAATTTCATAATAGAAAAAGAGTTATTCTGTTGTTTTTCAATTAGTAATTTAGTTTGAGTTATCATGATTCATTGACGGGTTGTATTATTCCATAAAGTCGATGAATTATTTCGTCTTTAGTTGGATAACCGATTATTATGATTGGTATATTTTTTTAGAGTAAATATTTGAAAGGTAAGTTATTCATAGCACTTCGTTTATTCAGTAACCGGACGGATAAACGCTATATTCCGATTGTCAATTGGGTCTCTTCATTTGCAATTGCAATTGGACTTGCATCGGTATTGATTGTTCTTTCTGTCATGAATGGATTTGAGGATGAGATTTACAATAAGATTCTTAAATCTGAACCGCACCTGATGCTACAAAAAAAATCGGATTCAGAGTCGAAGATCATCCGTTGCAATGATCTAGAACTCTCTGGATTGCTTAAATGTAAATCTTATTCAAAAATCAACGCCATTGCAGAATCTGACTCTATAATCCAAGCCGTTGAAATCAGGTCTTATTCTCAGTCTCAAGCATCGACACTGATGCTTGGTACTAATGAAGCAATGATTGATAAGTCTTTGGCAGGAGCTTTGGATGTCGATTATGGGGATTATCTATCCATCAGCATCCCGCGTGTCTTGAATAATAAACTGACACTTAAGAATATTGCCTCTTTTCGGGTGAAAGCATTTCAAACAGCAGAGGAGGTGACAACAAATCCTTTAGAGATTGTCATAAACAGTGAGACATTCAGCAATTTCACAAAAGAGGATGGGTTGGAAAATCATATGATTCTGTGGTTGGAAGATCCTTTTTATATTGAATCGATGACATCGAAAGTTGAGGCGATTATTGATTCACAGCAGTATGAAATCTCAGATTGGATCGAGAAAAATGAGAATCTCTTTAGAGCCATACTGATCGAAAAAGCGGTGATGATTGGCTTGCTTTTCTTTGTCGTTTTAATCGCTATTTTCAATATTATGGTAATGATCTCAATGACGATAGAGAACAAAAAAGGCGATATAGCGATTCTCAAATCTTTAGGATATAACCAAAGAGACGTCACTCAAATCTTTCTGATTCAAGGTTGTATTGCGAATTTTATTGGGATTCTTCTGGGATTGACACTTTCCTTGGCAGTGCTTTTCAATCTCAGTCATATTGAAGAAATCAGCAGAAGCATCTTTAACTTTGACTTTTTCCCACCAGGTTTATATATCCTCGACACGATGCCTTATGTCATAAAGTTACAAGAATTCATTTGGATTTGCATGGCAACAGTCTTTATTGGCCTTGTGGCTTCTTACTTACCCAGCAAGATAACCTCAAGATATTCAGTCCCTGACCTTATGCGTCTTTATCGCTCATGAGCATGCAGCCTAAAATATTTCTCAGTTGGAAAGTCTTTTTATCCATCTTGACTTCAAGAGGAGGGGGTCCATTCTCCTCCGGCATCGCTTACATGAGTTTGTTTGGTATCTCGTTGGGGGTTTGTGTGATTATAACGGTGATGTCTGTCATGAATGGTTTCCAAATTGAAATCAAAGAGAGAATGCTGAACTTCACACCTCATGCAAACATAAGAACAGCAGAAGCGAGCCAATTAAACCAGGGATTCATTGAAATATTTGAAAATGATCCAGATATCCAATCTTATTCAGCATTCTCAGAAGAAGATGTATTGATTTTAGGCAATGAGACGATCAAACCAATCCGCTTGATTGCATATCAGGACCAAGAATACTTGGTTGAAGAAAAACTCAAAACAGTTCTCATTGAGCATGACCAAAATCTATTAAGTGAGTCATTCAGTATCGTCATTGGTAATGATCTTGCTCAAAAAATGAATGTAAATATTGGCGAGAAGTTAAGATTGTTGACCAGTGAAAAAGTGCCTCTTCCATTTGGCAATCTTCCAAGAATGAAAGATTTTACTGTCACAGGTATTTTTGATTCAGGCATTTTTGAGATAGATGACAGCATTGCCATCATTGATATAAGGGATGCAAATGTATTTCTGCAGATGAATGATCATGTAACAGGATATGCTTTTGATTTTCTTGACCCGTCATTGTCTCAGACAAAAATAAAAGAGATTGCAAGAACAATGAATGTAAAGGGATGGATAAGTGATTGGTCATCAGAAAATCCCAATTTCTTTAGGTCTTTGGATTTAACCAGAAAGATTATATTTTTGGTGCTGATGTCCATCCTTGCGATCGCTTGCTTTAACATTATTTCAACTCAAAGCATGTTGATCAGTGAAAAACGTTCCAGTATTGCGAGTTTAATTGCAATGGGATTTGATAAAAGAAATATATTTTATCTGTTCATTGCATTGGGCACTTTCTTTGGTTTCATCGGTCTATCGATTGGCGTTTTCTTATCTATAGTGCTGAGTGAGAATCTATCACTGATCATTAGAGCAATCGAAGAAATATTATCGATCAGACTTTACCAACCCGAGGTGTACTTCCTTGCAGAAATACCGAGTGTGATTGATTGGAATCAGACAATTAGAATCGCTGTCTTTACAGTGATACTATCCATATTGTCTTCCTTGATACCAGCATATAATGCCACCAAAACTGATCCTGCTGTTTTAATGAAGAACATTCGATTCAAATGAGTATGAAAATTAAGACTGAAAATCTATACAAATACTTTGAGAAAGGAGACAACACTGTCGATGTTCTTAAGGGCATTAATTTTGATATTGAGGCTGGCGAGACAGTTGCTATAACTGGACCATCTGGCAGTGGCAAAACAACACTACTACAAATCATAGGCCTACTTGATAAGCCTTCGAGCGGTTCAGTGGTTATCAATGGTGAGGATGAATCAAAATCAAAAGAGAGTAGAAAATCGATACTTAGGAATCAATATTTTGGTTTTATCTATCAATTTCATCATTTAATTCCCGAGTTTACTGCGTTAGAGAATGTGATGATGCCACTATTGGTAAGAAATCAATCGATCGCAGAATCCAGAAAAAAGAGTGTAGGCATTTTGGAAAAAATTGGCATACATCATCGACTCAATCATAAGCCAAACGAGCTTTCAGGAGGAGAGTGTCAAAGGGTTGCCATAGCAAGGGCCTTGGTTACTGAGCCACAATTCATATTGGCCGATGAACCCACAGGAAATCTGGACCCAATAGCATCCATAAACATATTCAATCAGTTTATGGAATTGCGAGATACTGTTGGCTCTGGCTTGATACTTGTTACTCACGATCAGGGTTTGGCTGAAAAGATGTCAATGATTTATAAACTTGATGGAGGCATTCTGGTTAGAAAATAAAAAAACTTCATAATATCAACATATTATGATGAGTATTTCGATCTTTTGATTGACGTATAATGAGCCAATTATGGACAACGGGTTACAAACATATTTAAGATTGCTGGAATACGGCAAGAAATACTGGCTTGTATTTACAATCGGTGCTCTCGCCATGCTAATTTTTGCAATCACCGATACAGGATTTGCTTTTCTGATAAAAATACTGACCGATAGTTTTGCTGGCAATGTAGAGTCTTTTGCATCCGCAGATCTTAAGTGGTTACTGCCAGTTGGTGTGATCATCATCTTTTTTGTTCGGGGGGTTTCAGGTTTCTTTTCGACTTATAATATGTCTTGGATCAGTCGGCATGTCATTCGAAGAATTAGGTCAGATGTGTACCAAAAATTCCTGTTTTTGCCCACATCATTTTTAGATCAAAAGTCCAATGCAGATTTGCTTTCAAAAGTTATATTTAACATAGAACAAGTTTCAGAATCGACTGCAAATGTTTTGACAGTTTTGATTCGAGACAGCCTCACTATCATAGCCTTGATGATTTACATGGTCTATCTCAGCCCAATGTTGTCTGCTGTAATCTTCACCGCAGCTCCTGTGATTGCATTCATTGTAAAAATCTTAAGCACACTATTTAGAAAATACAGTGAACGCATTCAGGATTCGATGGGGGATGTGACACATTCAATAAAAGAAACACTTCAAAATCATCGAATTATCAAGATTTTTAATGGACAAGAAAATGAGGAAAGCAAATTCGGTGAGATCAATGAAGTGAATAGGCGTCATCACATGAAGTTACTCAGAACCAAAGCAATTGGAGATGCTTTGACCATCTTCGTAGCATCTCTTGGAGTTGCAGGCGTTGTCTATGTTGCAACCTTGGATGAAGTGAAAGGCTCAATGACGGTTGGAGATTTCAGTGGATTCATTACTGCCATGGTATTACTCATGACGCCATTGAAAAGACTCACCAATGTCAACGCCATGATTCAAAGAGGTATAGCAGCCGCTGCCAGTATTTTTTCATTGTTGGATGAAAAGAATGAGATAGATGTTGGCACCAAAGACGCTCAAAGGCTTGGTGGTTCGGTCCAGTTCAAGGATGTCAATTTCTCTTACGGTCCAGATAAAGAAATATTAAAAAACATCAACACCAAGATCAATGCAGGACAAACAATTGCAATAGTTGGGAAATCTGGAAGTGGAAAGACCACTCTTGTGAATCTTATTCCAAGATTTTATGATGTTGCAAAAGGCTCGATTGAGATTGATGGTTTGCCAGTAGAGAAATATACGCTTAAATCACTCAGATCGAATATCAGTTTAGTGACACAAGAAGTCACCCTTTTCAATGATACCATTGAAAACAACATCATATATGGCGGGCATTCAAGCCAGGAAATCACAGATGCAGTTAAAGCTTCTCATATCGATGAGTTTATTCATGATTTACCAGATGGCCTTCAAACAAAAGTCGGAGACCAAGGAATCCT
>JAPOHS010000099.1 GCA_029979325.1 Pseudomonadota bacterium | reverse complement strand
TCGAGCGCCTTCAATGGAAACTAATTTTTTTGTTACATCTGACAAAACTAGCTCAGGATCTCTTTGAAGTGGATCCCCCCAACCACCTCCACCCCAAGTGTTGAAGTAAAGTAAGTCTCCTTGTTGAACTTTAATACCCTCACATTTAGCCGGAATATATTCTTCAGTGCCGTCTGCTCTCACAAGTAATTTTGTTGAACGCATACCAGGTTTACCGCCGTTTACACCCCAAGGATATGTCAGCCATCTGTCATCATGGATGCCAATATGGCCATCTACTAAAAATCTATATGCAACTGATAACCCATTACCACCTCTATGAAGCCCTGCTCCACCAGAGTCAACAATGAATTCGTACTTTTCAACTCGAAGTGGAAAATAAGCTTCGACAAATTCATTAGGGACATTTGTAAAAGAAGGCCATAAAGAATGGCCATCTGGGCCATCGCCAACAGGTCTACCAGGAACTCCACCAAAACCTATTTGAAATAGCTGAAACCATTCCCCCTTATTATCATAGCCTGAAAAAAATAAATGAGGAGAATCTGAAAAACCAGCTGCATTTAACATTTCATTTGGAGCGCCCATACCGAGCAATGCACCAAGCACATCAAAAATCCTTCCAAGAGCATGCGTTCTTCCAGACAAAGCAGCAGGATAATTAGGTTTTAAAAGCGTGCCTTGCGGTATTCTGACATCTACAAGATCATAAAAACCATCATTAAAAACAATTTGCGGATCAACTACATTTATAGTGAATGATCCAAAGAACATTTTAAACATATCCTCATTGAGATAAAAATTTACTGAGCTTTGCGCTTGGGGGTCTGTACCCTCAAAATCAAATATTGCCACATCACCCTCACGCCACATTTTGCAATGTATCTTGTAAGGACCCATTCCCATACCATCATCGCAGATATAGTCCGAGAATTCTCTTGGTTCCTCTGGGATAAACATAGAAATTATGTGCTTCATTGCATCATAATTTCTTTGCAACATAATTTTCATAGTTGAGCAAAAGATATCGTCTCCAAACCTGTCTGCTATCTCATTACATCTTTTAGCTGCTGTATTACATGCTGCAACCAATGCGTTTAAATCGAAGCGGTTCCACTGTGAAGTCCTGACATTGTGTAAGATTAATTCCAATACATCAGACTGGAGTTCACCTTTTTTATAAAGTTTGATTGGAGGGATTCTTACCCCCTCTTGAAAAATAGTAGTTGCCTCAGTTGGAATTGATCCTGGAACCATGCCGCCATTGTCTGACATATGACCAAACATGGCTGACCATGCAATATGCCTTCCGTCTCTAAATACTGGTTTCAAAACCATCCAATCAGGAAGATGAGAAACCGCCGCATTGCACATATACGGATCATTGGTAAGAATTATATCCCCTTCCTCAATCTCTTCATTGTATGCCTCAGTGAAGCCATGAATAAAAGATCCAAATTGGCCAACAACCATCTTCCCTTCTCTATTAGCAATCATTGGGAAGCAATCTCCTTGTTCTCTGATCCCAGGTGACAAAGCAGTCCTGCTTACCAAAGCATCCATCTCTTCTCTGGCATTTTTCAAGGCATTTTCTATCAAATCAACTGTAATTCCATCTACATCTATAGGCTGTAATGGAGAATCGTTTGTTTCAATAATTCTTGCTGGCATATTTATTTCTTTGGATTAATGATTAAATTTCCGACATTATCTACAGCAGCTTCATGCAAAGGTAATATTACTGTTGTTGAATCCATCTCGGATATAATTGCTGGACCAGGAATGACGTGCGCTGAATGCAATTTATTCCGATCATATATTTTTGCATCATGCCACTCAGACTCGTGGTAAAAACGTGACTCTTGAATCACCGCATCATCTAAAGAAGAATCTGATGAAGAGGTTATAGAGGATTTAATTTCTGCTTGAGCAACTTTCACAATTGCTCGAATCATTAAAATTTCATGACCATCACTCAGTTTAAAAGTGAATAGTTGGTAATGCTCGTCATCAAAGGCATCTGTAATTAATTGAATGCCTTTTGCCTCATACTCACTCTCGTCAAATTCAACTGTAATTTGAAAAGCTTGTCCAGCATATCTTACGTCTGCCTGATAAGTTACCTCAAGGTTTTTATCACTTACACCATCTTTGATTAAAGATTGAGATGCTTTTTCCTTAAGATCCTTTAAATCAGCAAGAAATTTATCAGTTGTTACATCTTGAGCCATGGCAAGATAAGACCTTGATGCTTCATCTTGTATTTGCGTTGTTGCATCACCATAAGCACAAAGAACACCAGGTCCTGGCGGGATAATTACTGGAAATGAGTTCGATAAAATACCTAATGCATTTGCATGGAGGGGGCCTGCTCCGCCGAAACCAACCAATGCAAAATCTCTTGGATCAAACCCTTGCTCAACTGATACAAGTCTCAATGCTCCAAACATTGACTCATTAACAATCTTAATAATTCCTTCAGCTGCTTCCATCAGCTCTATACCTATTCCATCAGCAATTGTTTGGATAGCTTTTTCTGCAGCCTCTTTATCAATCACCATATCACCGCCAAGTTGAACATCGCTAGGTAGAAGGCCTAAAACTATATTAGCATCACAAACTGTAGGCAGCTCACCACCTTTCATATATGCTGCAGGACCCGGAACAGCCCCAGCCGATTCTGGGCCAACGCGTAATGCTTTCGTAAGCTCTGGAACAAAGGCAATAGAACCACCGCCAGCTCCAACAGTTCTAACATCTACTGAAGGTGCTTTTACTCTTACATCACCAACTAAAGTCTCTCTACGAACTTTTGCCCTTGAATTT
>JAPOHS010000098.1 GCA_029979325.1 Pseudomonadota bacterium | reverse complement strand
ACAGTGGTGATATTTGGACCATTGATTGTTCTGATTTGTCAGAAAATGAAGGTCACTCCGATTCCATATCTAATGGCCGCTGCATTGCTGTCGGATACAGGTGGAGTTGCCACCTTGGTTGGTGATCCTCCCAATTTGATGATCGGCTCAGCAAAAGACATCGCTTTCATGCCTTTCTTAGAGAAAATGGGACCGATAGTTGCTGTCGCATGGATAGCGACATTGTTTTTCATGAGAGTTCTGTTTAAGAAAGAATTGGATCTCAAAGCTGAAGGTCAATTCACTGACACTTTGGATTACAAAGACAAAGGACTTTGGAACAAGTCATTGTTCGTTTTGGGTGCAATGGTTGTTCTTTTTGTGATCCATAATGTCATCCACTGGGATCCATGGATGGTCGCTGGAGCAGGTTTGATTACTCTGGTCTTCTTGCAAAAACATTTGGAACTGGAAGACATCATGCATGATGTTGAGATTCCATTGCTGATGTTCTTTATTGCTTTGTTTATGATTGTCGGTGGAGTTGAAGGCAGTGGGTTCTTGGAGTATCTGGGAACATTCATTATTCCTTTTGTGAAGGAAGATTTCTTGCTTGCGTGCATTATTCTCATGTGGGTTGCTGCGATTATGTCGGCTGCAATTGATAACATTCCCTTCACAGCTGCAATGATACCAATCATTATGTCGCTTGAAGCACAAGGCGTGAATGCTGCTGCACTTTGGTGGTGTCTAGCACTTGGTGTTGGAATGGGTGGAAATGGAACACACATTGGTTCTACAGCGAATGTCTTTATTGTGACTGTCTCAGAAAGACTGGCCAGGGATACGGGTGATAAGAGCATGGCAATTACTCCGCTCATGTGGGCGAAAAAGGGTTTGCCAGTGATGTTACTCACATTGGTGATCTGCACAATCATCATGTATCTCTTCTTCCCTTACTACGCACAACCGCTTAAGTAATGATTAAAGAAATATCCTGCTTCAAGGCCTATGATGTCCGAGGCAGGATACCTTCCGAATTAAATGAAGACGTTGCTTATCGGATTGGGGTTGGCATTGCATCTTATTTTTCTGCCAAATCAGTTGTTGTAGGCTACGACGTAAGACCTTCATCCATTGACATACTCAATGCTTTAACAAAAGGCATCAACAGTCTGGGTGCTGAAGTCTATTCAATTGGTCTGTGTGGCACAGAAGAGATCTACTTTGCCACAAATCATCTAGAAACCGATGCCGGAGTGATGATCACTGCGAGCCATAATCCTGCTGATTACAATGGATTAAAAATTGTTGGCAAGGGTGCAAAGCCAGTGAGCATGGACAGCGGACTGGGTGAAATCAAAGAGATTGCAGATCAATCTATATCCAGTCTTGAGACAGAGCCCAAGATGGAGCTCGTTGATATAAAAGCTGAATATATTGAGAAACTTTTAGAATTCATAGATCCAAATACAATCAAACCCATGCACATAGTTACGAATTCTGGAAATGGTTGTGCCGGCCCAACATTGGATTTACTTGAAGAAAAGCTACCTCTCAAATTTACCAAAATACAAAATGATCCAGATGGCACATTTCCAAATGGAATTCCTAATCCTTTGTTGCCAGAGAATAGGGATATTACATCAAAAGCTGTAGTTGAACATTCTGCTGACCTTGGTATTGCATGGGATGGAGATTTTGATCGATGTTTTTTCTTTGATTCCAATGGGGACTTCATCGAAAATTACTACCTCATTGGTTTATTGAGCGAACAGTTACTGAAGGTATCTCCTGGCGACAGCATTGTTCATGATCCAAGATTGGTTTGGAATACTGTTGAGGAAGTCAATGGTTTCGGGGGCATTCCAACAATCTCAAAGTCTGGGCATTCCTTTATCAAGGAAGTCATGCGTGCAAACAACTCAATATATGGTGGAGAGATGAGTGGACATCACTATTTCAGAGATTTTTATTTCAGTGACAGCGGGATGATCCCTTGGTTGTTGCTCGTTGAGAATGTGTCTTCATCGGGATCGAACCTCACTGATCTTGTTAGAGATAGAATCAATAAGTTTCCCGTGAGCGGTGAAATCAATCGAACTGTTGGTAATCCAGAGGAACTGCTTGAAAAGGTAAAAGATCATTACCTAACTCTTGACCCGAATATTGAGAATCTGGATGGATACAGTTTAGATTTTGGTGCTTGGAGGTTTAATCTCAGGATGTCAAATACCGAACCCTTAGTGCGATTGAATGTCGAGACAAGAGGGGATATTGATCTAATGAAAAGTAAGACAGAAGAGATTCTTAATCTAATTGAAGATCTTGGTTGAAACAATAATCATTTAAATCCCAATTCAATTGATATCAGTATTTTCTATTGATATTATATCGATATTATTTTTGGTTATATTGAATATGGGGAATAATAATCCATTAAATTCGGATATCATTTTTAGACGAACAACACTCATTGTTCGTGACATCGAAGAGTCCCTGAATCTCTACCAAAAAATTCTTGGAATGGAATCAATTTATGATCATGTGTATACACATGGAGAGAAAACGATTCGTCTCATTTTTCTAAAAACCGTCGATGAATATGTTGGTGTCATTGGATTGGTGGATTATGCCTATGATGATCCAAATGCTGAGGTAAAACAAAAGCCCGTGAAAAGAGAGGGCTTCACACCGCAAAACACAGTGCTTGTTTTCAATACCAATGATCTTGACTCTCGTTGGGAAGAAATTACTAACATGAAATCCATCGAGATCATACAAGAGCCAACAATTACAGAGTACCCGTCCTATGACGGTGAAGATGTCATACGAGTGAATGTTTCTAAATTTTATGATCCAGATGGGTATCTTGTAGAACTCAATCACATTGTTAGTGGAATGAGTAAAGACTGATGAATAAAATCAAAAAATT
>JAPOHS010000097.1 GCA_029979325.1 Pseudomonadota bacterium | reverse complement strand
GGGGATCCAGATATATTTGGTCATCCGGTGGATGGATCACTTGCACCAGTTCCATGGCTTGAAAAAGAAATGGCACAAGTCCTCCTCACATTAGTCGATAGAGAAGGGAATGCTTATCCGCATGAAGCAAGAAATGTGTTGAGTCGAGTCGTACAAAAACTAGCAGATGATGATTTGAATGCAACCATAGCAGTAGAGCTGGAGTTTTACCTCTATCTGGATCACGACGGTTTAATGGTCACTCCAAGACACAGTCCAACGCCTGGAACTATTTTGCATCAAGCAGGGCCTCAAGTTTATTCATTAGAAGATCTAAGAGAGCTTGATCCATTTTTTAACCGTCTCCAAGAAATATGCGATCAGCAAAATATTCCAGTGGGCACGGCGATATCTGAGTTTTCAACCGGGCAATTTGAAACCAATCTGCATCATGTCTCAGATGCCATATTGGCTTGCGATCAATCTATGCTACTTCGAAGAGCAGTGAAGGAGACAGCCAGAGAATTTGGGATGGGAGCCACTTTCATGGCAAAACCATTTTTGGAATCTGCCGGATCAGGAATGCACATACATGTGAGCTTGCAAGACGGCTCTGGAAATCCTGCTTTTACTCACGATGAGAGCGACTCAACTGGGTTTAACCAAAACCTTCAATACGCAGTGGGTGGTCTTGCTGAGACCATGAAAGAGGGGATGGCAATATTTTGCCCCAACGCAAATTCTTATAGACGATTTGCCCCAGGGTTCTTTGCACCCATTACACCCAATTGGGGTCCAAATCATAGAAATCTTTCATTGAGGATCCCACTATCTGATGATCATAATGTCAGAATTGAACACCGATCAGCAGGCGCTGATGCTAATCCTTACTTGGTTGTGGCTGCTGTATTGGCTGGAATGCATCATGGTTTGAAAGATAAAATTACTCCACCCGAGATGATTCAAGAATCAGAAGTCATTGATCCAGAAGTCACTTTACCTGTGAAATGGCAAGATGCTCTGGATGCATTTAATCAAGCCGCAGTTTTGCCAGGCTATTTTGATGAGGAGTTTTGTAGAATATTCCATCACTGCAGATCATGTGAACAAGATAGGTTTTCTTCACAGATCAGCAATAAAGACTTTGAGTGGTATCTCAGATCTATTTAAGATCTAGCAATTTTTGAGTTCAATCACTTCGTTATTTTGGAAACACTCTTTCTTATCAGGCATTCCATTTTCATCAAAGTATTCCCATAAGCCTTCTTTTGAGTCAGATTCATATTGACCAATGTATTTCTTCTTCCCTGACTCATAGAAAACACTGATGGAACCATTTCTTTTTCCATTGCTTGCGTAGCCTTCCCACCAAATTGAGCCATTGTCATAGTACCCCTGAAAAAGATCTTCCAGCTTTCCCTCTCTGTATGTTTCCACTTCAAACGGTTTTCCATTTTCATGAAAAGTATTTCTAGAGCCATCCTTTAGGCCGTTTCGGTAATAGAGCTTTTCCTCTATTGACCCATCTTCATAATGCAAGGTCAGAAGTCCCTCAAATGGTTCTTCAGGATAGCTTTTGTATAAAACACCATCTACTTCTTGATAGCCTGATTGATTACTCGAGACGAGGTTAAAAGAAAAAATGAGTGCGGATATGATGATTAACTTCTTCATGAAATCATCTTAACAAATGCTGAAGAAGATCCTAGCTTTCTGAATCAATTTTGGTTTGCTAGACTTTTTCAATGAGCCTGGAAGAACTGAGAATTATTATTGTGGTGTATGCCAGTGCATTAATACCGCCTTTATTTATGATTAATTTGGCTAGAAAGAATCAGTTGCCAAGTTCAATCTTAAAAATCTATATCGTATCTTTTGTCATCTGCGCACTTGGCTGGGAAATTTGGTTTACCTATGGATTATATGCTGGAGATCCAGTTGACTTAAGACGATCAGAGGTTCTGAATCAATTCATACCAAAGAATATCAATTGGCTCATGAATTCACTCGCAGATGCCGGTACCGTCAGCCTAGGCGGTATATTGTTGACAGGAAAAATACTGGGTATAGGTAGAGCAGTCTTTAATCAATGGAGCACGAGTGCTTTTTTGATTCTTCTAATCTGGTGTATTGGTCAAAATATCTTTGTAGAAATGTTTCTTTATTTTGACCAGCTCTCAGTAGGCAAAGATCTTTCATGGGCCCCTCTTGCACCAACCGGGCCTTGGATGAATCCAGTTTTATTTCAATTCGAGGACCGAACCATAACTCTGCATGGCCAGATTCCATGGCTATTGATGACACCCATGCTTTATATGGTCACAATGTATTTTCAGAACAGGGAAGCAGGATAGGGTGCAGACTAATTTTTATCGATATCCTCTGTCACCGGTACTTTGAAAGCCACATAATAAAAGCCAATAGCTCCAAAGAGTCCAACCAATATTCTAATAACCAGACTCTCAATCGCAAAAAATACAGCAAAGCCTGTGAATAAAACAATCATGCTGACAGCGAGTATCTTTGCATTTCTTGGCATCCCTCTGCCTTCTCGGTAATCTTTGAGATAAGGACCAAAAGTTTTATTGGTGATCAGCCAATCATAGAGCTTCTGTGATGATCTGATGTAACAAGCAGCTGCCAAAATTAGAAAAAGCGTTGTTGGAAGCCCTGGAACAACAGCACCAATTCCACCAATGATCACGAAAAGCGAACCCAAGATGATCCAAAGGATTTTTGCTATGGGATTATTTGTTTCCCTTGCTGTATGTATGTCTTTATCTGAATCGTTCAATTGCTTCAGGGATTTATAATTTTGAGAGAATTCTACATGAATCCTAGGATTAAATACGTTTTTATTGACTCCTTGGATTTGCTTCAAAATAGGCCACATCATGATCATCGAATGATCTAGCCCCTACCTCTTTAAATCCCATATATTCATGAAATCTTAAGGAACCTTGATTGGCAGGTTTTGTGTTTACTTCAGCGGTTACAATCAGATCATCTTGACTAGCAAAATTAAAAATATCCTCATACATTCTTTTGGCATGACCTTGTCTACGGTATTCGCTTCGAATCGCAATGCGATCGATATATAAGAACCGGTCCAGTTTATCTTCAAAATATTTATAATTTTCTGACCAATATGGGCGTGATTCCCTAAAACAAATGGAAAACCCGATTAATTCATTCTCTTTCAATAGAATCGAGTGATATGAGCTAACGGATAAGAGCTTTTTCT
>JAPOHS010000096.1 GCA_029979325.1 Pseudomonadota bacterium | reverse complement strand
CTAGTGCCATATATTCACCTGATAAAAATACCTTACCTGATGCTGTTGTTTCAATCTTCATCGATGATTCTCGGCGGGCCTCCTAAACCAGCATAAACGACATCAAGTACACTTGTTTTATCAATGATCGTGTCCCTAATAATCTCGGTTGATTTTGGGTCACAAATGATTTTTACCTGGGGTCCAGCGTCTATTGTGTAGAAAAGACTGTGTCCTGATGACCGAAGGTTCTCGATTTCTGCAAGGCAACTATGGGTTACATCCGTCATATATGAAATAGAAGGCTTTGAGGTTTTCATTACTTTATGCATCAGTTTGCAATTTTCTTCAGTCACATTTTCAAGCGCTGCCATATCTTTGTCTTTGATTGCATTTAGTGCGAGATTTATATGCTTGTCATTGACATCAAGCCAATCTTGATAAATGGGTGATGTTTTTTTAGAAATTTCCATACCCTTTCTTGAGCTAATTTTTTTTGGCTCTTTTGAGGTAATGCAAATAAGCACATCAAGTGGCCATTCTGGTTCTTTAAGAATCTGGCTGCACCTATAATTATCTTTGTGGTCCATTAAAACAAAGCCCCCAATCAAAGACCTAGGAGCAGAACCAGAACCCAGCATAGAGGCCTCCGCTTTATGATTGATATCAAGGCATAAATCATAGTGAGCCTCATAAGCGGTGACGAGAGATGCGATACCAGAAGCAGATGAAGCGAGACCTGATGATGTTGGAAAGTTGTTTTGAGATTCAATGACTAGATATTCGTCAGTCCTAGAAAATTCTGATAAATACTCCAATGGAGGAAGAATTTTTGAGAGATCAGATTCCTCTGTTCCATTTATGAATAATTGATGATGATTTGATTGAAAATTCTTGAAAATCTTGGTTTTTGAAATCATCGAATCAACAGTCACTGAAATAGAGCTCATTGCAGGTCTGTTTTGATTGCTGTCTTTTTTACCCCAATACTTTACCAAAGCAAAGTTTGGATGCGCTATGGCTACTGTCTCTTTCAAATTTTTCTCTTATCCAAGATATTTTAGACTTTCAAAGTAGTATACTTTACCACTGCATATTCTAGAAAATTCAGTTTAATTCATGTCCTCATTTAAAAAGCAGATTCCAGAATTTAAGAAATCAATTGATGATCACTTGAAGATAATACTTTCTGAGTCAGATCAATCCTCAGAAGAGCTCAGCCAAGCGATGAAATATTCTGTAATGAATGGCGGAAAAAGAATCAGGCCAATGATGATGCTGGCTTCTGCTATAACCATTGATATCGATACAGAACATGTAATGCCATTTGCAACTGCAATAGAATTGCTCCACTCATTTTCTTTGATTCACGATGATTTGCCATGCATGGATGATGACTCATTGAGAAGAGGTCAGCCGACAACACATGTTAAATTTGGGGAAGCAACTGCAACACTGGCTGCTGATTCGCTTCAATCACTGGCATTTGAATTAATCGCAAAAGCAGAATTTCCAGAATCTAAAAGCTCACAACTTGAGCTAATCTCAATGATCGCAAACTCCATTGGATCAGCAGGAATGGCAGGAGGTCAATCTTTAGATCTAGATTCGGAAAATAAGAAATTGGATCCTTCGAGTGTTGAAAATATCTATATGCTAAAAACGGGAAAATTACTTCAAGCATCAATATTGGGGCCCACATACTTTAGAGCAGTGGATGAAGAAAAAGTTTCGGCTTTAAAAAAGTTCTCAGAATCAATAGGTGTGGCATTTCAAATTCAAGATGACTTGATTGAGGCAGTGGGAGATGCAAATATTATTGGTAAATCAATTGAGTCTGATAAGTCAAAAAATAAAGCTGCCTATCCTTTACTCTTTGGTGTGAGTGAATCCAAGAAGAGAGTGGAAAATCTGTATGAATCAGCCTGCGATTCTCTCAAAGTTTTTGGTGAATCTTCAAGTTCACTTATGGATATGGCTGAAATAATCATTCACAGAAAATTGTAAATGATCACTCCCTAATACCGATTCCTTTTTTGAGTAAAATCACCGCTGTTGCGAACAAAAGAATAAAGAAGACAACAATCATCATTAATGCATTTTGAATCGATACGTCTGAAATCCCAATCACGCTATACCTCATTGAATTGATCATATAGAGAATTGGATTAAATCTAGATAAAGTTTGCCAAAATTCTGGTAATAAACTCACCGTATAAAAGACTCCTCCCAAATATGTGAGAGGCGCGAGCACGAATGATGGAATGACAGCAATATCATCAAACTTTTTTGCAAAAATTGCATTGATTAAACCTGCCAAAGAAAAAACTCCAGCTGTCATGATAATCACGAATAATGTCATAAGAGGATGTTTGATATTTATCTGAGTGAAAAATAAAGCAATGAAAGTAACAACTGTTGCCACTGCCAAACCTCTGATGATTCCTCCTGCAAGATAACCAATGACTATTGACACTTCACTCAAAGGAGAAACCAAAAGCTCTTCAATATGGCCTTGAATTTTCGCATTGAAGAAACTCCCAACAACATTTCCATATGAGTTTGTGATTACGGACATCATGACAAGGCCTGGCGCTATATACTCCATGTAAGGAAAACCCTCCATTTCTCCTATTCTCTTACCAATAAGGGTGCCAAAGATTATAAAATACAATGACATTGTTATGCCGGGCGGGATTAATGTTTGAACCCAAATTCTTAAAACTCGACCGGTCTCCTTTCTTACAAGAGCGATTGTCCCAATCAACTGTATCCTCATTCACCCTCTCCCTGTTGACCTTTAGTAAGATCAAGAAAAAGTTCCTCTAGCCTGCTATTTTTATTTCTCATGCTCAGTACTTTCACCCCACTTGCTTGCAAGGTGCTAAAAGCATCATTCACGCCTTGCTCTTGAGAGACAGTAATTTCAATCTCTTGTGGTGATTTCAAAGCAGTGGCATAACCATCAATTTCAGGTGCTTTATCGAGTGGCTTCTCTGTATTAAGGATAAATACTTCGGTCTTGAGTTTTTTCAAAACATTTTGCATCGAGTCATTTTCTATGATTTTCCCTTCATCGATAATGGCGACCTTATTACACAACTGCTCTGCTTCTTCAAGGTAGTGAGTTGTCAGAATGATTGTTGTTCCGTTTGCATTCAGATCTCTGAGAAAATCCCACATCATTCTTCTTGTTTCAATGTCGACTCCTGCTGTTGGCTCATCAAGCAGCATAACCGATGGTTTTGTCATCATCGCTCTTCCAAAGGCAACCTGTTGTCTTTGTCCACCAGATAACTGTTCAGCTAACTGTTTTCTTTTTTCATAAAGAATAGGAAACAATT
>JAPOHS010000095.1 GCA_029979325.1 Pseudomonadota bacterium | reverse complement strand
AGACTCTGACATCATGGCCTCCTTGTTGAGGCAAACCCGGTAAGTCAAAAACTAAGATTCCTCCTGTATTATCTTCAGCAGTGTTGTCATAGACATCTGCATAGTAAGAATTTTCAATCTCAATTCCTGCAACATTGAACTTTGCAATGGAGTTTCTAACAACAATATTTTCCGACTGCCCTACATAAATCCCAGCATCAGAGGCTCCGATTGCGATGCAACCATCGATGAGTACATTCTTTGACTCGACTGGATATAGCCCGTAAGCACCATTTGATGATTTAGGTCCTCCAGACCATTCAGTTCTTACCTTGATAAAAGAAATTCCATCACTGCCTTTAACCTTTATTGCATCTCCTTTCGTATCCAATACAGCGAAGTTTTTTAATATGACCTTATCAGAGGTAACCATGAGTCCCTGGGCACCTGATTTCTGATCAGAAAAATTAAGAATTGTTTTTTCATGACCATCACCTTGAATGGTTACCTCATCTACATCCAATGAAAGACTGTCTTCAAGATTATAAATGCCAGTGGTCAGTTGAATGATGTCCCCAGGATTAGCAAGTATCAGCGCCTCTTGAAGTCGCTCTTGAGAATTCTCTGTAGGTGGAATAATGATGACTTCTGAGAGTATATTGGGCGATAAAAATATACTGCCAGCAATGAATAATATTACTATTTGTTTCTTTAGATGGTTTACCAACCGCAGACCCTCCCCTCGTTTTGTTCATCGAGCCAATCTTTAAGTGGTGCATAATAATTCAGCAAAGATTTTCCACTCAACGTTCTTTGTCCAGTAATTTTCTCGAGTGCATCAGGCCAAGGCTGACTCTGTCCTACAGACAGCATATTTCTCAATCGGACACCCGCTTCTTCATTTGCATAAATTGAGCACTCATGCAAATCTCCATCATTTCCCATCGACTCACACAACGCTTCATGAAATTGGTATTGCAGAACCCTTGCGAGATAATATCGAGTGTATGGAGTATTGCCAGGAATATGATATTTGGCTCCTGGGTCAAAGGCATCAGCTGGTCTATCAATCGGAGACGCAACACCTTGGTATTTTTCTCGTAGTTCCCACCAATACTCGTTTAGCTCATCATCAGTTAAAACTCCATCGAAAACAGCCATTCTCCATTTATCCAGCATCAAGGTCCATGGGACAGCTACAACGCCTTCTAATGCTTGTTTCATAAGTAAGCCTATGGCATTGTCTTTGCTTCTTTCAGCTTCTTCTTCTGAAATAAAGCCAATATCCTTCAGATAGCTTGGAGTGATAGATAGAGACAATAAATCTCCTACGGCCTCATGAAATCCATCATTGGCTCCACTCTGAAAAATTTCAGGAAGATCAGCGTATGCCTGATAGTAAAAAATATGGCCGAGTTCATGATGAATGGTAATAAAGTCTTCTTCATTTTTATCAATACACATTTTGATTCTGAGATCTTGTTTTTGACTATCGATATCCCAGGCGCTTGCATGACATACAACATCTCTATCCTTTGGCTTTGTGAACAAAGAACGTTGCCAGAAAGTATCTGGCAATGGGTCAAAACCCAGAGACAAAAAGAAATCTTCTGCAATTTCCACCATCTCAACTTCTGATAGCCCTCTGTCCAAAATAATCTGTGTGAGATCAATTGAACTCGTTTCATCAAAATCATAGACGATGTCTGAAATATTACTCCAAGATTGTGCCCACATATTTCCCAATAAATGTGCAGGTATTGGTTCGCTGAGTGGGACGATTTCATCTCCATAATATTCATTCAGTTCTGCTCTGACGTGGCATTGCAAACCTTCATATAATGGACGCATATCTTCATAAACTTGGTCAACGAGCAAAGAAAATTCCTTATTCGACATGTCGTATTTACTGAACCAAAGCTCGGACAAACCATCGAATCCAAGATCATTTGAACCCTGGTTCCCGATTTCAACCATTCTAAGGTACTTATCCTTCATTGGTGGACTGATCTCTCTCCAACCACTCCAGGCTCTTAAAAGCTCATCTGGATCTCTTGAATTGTCGATAATTGACTCAAATCCTTCTAAGTCGTAGCATTCATCATCACTAAAGCAATGCTTTCCCGTCCCATACATCGCCTCTAACTCAGTCATGATCTGTGACAGCTCTCCCGCCAAGTCTTCATCAAGTGGAGGTGGCATAACGAAACCATTCTTAATTAAATTCAGAGCCCTACGATCTAGTGGATCAAGCTCTAATTGATCAAATGTTGCTGCGATTCTTGCCGCTTCTAATGCTTCAAGCGTATACCTTTTCGAATAATCTGCAGCAATCACTTGAGAATCATAATTAATAAAGTTTGAGGCTATCCAAAAGGCCGAGGATATTACTGGGCCTTCCTCAGTCGCTATTTTTTCGTATTCTGCTAAAAACTCTTTCGCATCACTTTCTGTTGGATCATTCTTCTGGTCATTTGAACAACCAATAAGCAAGAAAAGAAAGCATGAACTTAGTAATAATTTTTTCATAATTCTGATTATAACTTTTTTTAATATTATGCAGACAAATCATTAGGTAACAATCATTGATTTGATCATTAATACCGGCTCTGTTAGTTTGAAGTAGTCAGTTATATGAAAAGCGTATTGAAAATATTCTATCGACCCCCATTTATAGGCGTGTTGGCATTTCTGCTTGTATTTATTTCACAAGGGCTTGGGCACACACTTTGGATGCTCGTTTCGATGATATTTGGGCACGATTATCAATACCTGGCTGCATTCATACTTGGGCTCATAGGGCTTTCTCTCCTATTCATTGGAATGAAAAAAGAAAATGAGGTAGTCGCTACTTGGCTTGGATATTTTGCAGCTGTATTGATGTGGACTGGATGGGTTGAATACTCATTTCATTTCTATTCTGACCTATCCGAGACCGAAGTAAGATTTTTCATGCAATCTACAACAGGAATCATGATGGTCACACTTTCATACTTTTTCTTCAATAAAGAAACAAGGTGTAATTTCTTTAAGTGGTTTCACAGAAATTTGAAATTATCCACAGGTAAACCAACAAGTGGTTATAAAAGAAATTATGCGGCAATCACAGCAATGGAAACGATTTATGTGATGTGGTTTTTTTACATTATCCTCTACTTATTATATGAATTTGCTGGTGATCGAAGCCCAGTAACCTATGCATTCTTCTTCTTTAATTCGATCTGGGCATTATTTCTACTAATTCGTTTGGCTAAGTTTTGGAACGTAACAAGAGCTGTGAGATATGCCATTCCAACTGCCCTAATCGCATTTGCCTCGTATGAGATATTGTTGAGATGGGATATTCTCAGTGAGATATGGCTCTAC
>JAPOHS010000094.1 GCA_029979325.1 Pseudomonadota bacterium | reverse complement strand
CAGCCGCGATATGTCATGACATCGGCGGCTCACAATAGAGATAAAAATAAACCTAATAAAGAGTCGGTAGGGCCGGGTAGGCAACGCTGCGGAGATTGTAACATAAGAATAAAAAGAAAAGGAAGATACAGAAGATGAAGATCAATCCAGTGATTCTGAAGAAGAAGAAAAAGAAAGATCGATAGAATCCATGGCATATAGCCAAAGGTTTCCTATGTTGAGCTTCTCCAATACAGATATGGCTTTCTCTAAAGATATGCTTGTTGCTGGAAGTTATCATGGTTTCAATATTTATCGATTAGAAGAAAGTGGCTTTCCTAATCTAATGACATCTGTTGTATGCCCGGGCGGACAGGGAGATGTTTCTGTTGTTGGGAACCTCCTGATTATGTCAGTACAAGACACGAGGGGCAGGCTTGATTGTGGCTTACAGGGGGTCGATCCAGAGCCGAATGAAGAGCGTTTTCGAGGAATAAGGGTGTTTGATATTTCAGATCCTGAAATGCCCATTCAAGTTGGTGCAGTTCAAACTTGTCGAGGCTCACATACTCATTCTGTTGTAGATGGTCCAGATAAAGATGGAAAAATAATTGTCTTTAACTCCGGTACCTCCAGTATTCGTGATCAAGAGGAAATGGAGGAGTGTTTTGAGAATATACCAGGAGATGATCGTACTGCTTTATTTAGAATTGATGTAATTGAGATACCTATAGATGAACCATCAAATTCTAGAATAATTGATAGCCCTACTGTTTTTACTGATGAAGAAACTGGAGTAATAGCCGGCTTATGGCGAGGTGGAGATCATGGAGACGAAACTCAAGACACATACATCACTGATCAATGCCATGATATAACTGTTTTTCCTTCTGCATCTCTTGCTGCCGGTGCATGTTCAGGCAATGGGATACTTTTTGACATTTCTGATCCAGCAAAACCAAAGAGAATTGATGATGTGACAGATACAGGTTTTGCCTATTGGCACTCAGCAACCTTCAATAATGACGGAACAAAAATTCTATTCACAGATGAATGGGGTGGTGGTGGAATGCCTCGATGTCGTGCTTGGGACCCAATGAATTGGGGTGCCAATGCAATATATGACATTGTAGATAGTAAATTAGAATTTCGCAGCCACTTTAAAATGCCTGCTCCACAGAAAGAAACAGAGAATTGTGTAGCACATAACGGTGCGATAATTCCAATACCTGGAAGGGATATATTTGTCCAGGCATGGTATCAAGGTGGTATTTCTGTGATCGATTTCACAGACTCATCAAATCCAATCGAAATCGCATACTTTGATAGAGGGCCTATCCTTGAAGATGAGCTTATCACCGGAGGATATTGGTCGGTTTATTATTATGAAGGAACCATTTATGGGACTGAAATAACAAGAGGGCTTGATGTCTTTAAGCTTTTGCCAAGCGAGTTCCTTTCTGAGAACGAAATCACTGCTGCCGAACTGGCTTATCCACAAATTGGATCTAAACGATTATTTAATCCGCAACAACAAATTCCTATGGCTTGGCCTGCAAATCCTGCGGTTGCACTATCATATGTTGATCAACTAGAGAGAATGGGCGCGATTGATAATGACAACAAAGAAAATATAAGATCACTTTTGTCATCATTTGATGATGAGATCTCCAAAGGCGGTAATAATCGACTCTCAAGAAAAATAAGAAATGTTTCACTGGAAATAAATCCAGACAATGAAGATGCAGAAAAGATTCAAAACCTTCTCTTGGAAAACTTAGACGGGATTGCTGAGAAGTTAAGGCGAAGTTAGCTTACTCACCAAGGTAACTCTTTGCCATCATGGTTCAGGAATGATCCAGATTGAGAATGATTTACTGTTTCAATAACTTTGATCATCCGTTCTACACCCTCTTCTGCAGAGACTGTTGGATAACCTTTATAATCAAAATCAGTTGCCTTTTCTGCCTCTTCAAGTGATAAACCAAATGCCTGTCTGAGTGCTCTGGTATCCACAGCACCAGGATTCATCAATATAACAGTTACCCCATCATCCTTTAATCTCAGAGCAATGGTCTTCATTGCCATGTTCAAGGCAGCTTTACTGACAGACAAAATTGGAAGTGATGAAGGGCGACCCATGGAAGATATTGATCCTGCTACACTAGAAATCGCAACTATTTTCTTATCTTCACTCATAGAAACATTTCTTGAAAATGCTTCAGAAACCTTCAATGCTCCAAAGGCATTAATTGACATTAATTTATCGAATTCATTTTCATCGATCTGACCCCAAGCTTGATTTCCTCGGTCACCACTCATCCCTGCATTATTAATGAGAAGATCTATCGATTGATTCTTGTATTTATCTGCCAAAGACATGATTTCATTGACATTGGTCACATCCATTTTTTCAATCTGAATGCTTGGATTCGCTTTGGCCAAATTAATCAGATCAGTATCATCAGAGGGTGATCGGCTGGTGGCAATTACATTCCAGCCCTTCTCTGCATATTGACTGACAAACTCTAACCCCATTCCCCTGTTTGAGCCTGTAACCAGCACAGTCTTTGATAGAGCAACTTCTATAAAAAGAAATGATGAGAGAAAAATAAGAAAACCGATGTATCTATGACTCATAAATTAATTCCTTTAATTCCAATTTTCAAAAAATTGAGGATATCATATTTTATTTGCAGCCAGCTTGATTCTTTCAAGAGCCTCTTTTAGCAATACTCGCGAGGTTCCAACATTCATCCTGAGATAGTTCTCGCCACCGGTACCAAAGCGATATCCTCTGCCCAATTGAATGCCTGATTTTTGTACCAAATGCCTTTCCATATAATCTCCTTTATTCTCTCCATTTTTTTCTGCATTACTTTTGGCATCAATCGCATCCATCCAAGTCTTGAAATCTATCCAAGCAAGATAAGTTCCCTGTGGCCGATAAAATTTGATCAAGGGAATCTCTTTGTTTATATATTCTTCTACTAAAATCATATTTTGATTGATGTAAGCTCTGACTTCGTTGAGCCATTTTTCTGCGTGGTTGTAAGCGACCTCAGAGGCAATCACGCCTAGAGTGTTTGCAAATTCAAAATGCCCTGCTTCTCGAATCTTAGAGATAACATCCGGATCATGCGCATACACATAACCGGTCTTAAATGCTGATAAATTGAATGACTTTGTGGTTGATTTAAATACAACCGCCTTTTTCTTAACTGCTTCTGAATCCAATGAATAAACCGGAGTGAATTCTGAATCTTCTGCAATGAAATCACAATGAATCTCATCAGAAAATAACATGACATTTTTTTCTTCGCAGATCTTTGCAACTTTTTTCAGATCATTTTTACTCCAGCAATTTCCGGTTG
>JAPOHS010000093.1 GCA_029979325.1 Pseudomonadota bacterium | reverse complement strand
ATACAGAGCATCCACGCATAATAAAGGAATCATGAATGGTATTGACGCCGTTGCACTTGCTACTGGAAATGATTGGAGGGCAATAGAAGCGGGAGCTCATGCTTACGCATCCAGACATGGAAGATATTCTTCTCTATCTGAATGGAAGAAAGATGAGAATGGAGACCTGATTGGATCAATTGAGATCCCCTTGAAAGTAGGTATTGTTGGCGCACCGATTGAGTCAAATCCTGCAGTGGCATTGAACCTAAGAATTATGAATGTTGAATCAGCAAGAGAACTGTCTGGGGTGATGGCTGCTGTTGGTCTTGCTCAAAATTTCTCAGCACTAAAAGCTTTATCAACTGACGGCATTCAAAAGGGGCATATGACATTGCATGCGAGGAATGTCGTAAAAGCTGCAGATGCGCCACATGAGATATTTGATGATGTCCTCGAAGAATTATTAATCAGTGGCGAAATAAAAGTCTGGAAAGCCAGAGAGATCGTTCAAAACCTAACGAAAAAAGAGCCTGTAAAAACAGAAGAATTCGATGCAGTCACCTCAGGCAAGGTAATACTCCTGGGAGAGCATTCTGTGGTCTATGGTCGCCATGCCATTGCCGTACCTGTGCCTCTAAATATTCGTGTGAACGTAGAAGAAGCAGATGATGGTGTACTGCTGATGATTCCATCTTGGGGGGTTGAATATCGCCTAGATAAAAAACCAGAAGAGCGTCAATCATTTGAAAAGCCTGCAGCTTTGATCTTGGAAAATATGAACCTCAGTCGCACTGGAATGAAAATTGAGGTCTTTTCTGATATCCCAAGAGGAATGGGCTTAGGTGGATCTGCAGTAATAGCTGTTTCAATCATTAAAGCATTGAATCATCATTTTGAAATGAATCTGTCGGACCAAGTGATCAATAAAATGGCATATGAATCAGAAAAGATAGCACAT
The DNA here is from genome assembly GCA_029979325.1 of Pseudomonadota bacterium. Next base: position 2,470 of record JAPOHS010000093.1, on the reverse strand, counting down.
GGAAACCCAAGTGGAATTGATAATACGATCGCAACGTATGGTCATCCCATCATTTATAGAAAAAGTGATTCCATTCTTAAAGAAAAACTACAGATCAAAAAACCCTTTGATCTTATCTTGGCATTTTCAAAGTCAGAAGGACTGACAGCAAAAACGGTTGCGCATGTTAGAAGTCAATGGAAACAAAATCAGGACATGTATGAAGGTGTTTTCAATGATATTGATGCAATAGTTCTTAAGGGGATTCAGGCAATTCAGAACAATGACATCAAACAACTTGGTGATCTGATGAATTTTAATCAGGGTCTTCTGAACACACTTCAGGTATCAACACCTGAATTGGAAAGAATGATCCACATAGCAAGAGATGCGGGGTCATTTGGAGCAAAACTCACTGGTGGTGGTGGTGGCGGAGCAATCATTGCAGTCTCAAACAAGCCATCGGATATTGTTGAAGCTTTGGATAATGAAGGCTTCAAAGCAATCCAATTTTCAGTGCAAAGCAGTGACTGAAGATAATATCGAAAAATTGATCTTGGTTGATGAAAATGATCAAGAAATAGGTTCGGGACTGAAAGAAGATTGTCATCTTGGTGATGGAATTCTTCACAGAGCATTTTCTGTTTTCATATTTAATGAAAAAAAAGAAGTGCTCATTCAACAAAGAAGCAAAGAAAAAATGCTTTGGGGTCAGTTTTGGTCAAATGCATGCTGCAGTCACCCACGTATTGGAGAATCTGTCGAGGATGCTGCTCACCGAAGGATCAAAGAAGAATTATCGTTAGAAACAAAACTTAATTTCTTATTCAAGTTTCAATATCAGGAAAAATTTGGAAATGTTGGCAGTGAAAACGAGTTGTGTCATGTTTTCATTGGGGCATGCAATAACATCCCAAATGTTGATCCAGATGAAATCGATGATTGGAAATACTTATCAATTGATGAGCTAACTCGGTCAATGAAGGAGAATCCAGATCAATTTACACCTTGGTTAAAAATTGAGTGGTCAAAAATAACTGGGTCATACCTCGTAGAGGTTCAAAAAATACTCGAAATGAATTAGAAACTAGAACTGCTCATCTGGCATAGACATCATCGATTCAGAACCATGAAACACCGCATTTCCATAACTTGTAACAAGTGGCAGAAATTGTTCGATGTAAAAAGCAGAGGAAATGATTTTTGCATTGTAAAACTCAACATCATCATTTTCTTTCAGCATATTCTTTGCGGCAGTAATATTTCTTGAGGCAATCCATCCGCCAACCAAATAACCCATCATCATTAAAAAGTTATAACTGCTTGCGCCTGCTAAATTTGGATCCTTTTGAGCATTTTCCAGAATGAATTCAGAAACGTTCCTTCCTTTTTCTATTGCTTGATTGAGTTCTGCCTTGAGATTATCTTCTACTTTTGAAATCTCTACATCACTTTGGATTTGACTGAATAGTTCTTCCATTGCTGAACCGTTGTCATTTATGAATTTTCTGCCTATGAGATCATTTGCTTGGATGCCTGTGGTTCCTTCATAAATTGTTGTTATCCTGGCATCTCTGAAATGCTGTGCTGCTCCAGTTTCTTCAACATATCCCATTCCACCATGCACTTGAAGCGCAATGGAAGTTATATCCTGACATAATTCGCTGCACCAAGCTTTTGTGATTGGTGTAAGAACGTCAGCTCGTTGATTATGCTCTGGTTTTGATTCAGCAAGATCACACTCAAATGTATTCTCATAAACCAAGACTCTCATGACCTCAATCAATGACTTCATACTAAGAAGCATCCTTCTCACATCTGGATGATTGATAATTGAAACTCGAGATTGGCTGGATTCGGTTCTTCCTTGAATTCTATCTTTTGCATAATTCACAGCCTGCTGGTACGCCCTTTCAGCGATCGCAACACTCTCACAAGCTACCCCAATTCTGGCGTCATTCATCATTGTAAACATGCAGGCCAACCCCTGATTAGGCTCTCCGATAAGAAAGCCTTCAGCCTCCTCAAAGCTCATCACACAGGTTGCACAACCATGAATACCCAGTTTGTGCTCAACAGAAACAGCCTTCAGTGTATTGCGCTCACCCAAAGTTCCATCTGTATTCATTTTAAATTTTGGGACCAAAAATAGTGAAATTCCCTTTACACCTTCTGGTGCATTGGGGAGTCTTGCTAATACAAGATGGATGATATTTTCAGATAAATCATGCTCTCCCCAAGTAATGAATATCTTCTGACCAGTAATTTTGTAACTATCGTCACTTGGTTCAGCGAATGTGTTCATGACTGAAAGATCAGACCCTGCCTGTGGCTCTGTGAGATTCATTGTGCCACTAAATTTCCCAGAAATGAGCTTTTCCAGATAGAGATCTTTTAGCTCGTCACTTGCATGTGCATCAACAGCTCTGATTGCAGAGTTTGTTAAAAGCACCAAGTGGGCCCACGAAAAATTGGCCCCCATAACCATTTC
>JAPOHS010000092.1 GCA_029979325.1 Pseudomonadota bacterium | reverse complement strand
ACAGTTTTAATCCCATTTTCTTTTGGATGCATGCGGTGTGTTTTTAAATCATCTAAGTTCTCAGAGAGCAACGAGTTCTCATTTATTTTACTTTGATAATAGCGATCGATCTTATCTTCAAGCGCAAGCACCGCACTCAAGTATCTTGACTCATCACCAGATTGCAAAGCAAGCCTTATAAGATCGATGTTCAGCATCATAAGAGATTGAATGACCCTCTGTTCTTCATTTGAGAGTTTTGTGATGTCGAGATTTGATTTTGACTTTACAAGAATGATGTTAGACCAGTTGACTCTAAAATTTTCTAATTTACGTTCAGCCCAATCTCTAAATCCATTAATCGTGAATGGCGGCGTTGTTTCTGTTGCTGATAAAGCAGAAGACTCTGATTCTTGAGCCAAAGAATCTTCTATTTGGTCAATGAGCATTCTCATATCATCGTTGTTATTCTCACTGATGAAGAGATCAATTGACTCAATCAATATATCCATCTTAATCAAGAGCGGTTCACTTTGTTGAGATAAACCGGATGCAGTAGATCTCGCCTGTTTAATCAAATCATTTGCACGTTGATTGTTGCGTCCAAGAAATAACTCTGAATCAGCCAAATTTAAGAAGTACTCAATTTGCAGTATCAGCCAATAATCTCTGTCTTGCCTATCGATGTCCTCAATTGAACCAATTTTTGACTGAATCTCGCTGATCAGTTTTTTTTGCTCTAAAAGCTCACCTTGGGTTTGCTCTGTGATGTTTTCTAGGGCTGATATTTCAAGTTGGTAATTGCTTTGAAGCATTGAGCTTTCATTCAAAAGCAATGAAATTTTTTTATTTGTTTGATAATAGTTCCATCCAGATATTGACGCGAGTAAGATTATCACCGCCAAGAAAATCATGGTGGTGATTGATAGCCGTTGTTTCTTTACTGCCTTATCCATATGAAGTTGTTTTGAATATTACTGTTTATTGATGATAACCAAGTTTTCTCAGTGAATCGATGACTTGTTACATATGATCACTATATAGATCAACGCATTGGTTCTGATTTAAATTTTATGAAGAAGGGTAATGGAATTGTATGTTTTGTTTTAGATCAGATGAGAGGCTTTTAGCTACAGGACAATTGATTGCTGCTTTTTCGAGCAGCTTTCTCTCATCATTTGAAAAACTCACGGGAAAGTAGAAATCAATTTTAATTTCAGTGATTCTTCTTGGTTCAGTGCCCATGAGCTTATCAATTTTGGCCTCGGTCCCTTCAAGATCCAAACCTTTTCTATTGGAGACAATGCCCATGATGGTTAGCATGCAATTAGCGAGGGAGGTTGCAACGATATCTGTTGGAGAAAATGCTTCGCCTTTGCCCTCATTGTCAATAGGTGCATCGGTGATGTATGTCTCACCAGATTGAGTATGAACACTTTGTGTTCTGAGATCTCCGGAGTATATGGAGGTGGATGTTGGCATCATTAAGCGATGACTTTAAATGATCCTTTCATGATGGCGTAGTGACCTGGAAAAGAGCAAAAGAACGTATAGGCATTTCCAGCCGAAAGATTCTCAATTGAAAAAGTAACGGAGGTCTCTTCACCGCCCCCAATGATGGCAGTCGCAGCAAGTACACGATCGTCCCCTACAGGAACATAGTTGTTGGCTAAACCAGCTCCAGCTGCTGCTGTAGCAACTGGCATAAAGTCTGCATCAGTAGAAAGCACCCAATTATGCCCCATGATTTCTGCAGCCATCACTCCTGTGTGTTTTAAGGTCACAGTTACGTTGGCACAATCAGCACTGACTTTCATTTCCTTCAGATTGAATTGCAACACGTCATTGCCTTCAATGACTTGTTCGCAAGAGTTCTCTGCATTCCACTCATCAGCCACAGAAGCATCAGCTGATTCAGAAGCATTTGCTACGGCGACTTTGTCTTCAAGAACAAATGCGGGTTTGATCCTATCCTCTACATTCTTTTCTGGATGGTACTTACTGGTCGTTTTTGAAACCTGACCTTTGATCATGTTTCCTCCGACTTCACCCATTCCCTCAAAAACAAGAATAGCAACCGCGCTGCCAACAATGAAAATTATGAATCTTTTGACTGAAAATCCTAAACCTGAATCGCTCACACAAACTCCTTGTTACCGTCTCCATTGAACATGGCAATGCAGACATCATTTTTTATTCGGTGTGAAGTATAAAACCAAATGTTTTTGTAATAAAGAGGATAAAGCTATATTTTTTGTATATGTCCTTCTCAAAAATTGAAAAAATACACTTTGTTTTGAATCCAAATGCCGGAAATGGTGCCCCTTCAAAAATTTTTCACCAAATAGAAGAAGAGCTTGTAAGAAATAATGTGGAGTACACCGTATTCAAGAGCCAAGGAGAAAAAGACATTTTCAATCATTTGATGTCAGATGAAATACCTGAGTGCGATATGATTTGTGCGATGGGCGGAGATGGAACCATTCATGAAACGGCAAATGGCCTAATGCAATCTGGAAAGGCATCAGATTTGCCTTTGTCAGTTATTCCCTCTGGTACAGGCAATGCTTTCGCGCAAACACTAGGAGAACTGAAGCCCAAAAACGCTATTCAGCATATTCTTCGAGGAGAAAGCATGAAAATTGACGCCATGGAAATAAGACAAGGCCCAAAGATTAAATATGCAGTCAACATCATCGGCTGGGGAATGGCATCGAGGGTCAATCAAATTTCTGATCAGTTGAGGATATTGGGTGGGATCAGATACAACATTGCTTCTTTGATTGGGATTGCCACCATGAAGAAAAAGAGACTCATCTTGAGCATGGGTGAAGAGGTGATCGATGAAGATGCCCTTTTTTTTCTTGCGCTCAATACTGTATACACTGGAAAGGGCATGAAAATGGCTCCAGATGCAGATTTCAGCGATGGGCTGATTGATATCATTATGTTCAAGAGTGCAACAAAGTTACAAGTGGTGAATATTTTCTTAAAGCTATTTTCTGGTAAGCACATCTTTGATCCCAGGGTGACGTATAAGCAGGTGGACAGCTTCAGACTGGAAACCCAAGGTGATGATCTAAATATTGATGGAGAGAATCAAGGCTCTACACCGATTGACGTTCGCATGATCAAAAAATGCATAACTTTGATTAAATGATTTAAAATAATCACAACATTATGAAATTCAATAAAAAAGTTCCATTGGTGATTCTAATCATCTGCCTATTCCTTACAGTGATTTCTGTGTATCAAGAGCATGAAAAAAAAGCGCTTTATGGGAATGCCGCTCCTCTGATAACAAAGAATCTATGGTTCGTATAAAAGATTAATGGATCCCTTAAAAAAGGCAGCGGAGGACAAGTGTCTTTCATTTGAGACCATTCATGAGACGCTAAAAGAGTCTGAAATTCTTAGAGACGAATCTTTAAAACTAACTTATAGAGTCAATCC
>JAPOHS010000091.1 GCA_029979325.1 Pseudomonadota bacterium | reverse complement strand
CTCCAGTTCATCTGCTATTACCTCGGATGCATAAGCACTTCCACCGCCACTATCAACTCTAAGAACCAAGGCTTTGATTGTCTCATCATCATAAGCTTTTCTAACAAGTTTCACGAAATCGTCACCTGCGATACTGCCTGGACCTGCTGAACCATCAACGATGGATCCTTTCGCTATGATGATTCCAACATTGGTCTCGCTTTGCTCAAATAGAGGATCCATTTCGACTGATTTCATATATTTCTTCATGCCAACGATATTGACTTCGTCCTCATCTTCACCAGGAGCAATTGAGTACAGATAGTCTCTGAATTCTCTTCTGTTAGATAATTGATCAATGATTCCATATTCTATGGCAGCCTTTGCAAAATCACCTCCTGATTCTTTCGCAGCGAGCCCTGGGTTATCAATGAAGTATTTTAAGGATTCTGCTGTTATACCTCTTGCCTCAGATACTTGTTCAAGATACCCATCCCACAAAACCGTGATCCACTCAATGACATTGCCTTTTGCTTCATCTGACATATCATCTCTGAAATATGGCTCTACAAATGCTTTGAATTCACCTACTTTGAAAACATTTGCATCGATCAAGAATTTATCAAAAAACGACTTATAGTAAGTTCTTACCCTACGGTATCCATCAATGAATACGGTGGTATAGTCATGAAGATGAACTTCATCGGCATATGAAGCAAGATAATACTGTGCAGTTCCATAACCCTGAGCACTGTATGCAATGACCTTTTTTCCCGAAGTTTTGAAGTCAGTAATCGCCTCTGCAATCAACTCAAGCTTTGTTGTGCTCCCACCAGCAAATCCATCTGTGCTGATAAGAAGTGTAGATATATCATCGTTATCTTTCGCATGACTTATGACACGAGTCACGTCAGTGATGAGTGTCTCAGTTTGAGATTCACCAGTTAATTCGGAAAATGCTAACTCAAACTCTGTTTGTGAGAGCTCTTCTACCAAAGTGCCTTTGATATTTAAATTGAGTATTGCGCCCTCTTTAATTGGATCATCGCCAGAAGGAAACAATGGTGAAATTATTGTCAGTGATATGACTATAAGAACTATAAATATGACGGTTCTTTTTAAGAAGACAGCAGAGGCGTCTAAAATTTTTCCTAATGTTGAGAGTTTATCTTTTATACTCATTTTTGATCCTTATCCTATTAAATTAATTTATTGTTTTGTTAATGATTTCTAGGTTTAAAGCAAAACCAAAGTTACCAGCACTAGTCCCACTATAAAAATTACTAATATTTCTAATCCAAGCATTATCTTATTCCTTTATTTTGATTTTGATATTTTTTTGAACTATACAACATAAATACTCATAGATTTTGAATTAATTATGAAGCATGTATCCATTCTTATTAGTCTTATTACTTTAATCATTTGATTTAGTCCTCGTACTCAAAAATTGAGTCAATCGGCTCATCAAAGAATTTTGTGAGCTTGATCGCAAGGGTTAGAGAAGGATCAAATTTACCATTCTCTACAGAATTAATTGTTTGCCTACTGACATCCAAAATATCTCCAAGTTTTTGCTGGCTCAGTCCCTTAGATTCTCTTAACTTTTTTAAATTATTTTTCATTCAGATAAGTATTTTTTATAGAATCTGAAGCCCCCAATAAGTGATCCCAAGGTAAATGCTAAGAAAAATTCATAAAAAGTTGGAGTAAAAGAAAAAAATGGTGAAATCAATGATGTTCCTAATCCAAGAACTAGGAATCCAATGGCACCCCAACTTAATACAAAATCGTGATACCTCTGCATTAGCTCATCCTGACGATTTAAAAATTTCATATAATAAAATGTCGCGAATGCCCACAAAATAACAATGGTGATTCTTATAATATTTATATAAGGGATATCTACTGGATTCTCGCCAATCCCTCCAACGGAGGCAATATGAATGCCCCATGCGAAAGCGCCAATAAAGAATAGCGCCATGCTGGTTAGATAGCTCTTCCTATCCTCTTTATCGAGTGACTTGACTGAAATCCACATCCCTTTATGAACAATCTTTGCCATATAAACAACCTTGAAAACTTAATAAGATGTCAAGTTTACTTTACATCTTTTATATGTCAAGTATATTTGACATTTATCAACACATTGAATTTGCATTGTTTATTAAAGATTTTATGAATTAATTAGTCGCTGTAAGTAATGCGGTAAATGGCACCGTTATGATCATCAGAAACAAGCATTGAGCCATCTTTCATTATCAACAGATCAACAGGTCGGCCCAAAGTTTTCTCATCTTTTAACCATCCATCTGCAAATGTTTGATATGAAGTTGACTGACCCTCATTTAGTGTAACCATTGTAATTCGGTAACCAATCTTTTTTGATCGATTCCATGATCCATGCTCAGCAATAAAAACCTGATTATGATACTCCTTTGGAAACATATCACCTGTATAGAACTTAAGCCCCAAAGGTGCAACATGTGGGCCTAATTCTTGAATTGGTATAGTGATATTGGAACATTGTCCCAACGATCCATACTGAGGATCTTGGATATCATTTCCATGACAAAACGGGAAACCGAAATTCTCTCCTTCATATGAAAGCTTATTCAACTCACATGGTGGTATGTCATCTCCAAGCATATCTCTTCCATTATCAGTGAACCATAATTCACCTGTGATTGGATGAAATGTCATTCCAACACTGTTTCTTATTCCTTCTGCAATGATTCTTTTGTCACTGCCGTCCAGATTCATGCTGGTTATCACCGCATAACCTTCATCATCACATACATTACATGGCGCACCTATTGGAACGTAGATCCGATCATCTCCGCCAATAACAATATATCTCCATCCATGATGTCGGTCAGTTGGATATTTGGAAATCACTTTGTACTCGGGCTCTTTACCAGAACTTATAGCATCCTCGATATTTTCAAATTTTAGGACCCTGTGTATCTCTGCGACATAAAGATCACCATCATGAAAGGCAATACCGTTTGGGATATAGAGACCGCTTATGAAATTATTTACTTCTCTGATAGGGCCATCAATACTGATTGCATATAAATTGCCCTCTTCCATTGATGAGACAAATAGGTAATTGTCACCATGTGCTAATGATCGAGCGCCAGGCACTTGATCAGTGTAAAGCTCAATCTGGAAACCATCAGGTAGCTTGATCTCTGCGTCTATTGAGTATGCGATATTTGAAAAGACTATACTCAAAGTGAACAAGAAAATTGCCCAGTATTTCTTAGTCAACTGATTAGACCTTTTCTTTAATTCTGGCAGATTTACCACTTCTTTCACGAAGGAAATAGAGCTTCGCTCTTCGGACATCGCCTTTACGTTTAACCTTAATCTCAGTAATCAGCTTACTATGTGTTTGAAAGACCCGTTCAACACCTTCGCCATTTGAAATTTTTCTAACAGTGAATGATGAATTAAGACCTCTATTCTTTTTGGCAATCACTACACCTTCAAAGATCTGAAGCCTTTCTCTTTCGCCTTCTCGAATTCTAACTTGAACAGCAACTGTATCCCCTGGAGAAAACTCGGGGATATCATCTCTTAGCT
>JAPOHS010000090.1 GCA_029979325.1 Pseudomonadota bacterium | reverse complement strand
TTCAGCATAGAGAACCATCACATCTCTTGTGAAAACACCGACATGATTATTAATTTCCCAGTCAACTCTTACCAATCTAAAGACCAAACTTCTTTTCTCATAGTCAGTCAGGATTTCAAATGTGCCGCCCTGATCATGGATATAGAATGGTTCATATCGCTTGTATGGAAGATCTCTGCCTCCACTCACACCAGGAATATCTACATAACATTGAAATGGTCTTGCTTGATTCAGTTTGTATGGTTCATTTGTCTTTATGCCAGAATCTTTATCCATTCGAACAAAAAGATGCTTTTTGCTCAGGGTATATACATTTGTCATTCCATCACAATCACCAGAACTTTCTCGCGCATAAAATTCTTCTGCTCCACGGATCATCATGACAGTGCAATCAGGGCTTCCATCAATATCATCCATTGAGTAAGAGTCATCGCTTTTATAGATATCGAGTTGAACCGCTTTTTCTTTATTATTGGCCTCAACATTGATGATTGCATGAGAGGTTTCCTTATCATCTTCCGTGATTGGTTTTTCAAAGATGTTAGCCATTACAAAGCTATCTTTTACGCTGAAAATATTGGTCTCTATTTCTTGAACTTCAATCTCTCTTCTTAAATGCCTTTCGTCATCGGGCACTTTCCCGCGATTATTAAAATAAACTTGATTGTAATTGCTATAACTTCCAGGCAGAAACTCACTGATTATCATCTCATCTCTTTCATATTTAGTGCTGTCCTCTCCCTGAGCAAAAGATATAGATGAAAAAACTGATAATAGAATAGTGGCTAAAAAATATCTCATGATTGTTTTGTCTCCTCCAGTTCTTTTAAATAATGTCTCCGCATGAAAGGAATCATTATCATGACAGGCGTACCTATGATTAGAGGCACCAATGCCATTGAGTATCTGACACCAGCTTCACCAAAAACATTGTCATTCAAGATTCCAACCGCAGTGGGACCGATGAGTAAACCTGCCAAGCTGATGCACATCAAATAAAATGCCACAGACAGTCCTTTTAAATTTGCTGGTACGACTCTTAAAAGAGTGACCAATGCAGATGAAGATGTAAATGCTGTGCCCACCGTATTGATGGTATAAAGGATTAAACACCAAGTTGGATTGGGCATCAAAGGAGCAAGTATTCCTGTTGGTAGGAGTATAACTGCACCGAGTATTAGGACCCTTAATCCGGCATCCTCATAACCTTTTTTGGCCCAATAGTCACATAGCCAGCCGGCACCATTGTTTGAAATAGGGCCAAAGGCAAGCAAAAGGAAGCCATTGATATATGCATAGGTTGCTGCATCCATGCCCCATGTTCTTTCAAACATAGCAGGCACCCAAGCTTGTGAATACGCAATGGTCGTCATTACAGATGCCGGAAGGATAAAGCTTGCATAAACCCATTTCTTTTTAGCAAAGAATTTCAGCGCATCCCCTATGCCTTCTCTGAGGTTGCCACTTGGGTTGTGATCTATTGGCCTTTCAGGTTCTTTCCTAAGATAAACCAAGAGGGCCAATAAAATACCAGGCAAGCCAACAATGATAAATGCCAACTGCCAAGGTGCCATATCACCCAATACCGGAATATTTATAAGGCCTGCAGAGTTTGTCCAAGTTAAAACCGCAGCTCCTGCTAGATAAGCAAATGCAGGACCAATCGACATCCCTGTGGTGTAAAGACCAATCGGTCTTCCTCTTTTCTCGGCTGGAAAGCTGTCATTGATGATGGAGAGTGCACAAGGACTCAGTGTTGCCTCGCCAACACCGACCATCATCCTGGCAATAAAAAGATGCCAAAATTTTTGAGCAAACCCCGATGCTGCAGTGGCAAGAGACCAGACAAATATTCCAATTGAAACTATGGTAATTCTCTTAAAACGATCTGCCATATAACCCAGAGGAAGTCCCATTGTTGCATAGAAGATTGCAAAAGCTGGACCAAGCAGAAGTCCAATTTGGGTATCCGTTAGATTCAAATCAGCTTTTATCGGCTCGATCAGTAAGCCAAGTATGTAGCGATCAACGAAAGAGAAGATATAGGCCACCATCATGAGACTGACCATCACCCAGGCTGATGATGAGTTCACATATTTCTTATTTTCGGTAGCAGTATTTTCCATTTAGGCTTTCTCTATTTTATAAATAACGACGAGATTTCCATCATCATCAAGAATCCCAACTTCTTTTCCTTCTCGCCCGTCATGAGTGATCAAATGATCGTCTCTGTAACAATGAAATCCATTTTCTTTGCATTTAGCAACAGTTTCATCAACATTATCAACCTCGATTACAATCGCACTTCTTCTCGGTGTTGGATTTTGTTCCAAATTTCCGTCTCCCAATATGGTGAGTGCCAAGACTCTTGGTTGATTCTCATAACTCAGCAATGCAAATTCCATCGGAATAGAATCATCAATATCAAAAACTTCATATGAATAGGAGTCCTCTTCCGAGTCTTTCATGAAATCAAGATTCATCCCAAGTATATCTACATAGAGGAGTAGGGCACGATCTTTGTTGCTTACCAAGTAATTTGCTCGTTGAAATCTCATTGTCTTCTCCTATCCTAATCTTTGATTGACTTCAAAAAAGTGACCGTCTGGATCAAAAAGTGACATCCCAAGGAAATCGATCATGTCACCGGTTGCGCCTCTTACAGACCACTCATGTGGTTCACTGTGAATCACACTATTCAGTCCAATAGCTCTTTCATATAGAGCCTTGCAGTCATCTGTATCGACAACAAATGTAGGCAGGCCATAATCGACAGCTGTTGGAATTTCCTCTGGCGCGGGCCATATGGGATCAACCCATTGAAGCAGTCCAATCATTCCTATGACTGGATCTTGGCACTTCAATATGACCAAGTGAGTTTTATCTCCTTTTTTGCCAGCAGCCATTCCCGTTCCACTCAATACAACCTCATCATCATAGTAGGCACTCATTTCTAGAACTTGCTCATACCAAGCTCTTGATTTTTCTATGTCTCTTACAATCAAGGTGGTTCTTTTTACTATTGTATTGCCCATGAACCTCTCCTAAGACAGTGCGTCTGATTCAATGAGCAGAACATAGCAGTCTGCAATGCCTTCTCTTAATTTTTTGACTTCTTGGTATTCATCTGAGTTCCAGAAATCTTGAGCCGCTTCTTTGGATGGCCATTCAGAAATCACAACAGAGTTATGATCATCACCGATACCTTCCAGAGCAATTGCTCCGGGTGCTCTAACTAAATATTTTCCACCAAACTTTTCAACCAATTTGGCTGCTTCTGTCCCATAGCCATTGACAAATTTCTCTCTGTCATGGATGACAGCTCTTACCAACATATAAGCTTTCATATTAACTCCTAGTCTAAATTTGAAATATTTTTCTCAGAATTTTCCCTCAGAGCTCTGAGAAACTCTCGACTTGAGACAACCTCTTTCATGGTGATCTCAATGCCATCTATAAATACTTCGGTGAGTTTTTTTTGATACTTGAAGATATCATCTACCTTGTCATTGCCTTTCTTTGTGAGAACAACCAAAGGGGATGTTTTATGATTTGGATTTTTTCTAAAA
>JAPOHS010000008.1 GCA_029979325.1 Pseudomonadota bacterium | reverse complement strand
TTTCATCAACTTTTTCACCACAATCAAAAATCTGTTTAGATAGTTTATCATTATTAGAAAAAAGTCCTGCATACTCTGAGCCTAGTGAAACAATTATTGCACCAGTTAGAGTAGCTAAATCAATAATAAATTGAGGTTTAAATTTCTTTTCTGTAAAACTTAAGGCGTCTGCTAAGACCAATCTTCCCTCGGCATCTGTGTTTAGAATCTCAATTGTCGTTCCAGACATTGATTTCACGACGTCACCAGGCAATGTTGCTGTGCTGCTTGGCACGTTTTCACATGCTGGCACAACGAAAACTGCATTGATGGGAAGATTCAGCTCAGTAACCATTTGTAAAAGGCCAATCGTAGTAGCTGCTCCACACATATCATATTTCATTTCATCCATTTTATTAGAAGGTTTGAGTGAAATGCCACCGGTATCAAAAGTGATACCTTTGCCGACCACTGCGACTGGTTTTTGACTCTTTTGACCATTCATAAACTCAGCAATAATCATTTTTGCTGGCTCTGCAGCACCAGCTGTCACCGACAGAAGTGAATTCATTCCAAGCTTCTTCATTTGAGCCTCATTGAGCACTTTTAATGAGGCTGATTTATTTTTACTTACTATTTTTCTAGCCACAGATGCTAGATAGGTCGGTGTGCATATATTTGCCGGAAGGTCACCCAGGTGTCTTACCAGCTGTGTTGCTTTTCCTATGGCATCACCATGTTCTAGTCCAATTTTTAAGTCTTTTATAGCTTTTTTACCATTTGTTCCAATCTCAATTCTTCTGAGATTTAATTTTTGATGGTTGCTTTCTTTTGTTGTGGTGTATTGGTAGCTGATTGAGTGCCATGATTCAGCTAAAACCCTTGCCAATCTGTATGCTTTTTTTGGGCTATCAATTTTTTCAACGCCATCATGAATCAAGCTGACGACTTTCTTGTGGTTACTCAGAGAAATCTTTTTCAATGCAGAAATGACAGCTTTTCTGTAATTCTTTTGTGAGAAATTCTCAAATTTACCACATCCAACTAAAACTATTCTTTTATAAGATTTTCCCTTTACTGGGATAATTCTTGTTTGACCAATTTTTCCTTGAATGTCTTTATTTCTGATAAAGTCCTCAATCAATTTACCGTTAGAAGTGTTGACCAGTTTAGTAGCCCCTCTCAATTTTCCATCATCAAAAACCGATACCATCAGGCAATCAGATTTGATCTCATTAATTTTTTTATTATTCGTAGCGAATTTCATCTTTTAATTCCTCTGTTTTTATTTGGTCAATGTATTCTATCCATATGGACCAATCAAACTAATTAGTAGACCATAATTGTAGTGTAATGATATGGTCATTAAAACTAATAAATATGGACCCATTAAATTTTTTAAAGTGTATCCGGTGTGAATAAAATAATCAGTCAATACATATTGAAGGAGCTTTTCGGTACCTGGCTGGGTGTCACCCTTGTTTTATTGATTGTTCTGATCACGAATAAGTTTGCAGACGTTATCAGTGATATTGCAGCAGGGGATATTCTTTCATCATCTCTCTTTCCAATCATTGCTCTATCATCCATTGAATATTTGATCATACTTCTTCCCTTGAGCACTTTTTTATCTGTAATCATTGTCATTGGGCGTTTCTATCGAGATCATGAAATGACAGCTATACAAGTTGCAGGCAAGGGAACAGGATTTATTTATAGGGTTTTCTTATTTCCACTGATTGTTCTGATTGTCTTGCTGACATTTATTTCTACCGTCATTTCACCCAATGCAAAACAAAGCATTTTACTGAAAGAGGAGGCAGCAATGCGCTCTGTAGGGATCGAGTTTTTTGAGCCTGGAAGATTTGTAAACTTAAAAGACGGATCGGTTTTTTATGCACAAGCTAGATCTGAAAGAAATCGATTCATAAAAGTTTTCCTTCAGAAAAAAACAAATAATAAAGTCAGTGTTATTACTTCTGAGTACGCTGAAATTCAATCATTAGAAAATAATTCAAACCGTCTCGTTTTTTTCAATGGGCAAAGATATGAGGGGCTTCCTGGCACAAGTGATTTTCGAGTTTTAAAATTTTCAGAACACAGGCTTCCACTCTTTTTTGATTCCAATGGCTCCAGCGATGAAGGCTATGAAACAAAAAGTTTTATGCAGCTTATTTTTAATGATTCTGTTTTTTCAAGATCTGAACTTCAATGGAGAATATCACCACCTATAGCGCTCATTATTTTAGTACTATTGGCTGTGCCTTTGAGTAAATCATCTCCTCGGGAAGGTCAATATGGGGGGCTTGTCATCGGTGTATTGATATACCTTGTCTATGTCAATTTACTGGGCGCAGCAAAGGTTTGGTTTGAGCAGGGTGACAGTCCTATTGAGCTAGGTATTTGGTGGGTGCATGGATGCTTTGCTATTTTCCTGATCATTTATTCACTTTTCAAGAGTCGACTCTCGAGGATTGGACGATGAACATTGCTGATGTGTATCTTTTTCGAGCGATTCTTAAAGCAACCATCGTTGTTGGTTTTGTATTTGCATCACTTTCACTTTTTGTTGACTTTGTGAGCCAGAGTGATGATATCGGAGTTGGGTCTTATGGTGTTTATGAGGCCATTCAATATTCGCTCATGAAGTTACCCAGTTCGTTAATGAGATTCATACCAATCATTGTATTGATTGGTGCATTGGTGGCCCTTGGCAATTTAGGAAAAAACAGTGAGCTCATTGTTCTGATGTCTTCAGGATTTTCGTTTTTTAGACTGTCTTTATCTGTATTTTTTTCGGGTGCACTTTTGGCACTAATTTTCAGTGGATCTGGTGAGTATCTTTCATCTCCTCTTGAGAGGTATGCGGATCAGTTTAGAACAAAAAATAAATTTAACATTGAAACACTTGGAGACAGTGGAGGTTTTTGGGTGATCGATGAAACCAAGATCATCAATATCAATTTCCTCAAAGAGAATAATAGTTTTGGAGAGGTGACAATATTTGAGATCGATCAAGATTTTGCAATTCAAAAAATTTCTCAAGCTTCATCTGCTGGAATCGATGACTACAACCAATGGATACTCAGTAATCTATCAGAAACACTTTTCTCAGATGATGGAATTGAGTCTAATTATTCAAGATATCAAATTGAGAGAACTGAATTGGACAGAGATCTTGTTAGTTTAAGTGTTACTGATTCTGATGAATTAAATGTCATTGAGTTATCAAGATTCATTGACTATTTAGAAAATAATAATCTAGAAACAAAAACCTATTTAACTGCCTTTCATAATCGGTTGGCCTCATTTATGATCATTCCAATTCTGGCTTTGTTGGCATTGCAAATGTCAGTTGGATCACAGAGGAAAAGAGGATCAGGTTTTAGAATCTTAATTGGGATGATTATTGGTCTGGCATATTTCATCAGCCAAAATACAATTCTTGAATCTTCACAGATATTTGAGATCAGGCCCGAAATCATTGGTTACATCCCACTCGCTTTTGTCAGCCTTATTACAATGATTCTATTCAGCATAAGAAGGACACCATGAAGCTTAAATCACTCTTATCCATAATAACAATTTGCCAATTCTCAGGATGTGGTGTCTATGAGGAACAAGTGAATGACTCAATTGAAGTTCACAATCAAGGCATTGAGAATCGAGTCACATCCTTGGAAAATAAAATTGATGCACTCAAGCAAGAATTGAATCTGCTAGATATAAAAAATAATCAGTTAGAAATGATGATTCAGAGCCAAACAAGAGAAAAATCAGAGCAGAAACTGAAATTGAATAATTCAGAGAATGCAAAGGAGAGCTTTGAATCATCATTTGAGTTACTGAGAAAAGGTGATTATGTATCTGCTGAAATTGCTTTGAGAGAATATATTAAAGATTTTCCAATGGGATCTTATACTGATGATGCAAAATATTGGCTTGCAGAATCACTTTTCTCTCAGGATAAGTTTAGTGAAGCTTTAGACATCTTCAATGAGATTATTGTTCAATATCCAGGTTCAGAAAAGATGATGGAGTCAATTCTTAAGTCAGGTTTTTCTCAACAAGAATTGGGAAATTTATCAGCTGCAGAGGCCATATTTATGAGAGTCATTAGGGAGTATCCTAATTCTTCCGCATCCAGTCTTGCTGAAGAAAGATTGAAAAAAAATCGACGGTAAAATTGCTTTTATATTTAGAAAGAATCCCTGTTTTATTTACAAATCCTAAGGTATCATTCACATGCATTTTAAATTGCCATGGGCCGTTAGCTCAGTTGGTAGAGCAGCTGGCTTTTAACCAGTTGGTCGTAGGTTCAAATCCTACACGGCCCACCACTAAAGAATGAAAAAAAAGATAAGAAAGTACTGGATTGTTTCTTCAAGTTTATCCCTTGTATTTTTTCTATTGCTTTTGATGATTCTATATTTCACCCTCTAAGGCACTGAATTGAGTAAGAAAACCATTCAACTCGATGACCAGCTTTATGAATACTTAATTGATGTTTCATTAAGAGAGCATGAGGTACTGAAAAATCTCAGAGATGAGACTCTAAATCTCTCTGGATCACAAATGCAAATATCCCCAGATCAAGGCCAATTTATGGCATTCATGGTGAGAGCGATTAGAGCCACTAATATCCTGGAAATAGGAACATACACTGGTTACAGTGCTTTAGTTTGCGCTTTAGCCATGGATAAAGGACGCCTGATTACCTTGGACCGCGACCCTGTGATGACAGAAGTTGCAATGAAGTTCTGGAAAATGGCTAACGTGGATAGAATCATAGAACTGAAATTGGGCAATGCTCTAGATTCTCTCGATGAACTTCTTTCATCTGAGGAGAATATAGGTTCATTTGATATGATCTTTATTGATGCTGATAAAAGAAATTACCAAGCTTATTATGAGTTATGTCTAAAGCTTATCAGTAAAGACGGAATCATATTATTTGACAACGTATTGTGGAGTGGGGATGTCGCTGACCCATCCAATCAGGAAAAAGATACAGTTGCTTTAAGAGATTTGAATCAGTTTTTATTTAATGACAATCGAGTGAACATCTCTATGATTCCCGTTGGAGATGGGATTACGATGGTTCAGAAGAGGTAAGAAATGGATGAGTCAATAAATGTTTTCGGTGAAGTATTGCAAGATTGCAGTCTTGATCCAGTAACTGGTTTTTTTAGAAACGGTTGTTGCGATACTTCAGATCAAGATGCTGGGAGTCATACTGTATGCAGTATAATGACAGAGGAATTTCTTGCTTTCAGTGCTTCAGTCGGAAATGATCTCTCGACCCCGATGCCCGAGGCAGGTTTTGCAGGACTTAATCCTGGAGATCAATGGTGCTTATGCGCACCTAGATGGCAACAAGCTTTTGAGGCAAATTCTGCGCCTAAAGTTTTACTTTCTTCGACACATATGGGCGCCCTTGAATATTGTCAATTGGACGATTTAAAAAAATTTGCAGTTGATCTTAACTGAGAAAAATAGTTAATTATCACTATCAGATATACTTATATTTCATTTTATGAATACAGAAACAGCAAATAACGATCCCAATAGATTTTTTTGGTATGGCATATTTATAGTCATTACAGTTGTCTCAGCTTTGCCTTTATTTGGAGCGAGATTGAGTAATTTGGATATCAACTATCTTTTACTTCTCTTTATTCACGAATTTGCAGCATTTCTTTTTTTTGGACACACTTTTTTTTCCAATATTTGGGCGATGCAAATTAGATTTAATCAATCAAAAGAAGCTGGAATCTGGGCAAGAGGATTTCTTAGAAAGCTTGCGATGAGCGTCACCTTAACAACATCTATCATTATCCCTATTTCAGGTTTGATGTTGATTGAATCATGGGGTGGACTCCACGGCGCTCCATGGGCGTGGAATGCTTATCTGGCTTTTTGGTTGATGGCAGCAATAAGTATTACACCCGATATGATTCGTTATGGACGAAACAGAAATGCAGAGGATCCAAAACATGGCATGGTTAGTGGTGCAATTCGTGGGAATGTAGCACTTATTCTTACCGTTTATATTATGTGTTGTATGATCTTGAAAATTTCTTGGATCACACCCTTTTCAAAATTAGGATTATTTACCTAAATCAGCTATTTCCATTGCTTCAGTATTAGCAGCAGCCTCAGCTAAGCCATCCTTGATATTTTTTTGTTGAGAGACCGGATCATATTTTGGGCCAACACCTGGTTCTATGAATTGCTCCAGTGGCTCTACGATATGATGTCCATCAATTGCACAAAATCTGGTGATTGAATAACGCTCCCATTTTGTGGGAGGGACTCTATGCGGAGTAGCTTTAATTAGTCCATTGGTCATCACTTCAGTCATATCACCCATCATCAGTATGATTTCATAACGATCTGAATCAACATGCGTCCATTCGCCTTCAGGATTTTTAAGTTCTGATCCTTTCTCCGATTGGGTCAACAGTGTGAATACTTCATAGTCTGTGTGTGCACTGATACCAAAAAGATTTTCTTCTGGCTCTTCCTTTACTTCAGGATAAAAGATAAGACGCATTGTTGATGGTGACTTCTCGGTCATTCGATCCGTAATAAAACCTTTGTCAATACCAAGCATTTCTTCAATGGTTGAACCGACAACACTTTCTAGTTTAGAAAAATCTAGAAAATAATCATAAACGGCTTTTTGAAATTCTGGCATTTCTGGCGGCCATAGGTTAGGGCCATAGTTCTCAAACTCTTCGTCCACTTCTTCAACTTCATAACACATATCAAATGCTGAGCATGTGGCTTTGGTTCCTGGAGAGTATGCCGGTTCTTCTCCACATGGCGACCATCCGCGACCAAAATGAGCATACCGATAATGAGTTGCTTGCTTTCTTTCATCAGAATCTTCCATATTATGGAAAAGCTTGGACTGCGAATAAGCTTGATCAATTACCTCTTTTGATATGTTGTGATTGACTAGAAGACAAAAACTATCTGAGATCAACGCATTCTTGAATCTCTCAATCTCATTTGCACGACCAATGGGATTTGATAAATCAGTTAGTTTTTTAACATCAATTTTTTTCATATCAATTATAAGAATAGTTATCAGTCGAATTTAATCTGTATAGATCTTATTATAAACTGAGTTCAACTTAAAACCCGATTTTCAGATTATGGATAAGAGATTAGAAATCATAAAAGATCGTTTAGAGAATGGGATAAATATCATTTCTCTTAGCATTGAAGATCAGGGCCACATGCACAAAGGCCATAAAGCTCATAATGAAGGTATGATGCATATATGGGTTGAGATAGTCAGCGATGATTTCATTGATATGAATCCAATTCAAAGACATCAATTGGTCTATAAGATACTCAGTGAGGAGTTGAAAGCGGATCTGCATGCACTTTCATTAAGTTTAATGACGTCAAGCGAAATCGACGAATATCATACAGGAGAAAAAAATGACTGAAATAGGTGTAGTAATGGAGCCAGTCCCTAAATGTTCTGCTGAAATGGCGGTCAGAATTGAAAACATGGGTTTTGACTCAATACTTTGTCCAGATACACAAAATTTATCGGCAGACCCCTATGGTCAATTGACACTCATGGCGCATCACACCAAGCGAATCAATTTGGGAACAGGAGTAACACATCCAGTAACAAGGGCTACAGCAGTCACTGCGTCTGCAATGGCAAGTTTACAAGAGGAATCTGATGGAAGGGCAATATGCGGTATTGGAAGAGGCGATTCCTCAGCTGCCCACATTGGTAAAAGACAAGCAACAACAAAAGAATTGAAAGATTCCATTCAAACCATTCAGTCATACTTTAGAGGCGAATCCATCGATGTTGGAACCATGCAATCACCCATCCGCTGGATTGATCCAGATATAATTCCACCTGTCCCAATAGATGTGGCTTGCACAGGACCAAAAACAATTCAGATGGCTTGTGAAGTATCAGAGAGGGTTTCTTTTGCCGTGGGCAGCTCTTATGACAGGTTATCTTGGGCCATGAATACTGCTTTAGAGCATATTGAAAAGATCGGCAGAAAAAGGGACGAGGTAAGAATCGGGGCTTATATCAATCTCATATGTGATCCCGATGAAAAAAGAGCCATTGATATGGCAAGAATGCTCGCGGGTTTGGTGGCGCATTTTACAGCAATGAAAAATGCACCTATTGATCATCTGCCTCCATCTCTTCAGAAGATATCCAATTCTTTGCAAACCGAATACGATATGAAGAACCATTCCAGTGAAAAAGGATCGCATCTTGAATTGATTGATGATGATTTTATCGAATGGTTTACGATCTCAGGTCCATCTGATAAGTGCATCGAACGCCTATCTGAATTAATTGAATTGGGTTTAGATCATATTTATCTCTTAGGGGGTTCCCCCATAGCAGAGCCGAGAGATGCTCGATTGAGAGCAATGGTTGATCAAACGGAAATTTTTGCAGATCAGGTTCTACCGCATTTCAAATGATCTAAAACTCATAATCTATTGAAAGATTCAGTAATCTCCCTCTGGGATCATGCAGTCTTGTATCAAAACTAAAATCAGGTGAATCGTAGAGCATTGGCGCAGCTTCATCGAAAGCGTTGATTACATGAAGACCGAGTTTAATCATTTGGCTATCTACAAGGATCTCTTTTGTAATTCCAAAATCAAATACCAAGAATGAATCCACTTTATTCTTGTAGCCATTTTGAATGGCTGATTCAGGAAGCTCTCTTTGGTTCAAATATGAATCCAAATATCTTGCATTTAGAGAGTATTTAATATCCCCCATTCTCAAGCCCATAAGTGCATTCAGTCTTAAACGAGGCAGAGAATGTGTGTGCGCGTTATAGTTAAATCTCCCAGCCCTGTTGACCATATGTTCGGTTTCATGATCGCTTTCATCATTGTGTTCGGGTGTGAGATATTCAAAGAGATATGTAGCATTTATATTCAAATCAAGTGATTGATTGGTTGTAATTATTTTTTTGTAATCAAAGGATAGATCAAAGCCTTTTACGATTGTCTTTTCCTCATTAAAAAATGTCGTCTTTACAGCAACAATATCCCCATATTCATTTCTTTGTATTGCTGAGCTATTCGGATTATCGAGAATTTTTGTTTGTGGATCCTCGAGCTCAAGACGATCTTCATAATCAATCTTCCAAAGATCCAATGAGAGTGAAGCCTCATCTTTGAAAAGCCATGAGAGTCCGAGATTTGTATTTGTTGAACTCGCAGGTTTGAGGTTTGGGTTACCAAGTTGTATGACCCTTACAAATAAAGAACTGGTTTGCTCAACACCATTAATAACGTCTCTGACACCTCCCAGCGCAATTTCAGAGCTGAAAAGTTGAGCCATTGAGGGTGTTGAAAAGGATGAGCCAATCGACCCTCTTATCGTCAAATTATTAATTGGCCTATAGTTTAAAGTTACCTTTGGGTCAAGAGAGGATTCATCATCAACTTTTTCAAACCTCGACGCAAAAAGCATGTCCATTTTCTCTGAAAATATCTTTTCAAGTTCAAAGAATATTGCCTTCTTGTCTCTTTTTGCGGATGTATTTCTTCCTCCACCTAAAAAAAGTAAATCAGCACTTTTAATGAGATCTCCATCGGCATTAAATTCAGCACGAGAGAGTTCATTGTATGAAACATCCAATGACTCCTGATTGAGCTGTAGCCCAACTGCAAGATTGTTTTCTCCTAATTTTGTTCTGAGAATTGCATCGACTGATTTGAGTTCACCAATTTTAATACTTTGTTCCGACCCTTTGATGTATTCGATCAAACCAGATGAATTCTGTAATGGATTGAAGAGATTCCACGTTTCATTACCATTTATTCCACCGTTGCCAGCAATTGCATCTTCCATCCTTGAATTGATTGTATCGGGCCTATTATGGAAATTTTTATGTCTACTTTTTGTAAGTGATAATTCTAGATTGGCTTGATTCTTCAATTCAATGATTACTGAACCGCTTAAGTGATATTGATCAATATCCTTAGGAGAGATGGGAGAGGGGAATGCGGAACCCAGGGGTCTTCCATACCATGTAACTGGCACATTGAATGGGCTACCACCTTGTCCTGGCTGAATTTTTCTAGACATGAATGATAGAGCTGGATAGGAGGGTGATTGAGGATTGTCATTCACATCAATGCTTGAATCGATATATTTGATTCCAAAGCTTAGATTGTCTAAATCTTTTTTGTAGCTGATATAGAATTTTTCGTGATTTTCATCGTTGACAATATTAAATCGTGTCCCGTATAGAAACTTACAAAATGGACCTTGAATCACTCCTCCATTCTCTAGGCAATTCGGGTCAGCAACCCAGTCTCCTGCAGAGTAAGATCCAGCATAATCACCGGATAGAACAGTATCATCCTCTGCAACCTTGAATGTGTTTCCAAGTGTACTGAGACCATTCTCAGCAATCCTTGGGATTTCAATTGATGGCAAGGCACTCCTTTTTAATACATTGGCTGCTATTACTAGATTTGAGTCATTAAATTTCTTTCCATATAGAGCACCAAAAACATTATCTTTTTGGTCATAGTTGGTAGTTTCTTGTTGGGATAAGTTGATTTTTAATCCTTCAAAATCGTCGTGTGTGATGAAATTGATGACACCTGCGACAGCATCGCTGCCATAATGAGATGTAGCTCCTTCTTTCAGAATTTCTATTCTATTCATAGCAATTTCTGGAATGATATTCACATCGATATAACCTTCGCCTTCATGGGATGGTGTGCCAGCAAAAGTTTGTCTTTTTTGATTGATCAGAACCAGTGTAGATGCATGATCCAGCCCTCTTAAAGTAATTGCCGACATACCTTGATCAACACCATCGAGTGTATTTGACTGGAAGTGGGCGCCTGCTGCACTGGATAGATATTTACTGATTTCTCCAACCGTGCTTATATTTAAATCATTGAAAGCAGATTGATCAATGATGTCAGTTCCAATGTCATTTGACCTTGTGCCAATATAACTGCCAGTAACTTTGATTTCCTCGATTTCTTCTGCCATCAATAACGAGAATGGAGTCAAGAAAATAGCAATCAATATTATTGATCTGAATTTCATCATCTTTGCCTTGTATAAAATGCGATTTATTATAGTCTATGATTCTTAAAATCATAAATTCTGGATTAAAAATAACATGAAAAAGACCGTTCCTTTTATACTTTCGATCACATTCTTCATTCTTATCAAGCCTTCGTTCCTTTTTTCTGCAGAAAAGCAACTTGTTGGCGTTTTCGGTGCTTCAGGAAGAACGGGTGTACATATCATTGAAGAACTCAAACAAAGAGATGTTGATATCAGGGCTTTTTCAAGAAGAGCTAAAGAGAGTAGTGATTCAGTGAGCTGGGCTGTTGCCGATGTAACCAGCGAAGAAAGCCTGACTGAAGCCTTAAAGGATGTCGATATAATAATTTCTGCGATTGGACCAGTTGGGGGAGATAATTCAGAAAATGTAGATTACTTAGGCACCATCAATATTGTTGCTGCAGCGAAAAAAAATGACGTTAAACAAATCATTTATATGTCCTCAATCGGTGCGGGCGGTGCAGAAAACATTTCAACAGTAATGCTGAATCTCTTAGCGAACCAAACCATGAAATGGAAGGCACTTGCTGAAGACCAAATCAGAAAAAGCGGAATCGATTTCACAATTGTTCGACCAGGTGGACTCATTGGTGATCCTGCAACACAGGGAATTCAATTTTCACAAGGCGATAATGTACTGGGATGGATTCCAAGAGAAGATGTTGCTGCAGTATTGGTTGAATCAATTTTTAAAGATGGAGCAAAAAATAAAACATTTGAAGTCATCAATGATGACTCACTTCCAGTTAATGCTTGGCGCGATGAATTTGATTCTCTTGAACTAAATGAATATGGAATCATTGCAACCGGTGAGCTGCCAACAAGATATTGGTTAACCCCGCTCCTGGTTTTGATTTCGATAATCTATTTAATCAGAAGAAGAAGAGCGAGGAAGTTAAACAACACCATCTGATTTGTATTGTTCGATCTCTTCAGCAGTTTTGCCGAGCATTTCTTCGAGTACTTCTGAGGTGTGCTCACTTAATTCAGGACCAGGCCACTCTGTGGTTCCAGGTGTATCAGTTAAAATAGGCAGCATTGCTGGAATTTGTAATGTTCTTCCATTGGCTTCCACCTCTTGAAACATTCCTCTTGCAATATAGTGTTCGTCATTGATCATGTCTTCAACGCTATATATAGGCCCAGCTGGAACCGAGACCTCATCCATTGTTGAGAGAACTTCATCAGATGTGTGTTTTCTTGTCCACTCTTCAATGGCTGCATCGATGACTTTTTCATGTTCAACTCGGCCCATATTATTTTCATATCTTGAGTCATCTGCCATGTCAGGGCGACCGATTGCATTCATCAAACGTTTGAAAATCGAGTCTCCGTTTCCACCAATGATGACATGTTTATCATCAGAAGTGACATAAGTGTTTGTTGGCACAATGCCAGTAATGGTTGACCCTGATGGTTCTCTAACAGCTCCACATCCAGAGTATTCTGGGACAACAGCTTCCATCATTTGAAATACCGACTCGTAGATGGCAGCATCGACCACTTGGCCTTTTTTCTCAGGATCTTTCTCTCTTTGAATGTATGCCAGCATTACTCCCATAGCTGCATGCAGTCCAGCCAAAGTATCACCAATACTCAAATTTGGACGAACAGGAGGGCGATCTGGGAAACCATTGACGTATCTGAAACCGCCGAAGCCTTCGCAAACAGAGGCGTAACCTGGTAAGTGTGAGCGAGGCCCAGTTTGACCATAGCCTGATATTCTTGCAGTAATTAAACCAGGATTTTCTTTTTTTAATTCATCCGGACTCATTCCCCATTTCTCCAGTGTGCCTGGCTTGAAGTTTTCAATCAGTACATCAGATTTTAATATGAGATCTTTAGCAATTTGTCTTCCCTCATCGGATTTTAAGTTGAGTGTAATCGATTTTTTATTTCTAGAAACACTGTGCCACCAATATGAGGTATTGTTTTCTGTCAGGCGCCAATACCTAACAGGATCTCCTGTGGGAGGCTCAATTTTGATGACTTCAGCGCCAAAATATCCAAGAATACTGCCTGTGAAAGGCCCAGCAATAAGCTGCCCCATTTCAATTACTCTCATACCATCCAGAGGTCTGTTTTTATTCACACTCGTCATTTATTCCCCCATCATTATTAATTTTTTTGTACCACTTTAGAATTGCTGTCCCTATCTCATTTGGTGAATCCTCTTGAATGAAATGGATGCCATCGACAGTAATTTCACTCTGATTTTTCCAAGTTCTGCAGAAATCCCGAACAGATCCTTGAATGATTGCACCGGGTTCTGCATTGATAAAGAGTTTAGGAAGATTATTTTCACTCATCCAGTCAGAATATTCACTTACTATTTTACATACATTTTCTGGTTCTCCCTCAATAGGGATTTGTCTGGGCCAGGTGAGCATTGGTCTTCGATCCTCTCCTGGGTTAATGAATGGCTCTCTATATTTTTCCAATTCATCATCCTTAAGCTTTCTGATGATTGAACCGGTTAGAATTTTTTCGATAAAAATATTTTTTTCTAGAATCAATTCCTCACCAGCATCTGATCTCAAAGCCTGAAAGAGGCCACGACTTTGCTCATTCCACTCCCCCCAATTCAATTCTTTGACGACTCCTTCCATGTAAGTGATGCCTTTCACCCGATCTTGGTTTTTAAATGCCCAGTGAAAACCAAGTGCAGAGCCCCAATCATGAACCACCAGTGTGATTTTATCACCGGTAACCACTTTATTGATTGCCTTATCGAGGTATTCAAAATGTTCTTCAAACCCATAAGAAG
This sequence comes from Pseudomonadota bacterium, assembly GCA_029979325.1. Next base: position 15,878 of record JAPOHS010000008.1, on the reverse strand, counting down.
CAGGTCCTACGTCATCCAACTTATCTGACTCACCCATTCCTATGAGATCGAAAACATAACAAGAGGCTACCGATTCAAGATGAGGGACAATATTTCGCCACAGATAAGACGAGGTAGGATTTCCATGAAGAAATACAATCGGTTGACCCTGACCTGTTTGGTCATAGGCAATATTTTTGCCATTTACATTGATCTTCTTCATGATTTAAGACTCAATGGAGTGTTGAATGAGTTGGAGAAATTCCTTCTCATCATTGATATTCGCAATATCGGTTGCACTGACTCTATAGCCATACTCATTTGCAATCTTTTCATATTTGTCTTTTCGATAATCCAGTAGTTTTGGAAAAACCCATCGAACAAAGTCATCAGGATCCATTTCTGTTTCATGAACTCCTTTTTCAGAAGCATAAATCTCTAAATGTTCGTCGAGAAAATCTTCGGTATAGAACATGGGCTTTGGATTTTCTATCGCCCTATTGATTAGCTCATCCCTAATGGCAGAATCTGCTTCAATGTATAGGATGAGGGTATTCTCAACAAGAGTATCCATTGACTCTGTGCCATACAATTCACATATGCTTCCACCTGCATCATTGATGAAGTGATCATAGTTATAAATTCTTTGAGATTTCTCTATGAATTCAGGAACGTCTCGCATGGCCTTCATTTCTGCATCCATATGAAGTTGCTGTCTCCTTAAAAATTCATCTTTGCTCAAGCCACCTTTGCTCGGATCGCCTATTTTTCCTAAAAAAGATGAGATGGGCATCAAGTTTTCAACGGTGATATTGCTTGAAATATAGATGGAGTCTGATTTTAAAAGTTCTGCAAGGAAAGGCACATTCATTGCCTTTTCCTTTATATTATCCAATATGGGTTCTTCAAGATATTTTGTTCCTATGCGGTAGTCTCCTGAATAGTGAAACCATTTTGATTTGGGTAACTTGTTCGCAAGCGTAGTTTTTCCAACACCAGACATACCCAATAATGTGATGGATTTATTTTTCCATTCATTAAAATCTTTTTTCTTCAGTTTCATAACCTTTTTATTCTATCAATGACTTTTATAGATATGTTTCATCAAACTCATTGATAATTATGATAATTTATCGGAAAAGGTTATCATGGGCGACTTTTTATAACAGTAAAAATCTTCGGGAATATTTCGGATGAGCCAAAAAGAATGGCAAGTATATAAATTTGGAGGCACCAGCATGAAGAATGCTGATGCACTCAAACAAGTGGCTAACCTGATCACGAATAGTGACTCAGACAACCTCATTGTGGTTGTTTCAGCCATGGGTGGTATGACCGATGATCTATTAAAATTTTCTCAAACAAAAGACTCAAAATTACTTGAAGAAATTGAAACTCGCTATTCATCCACCATAAAGGATTTACTCAATGGTGAATCTAATCAGCTCAGTCTGGAGGATGCATTTAAAGAAGATATCAATACGATAAAACAACTTGCAGATCAGTTTGATTACATCTCTGTCAATGTTGAAGACAATCCAATACTCGGTTTTGGTGAGATTTGGTCATCGAAGTTACTGAATGCTTATTTGGACTCACTCGGTGAAGTTCAGACCTCATGGTTGAATCCCATGGAATTTTTGACCATAGAGAATCAAGAAATGGGTGCAAATGTGCATTGGTCAATGTCCAAAAAAGCTTTCATAGATTGCATTGAAGGCTTGACTGGGAAAGTCATTATGGGTGGTTTTATTGCCTCAGATGAGGATGGCAATCCAACTAATCTAGGTCGAAATGGAAGTGACTATTCGGCATCCATAATAGGGTCATTGTCTGAAGCAAAATCAGTCACTATTTGGACAGATGTTGATGGTGTATTGACCGGCGATCCAAGAGTGGTAGCAAAAGCTAGGATTATAGAGCAAATGACTTATGAGGAAGCGGTAGAACTGTCATACTTTGGTGCCGAGGTGATTCACCCAAAAACCATGGCACCGTTGATGCGTAAAGATATGCCTTTATATATCAGGAATACATTTAATCCCCACTCTCAGGGAACTTGTATCTCATCTGAAATAAAAAACATACGTGCCGTCAAAGGAATCACAACAATAAAGGGAATAGCTCTTGTGAATATAGAGGGAACAGGGATGATTGGTGTTCCAGGAATTGTCAATAGATTAGGAAATGTTCTTCAAGAAGCAAACATTTCAGTCGTGTTGATTTCTCAAGCCAGTTCTGAGCACAGTATTTGTTTTGCTGTTCGAGAAAGAGATGCCCAAAAAGCAGCAGATTTGATCCAACAAGAGTTTAAAAGTGATTTTGCCAATGACAATTTAAATAAAATTCAGATAGAAGAAGATTGTAGCATTCTTGCCATTGTTGGGTCTGGAATGACTGGAACCAAGGGTATTGCAGCTAGATTTTTTAATGCAATTTCATCGTCACAGACAAATGTGATTGCAATTGCTCAGGGTTCTTCAGAGAAGAATATTTCAGTGGTGATTAAAAGTGAGGAAATGAACCGGGCGACATCTTTTGTACACGATGCATTTTTTAGTTCAAGCAGTCAGGTTTCAATAGCAATATTGGGTTATGGATCCATTGGCCAGGAGCTTCATCAGCAAATCTTAAACGAAAGAAAAGAAATATTTAAGAGAGAGAATATTTCATTGGATATCGTTGGAATAACCAACAGTAAAAAGATGATGCTGAAAGATGGAAACATTGACCTTGAAGCTGCAAAAGGCGTCTCTGATAAAAATGAATCAATGGATCAGGCTGATACAGATGAATTGATCAATCACATGATAAGGAAATCGGCTTCTAAACGCATCATAGTCGATACTTCTGCATCTGACAAAACGCCAGATCTCTATAAGAAAATATTTGAAAATGAGATCAGTATAGTGACGGCGAATAAGAAAGGTCTCAGTGGTGAGATTGAAAGATATCACTCTATCATGAAATCAAAGATTTCAAATGATGTGGATTTCTTATATGAAACCACAGCAGGAGCAGCGCTCCCATTTATAAAATCAGTTTCTGATATTGCATCATCATCGGATAAAGTGAGAAAGATTGAAGGCATTTTTTCAGGAACTTTGGCTTACCTTTTTAATACTTTTGATGACAGTATTCCATTTTCAAAACTGGTAAATGAAGCACTTCAACAAGGCTTTACTGAGCCTGACCCGAGGGATGATCTTTCTGGAATGGATGTGGCAAGGAAATTGGTAATTTTGGCAAGAGAAATGTGTCTTGATCTGAATGTAGAAGATATCAATGTTGAGTCTTTGGTGGATCGAGATCATATATCTTTGTCAGTGAATGAATATCTAGAAGCAATGAAATCTCAAGATGAAAAAATGAGAGATAGATATTTGGACGCAAGGAAAAATAACGAAAAACTGGCATATGTCGCCCAACTCGATGAAAAAGGGAATGCTTCGGTCAGTTTGATCAATTTGTCAGATGACCATCCTTTCTTTGGCTTAAAAGGAACTGAGAATATTATCGCAATTCATTCAGATTATTACACTGAGTATCCCCTTGTTCTCAGAGGTCCAGGGGCAGGAAGAGAGGTGACCGCATCGGGTGTTTTCTTTGATCTCTTATCCATTGCTAGGATACGATGATTTCATGCAATACATTAGCACAAGAACCCTAAATAAAGTCACCATTGAGGAAGCATTACTCAGTGGAACTGCTGATGATGGCGGTCTATATTTGCCTAATACAATCCCCAAAATCGATCAAAACGATTTCATGGAATTAGATGACTATGCGTCTTTTTCGAGTAACATGCTTTACCCATATTTTATTGGCTCCACACTAGAAGAATCCTTGGATAGAATTATCAAGCAATCATTCAACTTTCCCGTTCGCTTAAGAAGCATCGATAATGAATCAGCAGCGCTTTCAATGCTCGAGTTGTACCATGGCCCGACTGCAGCATTTAAAGATTTTGGCGCAAGATTTCTGGCTCAATGTTCTGCTGAAATTCAACGCAAAGAAAAAGATGTGAAGAGAACAATATTGGTTGCAACCTCTGGCGATACCGGAGGGGCGGTTGCATCAGCTTTTTATGAGCTTGAAGGCTTTAATGTCATAATGCTTTTTCCAAAAAATAAGGTTTCTCCTAGGCAGCAGAAACAATTGACCTGCTGGGGGGGCAATGTGACATCACTTGCCGTCGAAGGAGAGTTTGATGATTGTCAAAGATTGGTGAAAGAAGCGTTTACCCATCAGCCTTCAATACGGACAAGTCTTGCATCAGCCAATAGTATTAATATTGGAAGACTCCTTCCTCAAGCAACTTATTATGCTTGGTCTAGTATGATTCATTACCGTGATTCTGGAGAATCATCCAGTTTCATTATTCCCACTGGGAATATGGGCAATTCATTTGCATGCTTCATAGCTAGAGAGATGGGTTTTCCAATTGAGAAAATCTTATTTGCAACAAATTCAAATCGAACAATTTATAATTTTTCTAAAACAGGTGAATGGATACCATCGCCATCCATCCCGACTCACGCATCAGCGATGGATGTGGGTAATCCCAGTAATATGGAGAGATTCTTTTCACTCTATAATGATCAGAAGCAGTTGAGTCGTGAGATGGATTGCATTTCTGTCAATGACGATGAAATCATTGAGCAAATTGAGCAACAATTCAGGAAATCAAATCTGGTGATTTGTCCTCATACCGCAACTGCCTTTAAGGCATATGATTCTTTGGAGAAAATAGAAAACAAAGATCACCACTGGGTTATTGTTTCCACCGCTCATCCAGCAAAATTTGAAAATATTGTTGAGCCGATTATTCACGAAAGTATTGAAGTGCCAAATAACTTAATGATGATTCTTGAAAAAGAATCTGCATTCACTGAGATAGATTCAGATTTTAATTCTCTCAAGCAATTTTTAGTTTGATAGATTAAATAATTTCATTGAATTTGACACAGTATGTGCCACCAGAGCAGAGGGTCCAATACCCATTTCTGCAGCAAGCTTTTCTGCAATAACAGGCAAATGCATGGGTTCATTCCTTCTAGATTTCTTTAATGATCTTGGAATCAAATAAGGTGAATCTGTCTCTATCAAAACCCTATCCAGTGGCAATTGTTTGACTGCTTGAATTAATTCATCATTCCTTCTTTCATCACATATCCAACCGGTGATTCCAATGTATAGTCCCATGTCAAGATATGTCTTCATTTGATCAGCATTTCCTGTAAAGCAATGTGCAACTCCAAGTATAGGTGCATCAAGCATATCATTTAGGCAATTTAAGAAATCTTCATGGGCATCCCTTTGATGCAGAAATAATGGTAACCCAGTTTCTTTTGCTGCCTCTAGGTGTGTTTTAAAGACTGAAAGCTGTTTTTCTTTTGGACTAAAATTTCTAAAATAATCTAGACCACATTCACCGATTGCAACAACGGACTTATTTTTTATGATTTCTAGTAGATTTGATTTAAGTTGCTCATCAGCCATCGAAGCATTGTGAGGATGAATGCCTGCTGTCGTATAAATTTTTGATGGATATCTTTCCGTTAAATCAAGCGATCTTTTTGCTTCCTCAATTGAGGAAGACGTGTTGATAAGTATATTAACATTTGTTCCAAATGACCGATCTAAGACCTCATCTAAATCCTTGTTAAAAGACTCATCCAGAAGATTGACTCCAATGTCAATGTAACTGATGCTCATATTTTAGATCCTCATCAAATTATTATACTGATACAATACAGCAGCTATGATTTTAATGTCTAAAGTAAAAAAACTGTTCTCTATTTTATTGCTTTGCACAATATCAAATTTTGCACAAGCTGATCCATTGCAATCTGAAGTGATAAAAAAGGGGTTGAAAAGCTATTTAGAGAGCAATACCAATGAGCTCATCATGATGCATAGCAGTCTCGTTGATGAAGCAAAAAATTCTCAAATGGAAGAATTAGATTTACAAATATTATTCCATGAGTTTTTGATATCTGATTTATCATCCAAGAAACAGAAAAAGAAGTTCAGTGCTTTGTGCATATCTAGGTCTGATATTGCTGCAGAAGCTGTCAACTACCAAGCAGAATTATTTGCATTACTCTCTGCATGTTATGGCTTCAGTGCAGAGAGCAACTTTTTTAAGGCAGCAAGTCACGGAATAAAATCAGGGCAAATGATGGAAAGGGCATTGGAGGCTGATGATAAAAATCCTTTCGTTTACCTCATCAAAGGAATTGGAGATTATACGAGACCTGCATTTGCAGGTGCGAGCAAAAAAAATGCCAAGAAAAATCTATCCATTGTTCTCCAGCTATTAAATGAAAAAGAAAGCAATCAGGACCCTTTGATGGAGGCAATCACCCATTTCCATTTAGGTAATATTGCATATCTTGAAAAAAACAATGAAATGTCTCTCGATTATTTAGATAAGAGTCTCAATTATGAGCCGAAATACAGAAGAGCCAGCGACTTAAGAAAGAAGATAAAACCCTAATTATTTTGCGACAAGACGTCTGATGACATAATGCAAAATTCCACCGTTTTCAAAGTATTCCCATTCCTTTGGAGTATCGATTCTGATTCTTGCCTCAAATGCATTCACTTCCCCATCCGTTGATGTGGCTTTGATCGTTACAACTTTTGAATCTTTGGAGATTGAATCGATATCAAATGTCTCAAAGCCATTGAGACCGATTGATTCAGCTGATTCACCACTATTGAATTCCAATGGTAATACACCCATTCCTATGAGGTTTGAGCGATGGATTCTTTCATAAGATTCAGCAATCACTGCTTTTACGCCCAGGAGTGAGACACCTTTTGCTGCCCAGTCTCTTGAAGAGCCTGTTCCATATTCTTTACCTGCGAGCACTATCAGATCCGTATGATTTGATTTGAATTCTTCAGCAGCCTCAAAAATTGAGATCGGCTCTTCATTTTCTGATAGCTTTGTCCAGCCACCTTCGGTTCCTGGCGCGAGTTTGTTCCTCAAACGAATATTGGCAAATGTTCCCCTCATCATGACTTCATGATTTCCTCTTCGAGAACCATATGAATTGAAATCTTTTCTCTCCACGCCTTTGTTTTTTAGGTAAATCCCTGCAGGAGATTCGGCATCAATGTTCCCTGCTGGAGAAATGTGATCGGTGGTGACAGAATCACCAAGTAATGCAAGCACTCTAGCATTTTGGATGGTTTTAATTCCAGGAATATCCATTGTCATTGAGTCAAAGTAGGGGGGTCTTTTAATATAAGTAGAGCTCTCTTCCCATTCGTATATTTCACCCTGAGGTGTTTCTAGATTTTTCCATGCATCATCACCTTGTATCGAGTCTTCATAAGCTTTACTGAACATTACAGGATCTATAGTTTCCTCAATGATTTTTTCTATTTCATTTTGACTCGGCCAAATATCTTTTAGGAAGATATCTTTACCTTTTGCATTCCCTAAAGGTTCGTTGGTTAAGTCAAGCATTGTTGATCCTGCAATGGCATATGCAACAACCAATGGCGGTGATGCAAGAAAATTATGTTTTACTAGAGGATGTATTCTCCCCTCGAAGTTTCTATTACCGGATAGCACTGATGAGGCAGATATATTATTTTCTTGAACTGTTTTGGCGACTTCTGGATTAAGAGGACCGGAATTACCAATACATGTTGTGCATCCATATCCAACAATATTGAATCCCATTGTTTCTAATTCAGGTAACAGTCCTGATTTTTCAAGGTACTTTGTCACCACCTTTGATCCTGGTGCCAAGCTGGTTTTAACCCATTCTTTTGATTTCAGTCCAAGTGCATTCGCTTTCTTTGCAACCAATCCTGCTGCAACCATGACTGTTGGATTTGATGTATTGGTGCAACTGGTTATTGCAGCGATCAGCACGGATCCACCAGAGATCTGATCAAGACTGCTCGGTTCATCACCAATTTCAGATTTAACGACACTCGCAACATCTTTGAGTTTTATTCTATCTTGAGGCCTCTTTGGACCGGATAAGCATGGCTCTATTTCTGAGAGATCCAATTCAATGACATCTGTATAGTTAATTTTTGAATCAGATTCTCTCCATAAACCTTGGATTTTTGAGTATGTCTCAACCAGCTCAACCTGTTCTGCATGCCGACCTGAGAGTCTTAAATATCTGATTGTTGCTGCATCTATTGGAAATATTGCACAAGTGCTTCCAAATTCAGGCGCCATGTTGCTCAGTGTTGCTCGATCAGAAACAGGAAGGTGATCCAAGCCATCGCCGAAGAATTCAACAAATTTTCCAACGACACCATAATTTCTCAATATTTCCGTCAGTGTGAGCACTAAATCGGTTGCTGTTACGCCTTCTTTTAGTGAGCCTTTTACGGAAACTCCAATCACCTCTGGCAGAAGCATAGTAATGGGTTGCCCCAACATGGCTGCCTCTGCTTCAATTCCACCAACACCCCATCCCAGGCAACCAATACCATTGATCATTGTGGTATGTGAGTCGGTTCCGACCAATGTATCAGGATAGGCCAGGGAATCATCTTTAGAAAAAACCACACGCCCCAAGTATTCAAGATTGACCTGATGCACGATTCCAGTATTGGGGGGAACCACTTCAAAATTGGAAAATGCATCCTGCCCCCACCTGAGAAATCGATATCTTTCCTGATTTCTTTGAAATTCAACTTTATTGTTCTTTTCAAGCGCATCTAAACTCCCAAAATGATCCACTTGCACAGAATGATCGATCACCAATTCTGCTGGCGAAAGAGGGTTTATGTCTTTTGGATCGCCCTGCATGGATACCACTGCATCTCTCATTGTTGCAAGGTCAACAACAGCTGGTACGCCAGTAAAATCTTGAAGAATGACCCGACTTGGAGTGAACGATATTTCAGTTGATTGATTGGATTTTGGATCCCAATTCAATATTGTTTCAACGTCTTTTGGTCCTTCATGATCATTATCAGCATGCCGGAGAGCATTTTCTAGAAGGATTTTATGAGTGAAGGGCAGTCGATCTACTTTTTCAATGTCCAGTGACTTTAAATCATAATACTTATATGTTTTTTCTTTTATTGAAAATGAATTTGTGTGATTCGACATAGTGCCCCTCTATAATTTGATAGCAGATTGTATATGAATCGATTCTTTTTGTCTCATATTGTCAACAGGTCTTCTGGAAAGATTTTACCGCCACCCATGCAAACATCATCCAAATAGATGACCAGATATTGACCATGAGTGATGGCCCATTGATCTTTATCAAAGGTGACTCTGATTCCATCTTTATGGAGTTGTATTTCACACTCTGCATCCGTCTGTCGGTAACGACATTTTGCTTTGCATGCTATTTTTTCCCCACTCAGAACCTTTTTTTTGAAATCATGATTCAGCCAGTTCACATCTTTGGCAAATGCTTTTTTTTGCCACAATCTTTTATGATTTCTGCCTTGGACAACCAATAATTCATTGGTGTCAATATTCTTATTGGCAACATACCAAGGTTCTCCCGAATGGTTCTTTAAGCCACCAATCCCAATGTCTTTTCTTTGACCCATTGTGAAATACATCAAACCATCATGAGTCCCTAATATTTCACCATCCTCTGTCACAATATTCCCTGGCTCGGGAGGTAAAAATGTTTGTATGAAATTTTTAAAAGGCCTTTCTCCAATGAAACATATCCCTGTGCTATCGGGTTTATCGTGATTGGGTAATCCCTTCTTATAGGCATAATCCCTGACTTCTTCCTTTTTCATTGATCCAACCGGAAACAAAACATCATCAAGAACACTCGCATTGATACCATGTAAGAAATAAGTTTGATCCTTATTGTCATCTGTACCTTTTAGAAGCAAGCTTTGATCACTCTTCGATGCAGTCCGTGCGTAATGACCTGTTGCAATTTTCTTGGCTCCCAGTCTTTTTGCATGTTGAATGAAAGAATCAAATTTGATCATTTGATTGCACAGTATATCTGGATTGGGTGTTAATCCCGATTTCAACTCGAGCAGTGATTCATCAAAAACATCTTTTCTGTACTCATTTGAAAAATCCACATGATGCATTGCTATCCCAATTTCTTTGCAAGCATTCTTTGCATCTTGTAAATCTTGTGAAGCGGTACAATATGGTTCATCATCTCTCCAATTGGTCATATGAAGACCTTCCACTTCATAACCTGATTCGAGCAATTTAGCGGCACTGACAGCAGAATCAACCCCACCTGACATTGCAATCATCACCATCCCATTTTTACTCATCTTCTAGCACCATTAATACGTGATCGATGCCAGCTTCCTGGAACATCTTTCCTTTTTGTATAAATTTAAGACTTTGATAAAAATCGATCGATCCCATCTGGCTGTGTAAATAAATTTTTTCTAACCCCTTTTGCTTTGCTGTATTGATGATAAATTCCATCAGTTTGCAACCCAATCCCTTTCTTCTGTGAGTTTTTAAAATAGAAACACGCTCAATCTTTCCATCCATCTTTATCCTCGCAGTCCCGATTGGAAGATTCTCATCGAATATTAAAAAGTGGACGCATTCATCGTCTTTCCCATCCATCTCAATGCTCCTAGGGACAGCTTGTTCCTGAATAAAAACTTTATCTCGGATTCTTGAAATTTCGTCAGAGTGTTCGGACCAACTTGTTTCGATGATTGAGATGCTATTTGTTTTTGACACCTTAGATTTTTTTGGCGAGCAATTCAGCGATACCAATATATGATTCTGGGTTGAGGGCCTTCATTTCATCCTTAACACTTTCAGTAACATCAAGAGAATCAATAAATTTATGAAGCTTCTCTTGATCTAATTTTTGTCCTCTTGTCAGATCTTTTAAGTCTTCATAAGCATTTGCAACGTGCTCTCTTCTGAGAATGGTTTGAAACGGTTCTGCTAAAATTTCCCAGTTATCCTCTAAATCTTGCTGGATCTTTTCTTTTGAAATTTCAATTTTAGATAATCCTTTTAATAAGGATTGGATTGCAATTTCAGATTGTGCAAAAGCTGTACCAATATTCCTTTGTGCGGTTGAATCACTCAAGTCCCTTTGCATTCTCGAGATTGTAAGCTTTGATGCAAGATGATCAAAAATGGCGTTGGCTAAACCGATGTTTCCCTCAGCATTCTCGAAGTCTATCGGATTTACTTTATGAGGCATAGTCGAAGAACCAACCTCAGATTCATTGATGACTTGTTTGAAATAACCAATGGATATATACATCCAAACGTCTCGACTTAAATCCAATAAGATGTTGTTAATTCGAATCATCATATGAAACAGTTCAGCCATCCAATCATGAGGCTCAATTTGTGTGGTGTATGGATTGAATGAGAGACTCAAGGAATCGATATAGCCTTTGGATACTGATTCCCAATCAATATTTGGGTAGGCAACTGAATGCGCATTATAGTTGCCTACAGCTCCATTCATTTTTGCCAAATACTCTGCATTCTTAAGCAAATCCAATTGCCTATCCAATCGGCTTACAAAATTAGCAATTTCTTTACCCATCGTGCTGGGACTTGCAGGTTGACCATGTGTCCTAGATAACATCGAGTCTCCTGCCCAAGCATGAGATTGCGTTTTTAGTTTTTCAATTAATTGTTCAATGGACTTGGATATTTCGCCCACTCCATCTCTAAGCATCAATGCATAAGAAATGTTATTGATGTCTTCTGAGGTACAAGCAAAATGGATAAAAGAAGTGTAATTTACACCTTCTTCAATCGCCTCAATCTTCTCTTTTAAGAAATATTCAATGGCTTTGACATCATGATTGATTTTGCTCTCAATCTCTTTGATTCTAGCAGCATCCTCCATGGTAAAATCCGATTGAATTTTCTTAAGGCCATCACTTATTTCAGGTGTCATGGACGGTATCTGATCAAGTTGATCACAATCTGATAAGTATTCAAGCCATCTTATTTCGGTAATGACTCTGTATCGCATAAGCGCTGACTCACTAAAGATCGCTCTCAAGTGTTCAACCTTTTTTGAGTATCTTCCATCGATTGGAGATATCGCTAAAAGTTCTTCATCGCTCATGTTTTTCAATCCATCAAATAAGAGTGCAATAATACACTAAAGTTTCTTCTGTGACTGCTATTCTCTATGTATTATGATATGTAAAAGGAGTAAATCTTGGCAGATAAAAAGTTCAGAATTGAAAAAGACAGCATGGGCGAGCTAAACGTTCCTGCTGATTCAAAATGGGGTCCGCAAACCCAGCGTGCAGTCGATAATTTTCAGATCAGTGATTACAAAATGCCCGCTGGATTCATTCGTTCTTTGGCGCTTTTGAAATGGGGTTTGGCCAATGCAAATAAAGATTTGAATCATCTCTCAAAAGAAAAAGCTTCTGCTATAGCAGATTCAGCAATGGAAATTTATCAAGGAGATCATTTGAAGGAGTTTCCAGTGGATGTCTTTCAAACTGGATCTGGAACAAGTACCAATATGAATATGAATGAGGTTATATCTCATCTAGCATCTTCAGAATCAAACGCCATTCACCCAAATGATGATGTAAATATGGGCCAAAGCAGCAATGATGTCATTCCTTCAGCAATCAATGTTGATTCCTCTTTATCCGTTAAAAATAATCTTATTCCATCCATGAAGCATCTAAAAAATGCAATTGATGAAAAAGCCAAATCAATCGGCGATATACCAAAAAATGGGCGAACCCATCTCATGGATGCCATGCCGGTAACTTTTTCTCAGGAAATGAGTGCATGGTCTGCTCAAATTCAGGATGCCATCGAACAATATGAGCAATCCATGACTAAAATACAGCAACTTGCGATCGGTGGGACTGCAGTTGGCACAGGAATCAATGCGGATCCTCATCTTTCAGAAAAGTGCTGTAAGCATATGAATAATCTGACAGGCATGGAATTTAAACCGGCAAATAATTCTTTTCAGGCAATCAGTTCACAAGATGCAGCTTTGATTTTGTCTTCTTCAAATAAAACATTGGCTGTTGCATTGACAAAAATTAGCAATGATCTGAGGTGGATGAATAGCGGACCTCTTGGAGGTTTAGGAGAGATTACTTTGCCTGCTCTTCAACCTGGCAGCAGCATCATGCCTGGTAAAGTCAATCCAGTAATCCCTGAGTCGGTTTGCATGGTTGCAGGAAAAGTTATTGGCAATGATCTGACGATCACTCATGCTGCTCAATCTGGCAATTTTCAACTCAATGTCATGCTACCACTGGTTGCTCATAGTTTATCTGAGTCTCTATCTTTGCTTTCTAATGCATGCTTAAGTCTGGCTGACAAGGCGATTAAAGATTTTGAAGTGAATCAGGATAATATCGAATCCATGTTAAGCCGAAATCCAATATTAGCAACAGCGCTCAATGCCACCATTGGATATGAGACAGGTGCTCAAATCGTAAAAAAAGCTTATCAGGAGAAGAGATCGATTATAGAGGTCGCCACTGAAATGACTGATTTAGATTCCAAAACTCTTGCAGAGTTGCTTGATCCAGTCAAACTCACTAGGAATCAATAATTTCAATAGATACTTGTGCTTGATCTCATTAGACAGAGCTATCTCGGCACATCTCCATCTGATGATCCGGTGCAAGAGGTAAAGAAGAAGCTTCCGCTGCCTATAGTTGAGAACTATATCGAGAAAACTAAATTAAGACACGCAGGCGTCATGATTGGTATCACTCAGTCTGAGGACAATGATCTGAGTGTTTTACTCACAAAAAGAACAAGTCACCTCAAGCAACATGCAGGCGAGATCAGCCTGCCAGGTGGGTCCTTTGATGAAAGCCAGGATCGCGATATCACCATGACAGCTCTAAGGGAAGCAGAGGAGGAAATCGGTTTAAACAGAGAACATAGTGAGCTGATTGGTTATGTTACACCCCAGGTCAGTCTTGGGACTGGTTTTATAGTCACTCCAGTAGTGAGCTTGATACCAAAGGATTTTCTTCCAACTCTAAATAAGAATGAGGTCGATGAGATATTTGAAGTTCCCATCAGTTTTCTTCTCGATCAAAACTCTTTGAGAAATGAGCGGAGAATTTATGATCAGATCGAATGGACTGTATATAGCTATAATTATTTGAATCACAACATTTGGGGCTTAACAGCACAAATATTGAGAAAGTTCTCAGGATTAATTGCTTTTGAAAATGAAAAAACTACATAAAATTACCACACAGTTAAGAGATCCTGAATCAGGATGTCCTTGGGACAAAGAACAAACATTTGAATCGATATCAGATTGCACAATTGAAGAAGCATATGAGGTTGTTGAAGCCATTGAAAGTAAGGATTATGAGTTGCTTAAAGATGAATTGGGCGATTTGCTTTTCCAAGTCAGTTTCCACTCTCTAATCGCAGAAGAAAAGGGATTATTTACGCTTGATGATGTGATTAACGCAATCACTGACAAACTCATCAGGAGGCATCCCCATGTCTTTTCTGATAAGGAAATCAAGGATTCTTCTTCACAAACAGATGCATGGGAAAAAATTAAAATCAAAGAGCAGAAAGAGAAGCACAAAGATTCAAGTTTGATGGACAATATCGGAAGCAATCAACCTGCATTAAATAAATCGTTCAAAATAGGAAAGAAAGCAAGAGCAGTGGGATTTGATTGGCAAGAAATCAATGGAGTATATAAAAAAATATATGAGGAAATGGATGAGTTAAAAGCAGCCATTGAATCAACGGATAAAAATGAAATCAAGAATGAGCTTGGAGACCTTTTCTTTTCATTGGTCAGCCTGGCAAGGCATTTAGAGGTTAATCCTGAAAATGCACTCAGGGCAGCTAACAGGAAATTCATCGATCGTTTTAAAACCATGGAGCATCTTGCAGAATCAAGAAATACACCTTTAGATGGACTGAGCTTAGAGCAACTTGAATCATTGTGGCAAGAAGCAAAGGAGAATGATCAAGATGAGCAGTGATCAGGTTATCTCTAGGCTAAAGTCTCAGTCAAACCGTCTTCCCAATAAGCCAGGCGTTTATATCATGAGCAATGATAATGATAAGGTCATTTATGTTGGGAAGGCTAAGGGTTTAAAAAATAGAGTCAGAAGCTATTTCACACCAAAACCTGCTAATGAAAAAGTGGAGGCCATTTTAAAAGAGATTGTTTCGATTGACACCACTGTCACAATCACTGAGAGAGAAGCATTAATTTTGGAAAATACGCTGATAAAGAAACACAACCCAAAATTCAATGTCTTACTGAAAGATGGGAAGAGTTATCCTTATATAGAAGTCAGTTTGGATCATGATTTTCCAAAATTTAGCTTTCATCGTGGAAAAAAGAAATCTAAGCAATCCAGATATTTTGGTCCTTATCCAAATGTTTATGCTGTAAGAAATACATTAAGTCATCTCCAAAAGATTTTTCTTCTGAGAAATTGTACCGATTCATACTATAAAAATCGGTCCAGACCTTGCTTACAATTTCAAATCAAAAGATGCTCAGCACCGTGTGTCGGAGAGATCAGTCTTGAGGATTATTCATTCAATGTTAATCAAGCACTCGATTATTTGAAGGGAAATGACAAGAGCATCATCGATAGTTTCATTAATGAAATGGAAAAGGCATCGATTGAACAGAATTATGAAAGAGCCGCTTTCTTTAGGGATCAGATTTCTAATCTAAAGGTGATTCAATCGCAACAGTATGTCGATGGCACAAAAAAAGTGGATGCCGATGTTATCTCATTAATCGATCAGAAAGGCATGTATTGTTTAGCCGTATTATTTGTTCGTAAGGGGAAAATATTGGGAAGTCGATCAATCTTTCCATCCAAAACAAAATATGATTCTCATGAGGAAATTTTGGCATCTTCATTGATGCAGTTCTATTTAGAGCATGATATTCCAAGCGAAATCATTATTAATCGAA
>JAPOHS010000089.1 GCA_029979325.1 Pseudomonadota bacterium | reverse complement strand
AAAGTCTGTTAATCAGGTTTTTGATGAGGCGGCAAGTCTTCTATCACTTCCTGAAGATCTTGCGTTAAAAATCAAGCTAGCAAACTCGATCTATAAAGTGAATTTTGGGGTACGTCTCAGGAAGAATCTTTATACATTTACAGGGTATCGTTGCGTTCATTCTGAGCATAATGAGCCTGTTAAAGGTGGTATTCGATATTCGTTGTCTTCAAGTGAAGCAGAGGTTGAGGCACTAGCAGCTTTAATGACATACAAGTGCTCTTTGATGGATTTGCCATTTGGAGGTTCTAAAGGTGCATTGATTGTTGATCCGCATCATTGGAAACATGATGAGTTAGAGAGAATCACAAGACGTTTCACCAATGAGCTGGCAAAAAGAGACCTCATCCACCCTTCGCAAAATGTTCCTGGGCCAGATATGGGAACAGATGAGAATGTGATGGCATGGATGGCGGATGAGTATCGACGATTATATCCCACCGAAATAGATGCCATGGCTTCTGTCACAGGAAAGCCAATTGCACTGGGTGGAGTCGATGGTAGAACTGAGGCAACTGGTAGGGGTGTCTTTTATTCCATCCTGGAGTTTTTGAACAATGATAAAGATCGCAAAAAATCAAAACTCAGAAGAGAAATTGAGGGCCAAAAGGTCATTATTCAAGGATTTGGTAATGTCGGTTATCACGCAGCTGAACTTTTATATGAATCAGGAGCCAAGATTATTGCAGTTATTGAGCGGAATGGTTCAGTCGTGAACGAGAAGGGAATTGATGTCCATAAACTAAAAAAATATTTTTTAAGAAAGAGAACACTGGAGGGTTTTGATGGTTTCTCAACAGCGAGAGGGCATTTTCTAAATAAAGAATGTGACATTCTGATCCCTGCTGCTACCGAAGGCGTCATACATAAAGACAATGCTGCGAAAATCAAAGCAAAACTCATTGTTGAGGGAGGAAATGGCCCCGTGACAGCAGACGCGGATAAAATTCTGCAGAAAAAAGGAATCACTGTCATTCCAGATTTCTATGCCAACTCCGGAGGAGTCATCGTCTCATATTTTGAATGGGTCAAAAATTTATCCAAGATGCGTTATGGATTAATGCAAGAAAGAGATCAAGAGAAAAGACAAAGTAATCTTGTTGCTGCACTTGAGAAGATGACCAGCAATTCTTTTCCTGCTGAAATGAAAGATGAATTCATCAAAGGCGCTAGGGAAATTGATTTGGTTCGATCAGGCCTAGAGGAAAAAATGAAAGAAGGTTATTACGCCATTCATGAAACGTTTCATTCAGATAGGAAAATTAAAAGTTTCAGAATGGCCGCAATGGTCATTGCAGTAAGGAAAGTTGCCGAGGCTTATAAATACCTCGGTATTTGATCAAATATTTCTGGAGTAAATCATTGAAAAGACAAATCATTGCCATTGGTGGCGGAGGTTTTGGAAGAAATCCAGGCGAAGGCATTATTGAAAATTACATACTAGAGCAATCTGATGCAAACAAACCAAAAGTATGCTTTATTCCAACAGCAACAGGGGATGATGAAGGATACATAGAAAGTTATTACTCTACATTTTCCATGCTTGAGTGTGATCCAGTTCATCTGAATTTCTTCAAGAGAACTCCAGATTTAGAGGACCTCATCCTGAATCAAGACATCATTTTCGTTGGTGGCGGTAACACGAAGAGCATGTTAGCAGTGTGGAGAGATTGGAACTTAGATAAGCTACTTAAAATTGCTTATCAGAATGGGACGATTATGTGTGGTGTGAGTGCAGGCGCCATTTGTTGGTTTGACTCGGGAATTACCGATTCCTGGGAAGAAGAGTTAAAAATCATGAGTTGTCTTGGTTTTGTGAAGGGTGTGTGTTGCCCTCACTATGATGAAGAGCCTGAAAGAAGACCAACCGTTCATGAGTTGATCAAAGACCAAGAAATGGATAGTTGCATTGCAGTAGATGGGGGGTGTGCACTGCACTTAATCAACGAAGACCCTTATCGATCAGTTGCCTTCTCAGAAAAGAAGAATGCTTTTCTTGTTTCTATGAAAAACAATCTGGTCGATGAATCTCCATATCCATCCATTGATATTTTTTAATTATTTTATGTCTAAAAAACAGAAGATTCAGTTATTGGGATATTCTGGTTTGCTTCCATTTATTCTTCTTCCATTTTTGATGCTGATGAATGAAGGGAGCAGCAAGGGCTTTTTTGAATTGTTTTTTGTTTACAGCTTGTTGATCTATATTTTTTTAACAGGCAGCTTCTGGACATTGAGTATGCAAAGCAATAAAGAGCCTACTTACCCCATTCTATTGTTTTTTCTGCCTCTTTTTAGTACAGCTATCTTTTCCTTTGTTTTCAATCAAGAAAATACCATCATTCTTTCTTTGCTTTCATCATTCTTAATTGCTTATTTATATGAAAGAAATACCTTTGATCATGAAGCCTATTATCAACAAATGAGACTAGTACTCACAATCACTGTTATCATTTCACATATTGGAGTTTTGATTATAAATTAGGTTATAACATGCAAGCTTTTTCATTATTCAGCGGTCCACATATAGTTACTATAATCATTACCTATTTGATCATTGCGGCGATCTTATTCTGGGTCAGTAATCAGTCCAATGAAATTAAAAAGAATGCAGAAATTTCAATAGGGGTCTTACTGATTACGCATTATTTTATGCAGTTTCTTCATGCGGTTAGTTTTGATTTATCCTGGCAGGAGATCATTCCTCTTCATATGTGTGATTTCTCAAAACTTGCAATTGGTCTTTATCTCTTGGGATACGATAAAAGACTATTTTACTGTGCGCTTTTTTGGGGAACCATACCTGCAAGCATGGCTCTTCTAACCCCGGCATTGACTTATGGTTACCCTGATCCAGAGTACATTAATTTTTACTACGGACATGGCTTAATCCTTCTTGGGGTTGGCATGCCTGTTTTTATTTTAAAAGAAAGACCTCAATTTTCAGACTTTATCTATGTGGTCAAGGTGACATTGGCAATGACTGCAATTATCTTTATCTTGAATCATTTGTTGGGAGAGGGCGCCAATTTTTGGTATCTAAAAGATAAGCCTGATGGTGATACGATCATCAATCTTTTCCCTCAAGCACCTCTTCATATCCTTGGATTAATACCAGCGGCCATTTTTGCTTTTTATTTGACATATTTGCCTTATCAATTGAAAGACAAGATTTCTGGTACTTGATTAGATATCGAGCTTTTCTTTCGAAATCAGAATCCCGTTTTGATCTGCATAACACCAATTTCCAGGTTTGATGGAAATACCATTGATGTGAATCTCTAGATTTCTTTTCCCAATATTTTTTTTCTCACTTTTTCTAGGGCATGAACCAAGCGCCATAACGCCAATATCAATATCTTTAAGTATCTCAATGTCTCTTACCAAACCATTGATGATGATTCCTGACCATCCATTATCTTTGGCCATTTGAGCCAATAGATCTCCCAAAAGCGCACAATTCTTCGAAGCTTTTCCATCGACAATGAGGACGCCAGATTCAGACATCTCACTCAATTCTGTCTTTACAAAGCTATTGTCTTCGT
>JAPOHS010000088.1 GCA_029979325.1 Pseudomonadota bacterium | reverse complement strand
TAGGCCTGCTTTCTCAAAACGAGAATAAATCTTGCCAATGATATTCTTTTCAACGCCATCTGGTTTGATAATCGATAATGTTCTTTCCATTGCCTTATCCTTTATTGATTAGATATTGAAACTTTCACCACAACCACACTCACCAGCGGCATTTGGATTCTTAAACTTAAATACTTGATTGAAGCCTTCTTCAATGAAGTCAATTTCAGTTCCATTAATCAACTCCACGCTTTCAGGATCTACCACAACAGAAACATCAGAAAAAGTCATAACCTGATCGTCGCTTGAAATATCTGATGCATAATCCAATACATAGGAATATCCATTGCAGCCAGTGGGTTTAATACTGATCCTAAGACCCTTGGCATCAGGATTATTTGAAAGATTTGCTCGAAATCTTTTGATTGCATTCTCTGTAATTGAAAGTTCCATAAATTAAGCCCTCTTGAGATGCTTTATACATCCTTTTAAAGCATCTTCCAACAAAAAAAGACGGTCTTGCTTTGTTTTTGGGAGATTAATAATCTCAGCATATTCATTGATGTTTTGTGTTTCGAGCTCTTGAACAGATTTATTTTGCAAATCACTGATGAGCATTGATGTGATCGAAATCAAATGCGGACAACCATGAACTTGATAATATACTTCAGATTTTCCCTCTTGATCCAAGCGTGAGAAGAGCTTCAACCACATTCCATTTGAACTTGATACTTCCTCAACAATAAATCCGTCTTCCATACTGGAATCATGCATGACATGACTGGTATCAAAGAAAGCCTCTTTTTGATTCACTAATTTCCTCCCTTTAGGTTTCTAAGATGTGATACTGCTTTTATAAGCTCAGATGCTGCTGATTCTGCTTGATTTAAAGTTGTATTGCGTCCAAAGCTGATACGAATGGTTCCATTGATTTCATGATCAAGTAGCCCCATGCTTTTTAAAACATGCGACGGCTCATCATGATCTGAAGAACATGCCGAGCCCCTCGAGATTGCAAAATCTTCCATTGCATAAATCAAACTTTCTGAATATAAATCAGGAAAACAAATGCTGATTATGCCTGGATAAGCATGCTTAGCTGCACCATTGAGTTTCCATCCATCAATTTTTGAGATTGTTTTTATAAAAATATCTCTGCATTGCTTAATGTGTTTATGATCATCATCCATTCTCTCTTTTGAAAGATTATAAGCTGCAGCCATTCCAGCAATCTGATGCGTAGGCAAAGTGCCAGATCGCATTCCTCTCTCCTGACCACCTCCAAGAATAATTGAATTTACTCGGCCAACTGTATCTTTATTAATGTATAGTGCGCCCACGCCCTTTGGCCCATAGACTTTATGGGCAGACATTGACATAAGATCAATACACATGTCTTTAACATCGATGGGTATTTTTCCTATGCTTTGAGCTGCATCAACATGAAAAATAATTTCTTTTTTTCTGCAATATTTTCCAATCTCCTCAATATCATTGATCAAGCCAGTCTCATTATTAACATGCATGCAACTTACATAAATGACGTCTTTCTGCATCTGATTGACAAATGTTTCAAAGTCAATTCGACCGTGCTCATTGGGCTGAATAAAGCACACATTTGATCCAAGATCCTTGATCGAGTGCATACTCTCTATGACGGATTTATGTTCCAAATGAGAACTCAAGAATCTCATGAATTGACCTTTGTATTGAAATTGATGGAAGCCCACAATTGCCATATTATTTGACTCGGTTGCACCTGATGTCCATAGAATTTCATCTGGATTTGCATTGATTAAACTGGCTACCGATTCTCTTGATTCTTCTACAATCTTATTGGCGGACAATCCAAACTGATGATCCAAAGATGAGGGGTTACCATATGATGCTTCGCTCATCACAGCATGCATCTGCTCAATGACTTCTGATGCCATTGGCGTTGTCGAAGCAAAATCAAGATAGGTTTTCATATTTATTATTTTACCCTTGGTTTTTGATATGAAGTAAGAATACCTCTCATGATATTGACCTCATTGTCATCGAGCTGAGCACGGTTAAATAATGCCTTTAATCGTCTCATCAATTGTTTGGGATTTTTTGGGTTGAGAAAACCTGTCTCCAAAAGCACTTTTTCCAAATGCTCATAAAATAATTCCATTTCTTTGCCAGATGCCAAATCTCTTATTGGCTGATCTTCCTCAATTCCAAAGAAAGCAAGATTTATTTGATAAGCAATGACCTGAACCGCCATGGCTAAATTCAAAGAGGAGTACATTTCGCCAGTTGGAATGTAAACAAGGCGATTACAACGATCAATATCATCATTTGAAAGGCCTGAGGTTTCAGGGCCAAAAATAATTGATACTTTTTGCTTTAAGCTCGTTTTAAATATGCTCTCCGCACTTTCATGAATTGAATCAATGGGAGCACTGATCCTTCTTTGTCTTGCTGTGGTACCTATGACAAGACTTGAATCCGCTATTGCCTCATCAAGGGTTTCAGATACTTTCGCATTGAGTAAGATATCAAGCGCTCCTGCTGATCTTGCTCTTGATTCAGGATGGGGGTGCTTGGCAGGATTCACAAGAGAAAGATTCCTAAAACCCATGGTCCCAATGGCTCTTGCAGCCGCTCCCACATTACCGGGGTGCGAAGGGTCTACCAAAATAAATTCTATATTATCGTGACTCATAAATATGAAATTGACTCATGTATCCAAAAGTTCTGATATTCTACACACATTTCAGATCATATATTTATCAAAGATGGAGATAAATTAAATGCAGGCTTTTTTAAATACAGCCATTCAAGCCGCCAGAAAAGCGGGTGATATAGCTCAGATCAATTTTGATCGAATTGGCTCAAGTGATGTCCGAACAAAGGCATACAATGAGTTTGTCACTCATGTTGATGAACAAGCTGAGAAAGCCATCATTGACCTTATCCGATCCAGATACCCTGATCATTCAATTCTGGGAGAGGAACATGGAATGCAGGACAATGATTCTGAATTTCTGTGGATTATTGATCCCATTGATGGAACCACAAACTATATTCATGGTTTTCCAGTTTACTGTGTCTCCATTGCTCTAAAGATCAAAGATAGACTTGAGGTTGCTGTCATTTATGATCCATCCAGGCAAGAGCTCTTTACTGCCATCAGAGGAATGGGCAGCCAATTGGATGGCAGAAAGATTCGAGTCAGCAAACATACAACACTTCAAGGCTCATTATTGGGCACTGGATTTCCATTCAGAGATCAAAAAGATTGGCTTGAACTTTACCTAGATATTTTTACTGATTTCACAAAAATTGTGGGAGCAATCAGAAGGCCCGGCTCAGCAGCATTGGATCTCGCATATGTAGCAAGTGGCAGATATGATGGTTTCTGGGAATTTGGCCTGAAACCTTGGGATGTTGCAGCAGGAGTGCTTTTGATTCAAGAAGCTGGGGGCATTGTTCAAAACATCATTCCAGATACAGATCCAGTAGAAAGCGGAAGTCTTTTTTGTGGTAATCCTAAGATCTTTGAAGGCATGCAAGAGATCATCCATCAATATGATAAAAGATTGAAAGCCTTTGCCTAAGGCATTCCGTCGTCCACCTCTTCTCGTTTAACAGGAATTAGATCAGTGGTTGAGATATCCAGATAAAAAATGGATGTCGATGCAACGAAGATTGAAGAGTAAGTTCCGATCAAAACACCC
>JAPOHS010000087.1 GCA_029979325.1 Pseudomonadota bacterium | reverse complement strand
TGGAAGTCTTGCATTGTGCCAGCCAGATGGAATGTGGCCCAAAACAACTGCATTGGATCGGTTCTTATGTTGCAACCACAATGTGGTTGCCATTAGTAAAAAGTTCGTTTCATTCGTATCGATTTCTATCGAACGAGGTGGATTGAAACGAACAATAAAATCTGTGGTCGTATCGCCGTTTAAAAAACTCTCATTGCCCAGTATGTTTATCAGAAAGTCGATGTTATTTACAAATCCACCGAAATGACAGTTTTCTAGCTCTTTTCTGAGTTTTGCTGCAGCGAGCTCTCTGGATTCATCATGAGAAATCACCTTTGCCAACATGGGGTCAAAATCGGTACCTATCATCATCCCTTCAGATACACCTGTATCCCATCGAATATTTTTGTCATCGCGATTTCGATCTGCAATGAGTCTTCCATTTGATGGAAGAAAATCATTTGCTGGATCTTCAGCATATATCCTTGCTTCAATTGAGTGCCCCTGAAAAGAGACTTCGGATTGAGATATAGTTATTGGTTGGTCATCTGCTATCCTCAGCTGCATTTCAACAATGTCTATGCCTGCGACCATTTCGGTTACTGGATGCTCGACTTGAAGTCTGGTGTTCATTTCTAAGAACCAGATCTCACCAGAATCATCATCATATAGAAATTCAATGGTTCCAGCCGATACATAATTGATCTGTTTGGCCAGCGCAAGTGATGCTTGTGTGAGTTTATTTCTTTGTTCGGAGTCAATTCTAGGCGAAGGGCTTTCTTCAATGATCTTCTGATGCCTCCTTTGGATCGAGCATTCTCTTTCACCAAGATGGAGAACATTGCCATGTTTGTCTGCAATAATCTGAACCTCTATGTGTCTAGAGCGTTCAATGTATCTTTCAATAAATATACGATCATCGCCAAATGCATTCATTGCTTCTTGCTTTGCAAGTTTGATTGATTCATCGAGTTGAGATTCATCATCGACAATACGCATGCCCTTTCCGCCACCACCGGCAGCTGCTTTGATCATTAAAGGATACCCAATATCTTTAGCGGATCCTGCATCATTCACTGATTCCAGTATTGGCATTTTGGCCTTAATGGCATGTTTCTTCGCTTCAATTTTATCGCCCATGATTTGGATCGATTCTGCATTGGGCCCGACCCAAATGATCCCTTCCTCCTGAACCTTTGTGGCAAAATCATGATTCTCAGATAAAAATCCATAACCCGGATGAATGGCGCCAGCGCCCGTTATCTTTGCTGCGGAAATAATGGCGTCCGAATCAAGATAAGATGATTCTATTTTTACAGATAAATCAGCATCCATTACATAGGGCGAATGTCTGTCTGCTTCTGTATAAATTGCAATGGTTTTCAGACCCATCTTTTTAGCAGTTCTGATGACCCTTGAGGCGATCTCTCCTCGATTTGCTACAAGCAATGTCGAAAAATTATTCACAATCTAAAGACTCCATATTCTTCAGTCCCTTCAATTGAATTATTTCCGACAACAGACAGACAAATCCCCAGTACCGTTCTTGTATCTCGAGGATCGATGATCCCGTCGTCACTGATTAGACCGGTTGCTTCCAGTGCCAATGATCCTTGGTCTTGAAGTTTTTCAACTGCTTCTGTTATGAACTTGTCTTGTTTCTCATCAAAATCTTCACCTTTTCTCATTGCACGAGCCCTTCTGACCATCGACATAACGCCAGCAATTTGTTTGCCACCCATAACAGCGATCTTTGCGGATGGCCAAAGAAACGTGAATCGATTGTTAAAGGCTCTGCCAGACATTGCATATGTGCCCGCGCCGTATGAGGCGCCTAGTATTATTGTGATGTGAGGTACCGTTGAATTGGAAACCGCGTTGATCATTTGAGAGCCTTTTTTGACAATTCCATCTCTTTCAAACTCTTTGCCAACTAAAAAACCGGTCACATTTTGTAAAAATATTATTGGTGTGTTGGTCTTATTGCACAGCTGAATAAAGTGTGCGGCTTTTTGAGCAGAATCTGGGTATATTGCGCCATTGTTACCCACTATTCCAACCGGATATCCGTGAACTTCTGCCCAACCAGTAACAATCGTAGGGCCAAACAAGGGTTTGAATTCTTCAAATCTTGATCCATCCACAAATCTTGCAATGGCCTCTTTTATGTCAAATGGGGTTTTTAAATCTGGGCTCACCAGTCCCAATAATTCTTCTGCATCATAGGCTGGGTTTTCAGATTTGACTTGAGGATCGTCTTCGGCTTTCTTCCAATTCAGATGAGAGACAACCTCTCGACAAATTCTAAGCGCATCCATTTCATCTTCAGCCAGATAATCAGATAAGCCAGAAACCTCAGAATGCATTTGCGCTCCACCCAATGTTTCATCATCAGATTCTTCACCAGTGGCCATCTTGACCAGTGGCGGTCCAGCCAGAAAAACCTTTGATTGTTCTTTAATGAAGATATTGTAATCAGACATCCCAGGTTGATAGGCACCCCCTGCAGTCGATGAGCCGAAGACCACGGCAATCGTTGGGATTCTCATTTTAGAAAGTTCAGTCATTTCATAGAACCATCTACCTGTTTCAGCGAAATGCCCGGTCCCAATATTCCAAGGCTTTTCTTTGGACATTGGATTGATGCGTAAGTCTGCTCCTGCAGATTCCACAAAACTGATATACGGAATGCCATTGTCTCTTGCGATCTCAATGCAACGACCCCATTTTTTTGATGCATAATGCGTCAATGCTCCAGCGAGTACAGTTGGATCGTTTCCAAAAATAACGCATTCAACACCGCTGATTACACCAATCCCAGCAACACAACCTCCTCCAATGGCATAGTCAGAGTCATATGCAGCGAGTGGGCTTATCTCTAAGAAAGGTGTATCTGGATCAAGGACATTGAATATTCGCTCTCGTATTGACATCTTTCCTTTTTTTGCCAAGCGCTCATGATGATGTTTGCCACCGCCCAACTCGGCCTCATCAAGCAATGCATCCATATCCTTCAATTTAGTGATCATTTCATTTGAATTGATCTCATATTGATTATTTTGCTTGTCTAACTTTGAGACTATTTTTCGCTTTATCTTTTTTATTTCCATTTGATATCGCATATTGGTAATATATTTGATGAAATATTACCAGTCATTATTCGCATAATCAATCATGGAAAAAATAATCTCGTCAATAAAAAATGAAGCTGTGTCGTTGGAATCATTACTGACTGATTTAGATTCCCTCAGCTGGAGTGCAGAAACATCATTTAAATCTTGGTCACCAGAAATAATTGTTTCGCATCTACTCTACTTTGATCGCATGACGATCTATTCATACCAAAATAAAGACATGTTTAATCGCGAAGCGTCATTTTTATTTCAAGCTTTCTCTAATGAAACAAATTCTTTAAAACGAGCAAAACTGGTATTCGATAGATTGGCTATCCATGAACAATCCTCAATGATTGATGCATGGAAAAAATCAAATCAAGAAATGACAACAATATTTGAAGGTGCTGATCCCGATGAGAGATGCCAATGGTTTGGTCCAGATATGGGTGCACGAATGTTTATGACAGCACGATACATGGAAACATGGGCTCACGCACAAGCAATTTACGATTTGTTGAGTCTGGACCGAAATTACACTGATGACATAGAACACATTGTCCAAATTGGCATAAAAACATTCAAATGGACATTCAGAAACAGAAAATTGGATGTTCCAGAAATCTTTCCCTATTTAGAACTGAATTCTCAGAGTGGAGAAATTTGGTCTTT
>JAPOHS010000086.1 GCA_029979325.1 Pseudomonadota bacterium | reverse complement strand
ATAAAGGTCGTCTTTGAAGTATATAAGGACTGCCAAAAGTGTTCCGAAATGCAACGCAATATCAAATAATAGACCTTGATCATTCCATCCAACTATTTTGGATATCAATATTAAATGAGCAGAACTAGAAACAGGCAAGAACTCCGTCAGCCCTTGGATAATTGCTAAAATTAATGCCTGTATCAGATCCATCAGTTATAAAAGAGTATGAGTCAGTTGATTTAATTCTTCAAAATTGTCTTTCGAAATCCCCTTGCCGAGTATCATGCATTTAAAAACATCGCCCATTTGGTTCGGCATAATGAGTTGCTTAAGTTTTTGTATTTCATTGATGCGTAACTCAATAGAGTCGATATCATCGATTAAGTTTAATGCTTCTTCATTAAGTAGAAATACCCCCTGTGATGCAAAAAGGTCAATAAAAAATCCTTCTTCAATGGCGGTATTTGCCAACTGAGTAAAATCCACTGATGCAGAGATGTCTTGATAACCTAAGTTCTGCAATGGATCTTCAATGACTTGATTCTGATAATGACAGATCATGTTCCCTTTTGACCTATCGGCTCTGTAGAAATCACTCCTGACATACCCATAGTCTATGAAGAGCATCGAGCCCCTGTTGATGAGTGATGAAATCCCCCTGAACCACTTTTGAAAATCCAATCGAATCTCAGAAGTGAAACCTTCTTCAAATTTTCGATCAATTTCACTTGAAATCAATCCAACTTCATCTATCAATCTCTTACTGCTTTTTTTTGTTGCTTGTTTAAGTTCGCCGTCTTTGAGTGTTATGCCCAATTCACTAACCTGCTCATTTTCTATTATGAAACGCTTAAATGGCAGAGCATCAATCACCTCATTCGCAATCAATATTCCATCGACTGGATCGATTTCAAGAGACTCAAGCCATGTGACCTTGTCTCTAATGCTTTTTGGCAAGCCGGAAATCAACTGCATTTGCCTGTCTTTTAAATCTGCGCTGATTTCTAGAATAAAGTATCGATTTATCTCAACACCTATTTCTTCTAATTCTTTTAGATACTCAAACGCAAATGTTCCTTTCCCAGCACCCACCTCAATAACAGAAGGTTCATCATGCAGTGCGAGCAATCGATTGGTCTGTCTAGCAATTGCTTTCGAGAAATATTTTGAGATCTCAGGTGCTGTTGTGAAGTCTCCGCCCTCACCTATTTTGTGTGATCCAGAAGAATAATAACCCAATCCAGGTTCATACATTACGGTATTAAAAAATAGGTCAAATGGGATCCAGCCATCGCTCTGCTCAATTCTATTCTTTAGAAGTTCCTTGAGCATCAATGATTGTTCAATTTCGGCATTCATTCTATGCAGTGACCATGGCTATTTTTTTAATTATCCATCATATAACTTTTGAATTAAAATAGAGTGATGAATAACCAAGATAATAAATGGGTGCTGATCACTGGAGGAGCAAAAAGGATCGGTGCAGAAGTTGCCAGAACACTGCACGCAAGAGGAATGAATTTAGCTGTCCATTACAATAGCTCAAATCAGGATGCAGAATCGCTCTCCAATGAGCTCAATGGAATTAGAGCAAACTCAACCATGGTTTTTGGAGCCAATTTGACTTCAGATGATGCGGTAGAGGGATTGATTCCTGATGTGCTCAGTAAAACAGGTCGATTGGATGTACTGATCAATAATGCATCAACATTTTATCCCACACCAATTGACGACATCACGCATGATGACTGGGATAGTTTGATTGGAACAAACCTCAAAGCGCCCATGTTCCTTTGTAAGCATGCAGCTAAGCATTTAAGAGAAACCAGAGGCTCAATTGTTAATATGGTAGATATTCATGCATCCAAACCATTGAGCAAACATCCTGTTTATGGGCCTGCTAAATCTGGTTTAGTGATGCTGACACGATCACTTGCTAGAGATCTTGCGCCTGATGTTAGAGTCAACGGGGTTGCGCCTGGAATGATCTTATGGCCTGAAAAAGAACCGCCAGAAAATGTCAAAGAAAAAATCATTGAGCAAATTCCACTGAGACGATCTGGGTCACCCAAAGATATCGCAAATACAATAAGATTTTTAATTGAAGATGCTGATTATATGACGGGTCAGATCATTGCTGTAGATGGTGGCAGAGGCATCAATTGATCCTTGATTAGATTCTCTGAGAAGTGTCTAAATTTTCTTTTAATCTATTCCACAGCTCTAAAAAGGTAATTTTCTCAATGGGATGTATGCCATTTGGGTCGAGTTCAGCAAGCGGCTCGAGAACAAAGCCGTACTTTAAAATCTCATCGCGAGGTATGTTTAAATCTGGATTGACCAAGTCGTCATATATTAAAACATCGATATCAAGTGTTCTGTCGTTGAATGCTTTTGTCCCTGTCACTCTCCCTGTCATCTCTTCAATGCGATGGAGCTGATGAATCAATTCTGCAGGATCGAGATCTGTGTTGATTCTCACAACCAAATTTAGAAAATCCGATCCTTCAAACCCTACAGCCTTGGTTTGATAGGTCGATGATGAGTCTATTTTGCCAAAGATTCTGCTTAACTGATCCAGGGCAAATTGGATATTTTTTTCGGGGGAAACATTGCTTCCTAGGCTGAGATAGGCGGTTGAAGAAACCAATTTAAACTCCCTCTCTGGTCCTCTCAATAATCAAGCCCACATTTTCTGAATCTCTTATTGCAAAGGGCTTTGAGACTTTTAGCTTTAACCAAGAAACGTCAAATTCATCCAGAATTTTCTGAGCGATTGTTTCTGCAAGTGTTTCAATCAGTTCGAATTGATTCTCAGAAGCAATCGTTTTTATTCTCTTGGTTACGGCTTTATAATCGAGCGCATCATCAATTGAATCCGAAGCTGCCGCAATTCTAATGTCGGTGGAAAGCTCCAAGTCAAAAACTACTTTTTGTGGAAGTCTTTTCTCCCATTCCCAAATACCAATGACCGTCTCAACTTCTAATTTTGTAAGAAAAATTTTATCCACCTAATGGCCCCGATGTATATATATTCTCAATAGACCACCTTGGATTGATCTTGATTTCATAGTTGTCATTCATGATTCCGTCTTGATATCTAAAGCAACCTGTCAATGCAATCATCGCAGCATTGTCTGTACAAAACTCAATACTAGGATAGCTTACATTAATGCCCTCTTTTTCAAAGACTTCCTTCATCTCGTCTCGAAGTCTCCTATTCGCACCAACGCCGCCGGCGATAATGATATCCTTCACATCCATTTGACTGACAGCTCTCCTGCTTTTCTCCACCAAGCAATCAACAATTGCCTCTTGATAAGCATTCGCTATATCTGCAATGCATTGCTCATCTAGCACTTTTTGATCCTTGAGCTTATTGACGGTGTATAAAAGAGAGGTCTTCAAACCGCTGAAACTGAAATCAAGATTGTCTTTTGGATCCATCATGGGTCTGGGAAATTCAAAAACGTTCTCATTTCCTGACAATGCTTTCTTCGCAATGGCTGGTCCACCTGGATAACCTAGACCCAGGAGACTTGATGCTTTATCAAAAGCCTCGCCTGCAGCATCATCAAGGGTTTGGCCAACCAATTGATACATTCCTCGTTCTTTGACATAGACCAAAAGCGTATGCCCTCCAGACACCAGTAAAGCGACAAAGGGCATTCTTGTTGTTCCGCTTTCCAACAGTGGTGCAAGTAAATGGGCTTCCATATGGTGGACAGGGATACTTGAAATTCCGAGTAAAAATGCAAGTGCATTTGCTGGAACAGACCCTACT
>JAPOHS010000085.1 GCA_029979325.1 Pseudomonadota bacterium | reverse complement strand
ATCGAGACTGCATTCATCACCAATACAGAGTTCACTAAGTTTATTGAATTACAAATGCAAGAGCGAACAGGTCAACTGCTGACCATTGATTCATCTAGATTTATGGATCAAGTCGAAATCAATCCAGCTGAAGTCAGTGATTACTATGAGAGTAATCTAGACTTATTCCAAAGCAATGAAGAAGTGGATGTGGAATATCTCGAAATCACTATTGAAGATGTTGCTCAGCAGGTTGAATTTAGTGCTGACGACTTAAGAGAGTATTATGAGAATAATCTGGATCGCTTCGTAACCAATGAAGAGAGGAAATCAAGTCACATACTCATAGCCATTGATGATGACACTACCGATGAACAGGCTGCAGAGTTAATTGAAGAAATTCAATCAAAGCTCGATACACAAACATTTGAAGATCTAGCAAAAGAATATTCAGATGATCCGGGTTCTGCAGCGGTAGGCGGTGATTTGGGTTGGGCTGAGCCAGGCCTCTTTGTGCCAGAATTCGAAATCGCTCTATTCTCAATGAATGTTGGGGAAATATCGGCACCAGTTAAAACAGACTTTGGGTACCATTTGATCAGAATGGATGACATCAAGACCGGTCAACAACAAGCATTTGAAGACATTGAATATGAGCTAGAGCTTGAATACTCAAGACTACTTGCAGAAGAAGAACTATTTGAGCTGGCAGATCAAATGGCTGATCTTACCCTTCAGTCATACAATGAGCTCGCAACGGTTGCTGATAAAATGAGTCTTGAACTAAATAACTTGGATGCTTTTTCAAGAACAGGTTCCACATTCTTACACCAAGATCCTGAAATGGTGAATATGCTTTTTAGCCCAGGTTCGATTGAACTTGGAGAGAATACCCCATTGTTTCAAATTGGAGACAGCGTGATTGTCGCCAGAGCAAAAGCACACAGATTGCCAGCAACCAGAGAGTTCTCTGAAGTTCAGACTGATATTCAAAGTTTTTTGATGAATAACAGAGCAATGAGCCTTGCAAATGAATATGCCGAAGGACTTAAGACTCAGGATTCAATTGTCTTTGATGAAATAGCAACTGAAGAGGGCATTCAAAGTGAAGATTTTCAAATACTCAGAAATTCAACAAATTACCCCAGAGGTTTATCTGAAGCAATTTTTTCATTGCATAAGGATCTAATAGATCAAGAGATGATTGTCTTCTCGGAGTTAGGCAGCGTATATATTGCAAAAGTGTCTTCTGTTAATTCTGGAAATCTGAGTTTCTTCTCAGATCAAGAAAGAAGTGATGCCAAATCTGACTTGTCTCAGCAATATGGTTCTGAAGATCTTGACGGCCTTGCTCAATCCCTGAGGGACAATGCAGAGGTATTTATTGAGCCTGGTCTTTATGAAGGATTATTTGATCTCTAATCCAGATCTATTCCATATCAAAATTCATGCCTAAATTTCGATATCCAGCATCGACATAAAGTATTTCTCCTGTCATTCCAGCTGATAAATCAGAACCCAGAAATGCAGCTGTATTTCCCACATCTTCGATGGTGATATTTCTTCTAAGCGATGTTTTTGATTCAACGTGTTTAAGCATCGATCTGAAACCACTTACACCAGATGCTGCGAGTGTTTTTATAGGCCCTGCTGATATTCCATTCACTCGTATTGAGTCAGGACCCAAGTCAGCTGCCATAAAGCGAACGGTGGACTCAAGACTGGCTTTGGCTGGACCCATGACATTATAGTTGGGCACCGATCGAACGGAACCCAGATATGTCATAGTCATGAGTGAGGCATCATTATTCAGCATGGATTTCGCCTCTCTTGCCATTGCAGCAAAGCTGAAAGAGCTGATTTCATGAGCGGTCTTAAATCCTTCCCTGGTGACGGATTCAATAAAAGATCCCTTGAGTTCCTCAGTCGGAGCAAATGCAATGGAATGCACCATGATGTCAAAGCTTGACCAGCTGGACCTTAGATCATCAAATGCTTTGGAAATACCTTCATCTGATGAAACTTCCATCTCGATACAAATATCAGAACCAAACTCTTTGGCAAATTTCTCGACCCTTGGCCTGAGTTTTTCTGTTTGATAGGTGAATGCCAATTCTGCACCTTCACGATGCATGCATTTTGCCACACCATAAGCAATCGATCGGTTGCTGGCAACTCCTGCAATCAATGCTCTTTTTCCTTCTAAGATTCCCAATGGATCCCCCTGATTTGATTTTTTTAAGTGTTCTATTTAGTTCTAGAATACAACTTCGACATTTTACATTAAAATGAGTAATTGGATTTCAAATTTTTAATGAGTGAGATGAAAAGAATCGAGATATATACCGATGGAGCATGCAGAGGTAATCCCGGGCCAGGTGGCTGGGGCGCTTTGCTCAAATTTGATAATCACGAAAAAGAAATCTCTGGTGGGGAGGACAATACAACGAATAATCGCATGGAGCTCATGGCAGCAATCAAGGCGCTTGAAAGTGTTAAAGAGATCTGTGAGATCGATTTATACACCGATTCTAAATACGTCATGCAGGGCATCACCGAATGGATAATCAAGTGGAAAGTAAATGGATTTAAAAATTCAAAAAAGAAACCGGTGGTGAATGCTGATCTCTGGATCCAATTGGATGACCTCACCGGTAAACATAAAGTCAATTGGTATTGGGTTAAAGGGCATGCGGGACATGAATTCAATGAAAGAGCTGATTTGCTTGCCAATAGGGGTTTGGATGACATGTTGGAGGGCTCATGAGACAAGTTATTCTGGATACTGAAACCACTGGCATTTCAGCTGAGTCGGGTCACCGTGTCATTGAAATTGGAGCGGTTGAGATTCTTGATCGAAGATTAACAGGAAATGATTTTCAAACATATCTGAATCCAGAGAGAAAGATTGATCCAGCTACAATACCCATACATGGGATCACAGATGATTTTGTCTCAGATAAGCCAAAATTTTCAGAGGTAATCACAGAATTCATTGACTACATCGAAGGGGCAGAAGTGATCATGCACAATGCACCATTTGATTCATCCTTCATCAATAAAGAATTGGAACTTCTTGGCTATAAAGATCGATTGAAAGATCTTTGTCAAATCACAGATTCATTGAATATCGCAAGAGAAAAGCATCCCGGGCAAAGAAACAGTCTCGATGCACTCATCAGTAGATACGAAGTCGATGGGTCATCCCGAGACCTGCATGGCGCATTAATTGATGCAAAACTCCTCGCAAGGGTTTACTTGTTGATGACCGGTGGTCAGGTGGGATTTTTCTCAAAAGATGAAAAAACCGAAAGCAGCATTGGTTCTGCTGCAGAAAGATTTGACTATTCAGAGAGGAAAGTGATTCATGTGGTTGCAAGCAAAGAGCAAAAAAAGTCGCATAAAGCATATCTGGATAAGCTATCAAAAGCTTCAAATAAGAAGCTGAATTGGTGACTTTTTCTAAAAATTTATATTAGAATCTATTTTTTATTTTTATTTCTTAAGGAGTTCGACCAATGGCAGCAGCAGAAATGGCTCAATGCACAGTTGAAGCAATACCTACGGCTATGGATGAGGGCATGCTTATCTCAGGCATCATCTTAGCAATCAGTTTTATTGGAATATTTACAGAAACCCTCCACGGATTTCATCGTGTAAAAGTGGCGATGCTAGGTGCGGGTGCGATGGTCGTTGTGGGTCAGATGTATGGTTTTTATACTCCGAGCTGTGCCTTTCAGGCAGTTGATTGGAATGTTGTATTCCTTTTAGCGGCCATGATGGGTATCGTTG
>JAPOHS010000084.1 GCA_029979325.1 Pseudomonadota bacterium | reverse complement strand
TTGGACTTCCTTGGTTTTTAGTGGCTTTATCATATGCTGCATAAACTTTATGAGGAT
This sequence comes from Pseudomonadota bacterium, assembly GCA_029979325.1. The sequence continues at coordinate 3,831 of JAPOHS010000084.1, read as the reverse complement.
CATGCCCCCCTCGATTTAATCTCCAAATATCTTTATCTGACATACTTGAGACCAATTCTAGAGTTTCAGGATGTTTTCCAAAAAACTTTTCTCGCACATATGCACCATCTCTTGCTTTCATAGCTTGATATTCACCATCTACAGTTTCGTTCATTATTTTTACTAATTGACCAGTTTTATCATTGGCTAACAATGAGTCCCAATATGAACCCCAAATAACTTTTATTACATTCCATCCAGCACCTCTGAAGCTTCCTTCTAGTTCTTGAATAATTTTTCCATTTCCTCTTACAGGACCATCAAGTCTTTGAAGGTTACAATTAATTACAAATATTAAATTATCTAATTTTTCCCTAGCTGCTAAACCAATTGCACCCATAGATTCTGGCTCATCCATCTCTCCATCGCCTAGAAATGCCCAAATCTTTCCGCCTTCCTTGCTTAAGAGCCCTCTGTTTTCTAAGTATTTTGAAAAGCGAGCATAATAAATTGAGCTCACACCATTTAGACCCATGGAAGCAGTTGGACTGGGCCATAACTCTGGCCTCCTCCTTGGGTGTGGATATGATGGTAATCCGCCGTCTTCTTGTAGCTCTCTTCTGAAGTTACCTATTTCCTCAACGGATAGTCGTCCCTCTAAAAAGGCTCTTGAATAAACACCTGGAGAGGAATGCGCTTGTATATTGAACATATCTCCCTGATAGTTATCAGATCGGGACTTGATAAAATGATTGAGTGCAACCTCGGTCATTGTTGCTGTGGAAGCATAGGTTGCAATATGCCCTCCTAGTCCCTCGCCTAAATCATATGCTTGCAACACCATCGCCATTGCATTCCATCTAATGATATTTTCTATCTTTGACTCCATTTCTATATCACCCGGGTAGCTGGGCTGCTCTGACAAAGGAATGGTATTCCTATAAGGCGTGTTCAGTGTTGCTTCTGAAAGGGAGATGCCGTGACTGAGCGCATAATTTTGTAATTCCCTAAGAAGCTCTTTGACCTCTTTATCTGTATAGCTCTCTTTGACTGCTTGAAGAGATTCGATCCACTCATGGATCTCCATTCTCCATTCGTTTTGGAACTCATTGTTGTCTATCTGATCTATAGATGCGTCTTGAGTGTTTTTATTAGATTCAGCCATTAGTCATCAAACAATTAGTGATTATTCGCTTCTCGCTATAAAAAAAGATTACTTTACCACGAGAATTATACTTATGATCAGGAAATGAGATAATATTATTCCTTAAATTACTGGATTTAGTATGCCTGATTACAGATCAAAAACATCAACGCATGGAAGAAACATGGCAGGAGCGAGAGCACTCTGGCGTGCAACTGGTATGGGTGATGATGATTTTGGTAAGCCAATCATCGCGATCGCCAATTCTTTCACTCAGTTCGTACCGGGACATGTGCATCTAAAAGATCTCGGGCAAATGGTTGCGAGAGAGATTGAAAAATCAGGTGGGGTGGCAAAAGAATTCAGTACCATTGCTGTTGATGATGGCATAGCAATGGGTCATTCTGGAATGCTATATAGTCTGCCCTCTCGTGAATTAATAGCGGATGCAGTTGAATACATGGTCAATGCTCACTGTGCAGATGCTTTGGTCTGTCTCTCGAATTGCGACAAGATTACACCGGGAATGTTGATGGCAACAATGCGTCTGAATGTACCGACCATTTTTGTCTCAGGTGGCCCAATGGAAGCAGGCAAAGGTTTGGTAAAAGGCCAAGAAGCAAGTCTCGATTTAGTCGATGCCATGGTACTTGCTGCAGATCCAAGTGTTTCAGATGAAGATGTTGCTAAAGTAGAGAGATCTGCATGTCCAACTTGCGGTTCTTGCTCAGGGATGTTCACTGCCAATTCTATGAATTGCTTGGTTGAGGCTCTTGGGCTTGCACTTCCAGGAAATGGAAGTGTGCTTGCTACACACATCGATCGTAAGGAGCTCTTCTTAAAAGCTGGAAAAATTATTGTTGAGCTGACCAAGCAATATTATGAACATGATGATGAAAGTGTTCTTCCAAGAAATATTGCAAATCTAGAATCATTCGAGAACGCCATGACCTTGGACATCGCCATGGGGGGTTCAACAAATACAGTCTTACATATACTCGCAGCAGCAAAAGAAGCGGGGCTTGATTTCGGCATGGATGATATTGATCGACTATCCAGAAGGGTGCCTAACTTATGTAAAGTTGCACCAAGTAGTAACTTTCACATGGAAGATGTGCACAGAGCGGGAGGAATAATGGCCATCCTGGGAGAACTGGAAAAAGCGAAATTACTGAATTCTGATAGCAAAACAGTCCACTCGGAAACCATGCTTGATGCAATTAATAAATGGGATGTTAATAGAAAACCCTCAAGTGAGGTTAAAGAATTCTATTCGGCAGCGCCTGGTATGATCCCAACCACTCAACCATTCTCTCAAAACAAAAGATATCCAGAATTGGATGTGGATCGTGAAAATGGCTGTATTAGAGATTCTGAGAATGCCCACAGTCAAGATGGAGGTTTAGCGGTGTTAAAAGGAAACATTGCAACCGATGGTTGCATTGTAAAAACAGCGGGTGTTGATGAGAAAATACTGAACTTTAGCGGGCCTGCAAAAGTTTTTGAAAGTCAAGATGATGCCGTTGAGGCAATTCTTGGAGATCAAATTCTAGCTGGAGATGTGGTTGTTATTCGCTATGAAGGGCCAAAAGGTGGGCCTGGCATGCAGGAAATGCTATATCCAACCAGTTATCTAAAAGCCAAAGGGCTCGGTGAGAAATGTGCACTGATTACTGATGGAAGGTTTTCTGGAGGAACCTCTGGCTTATCCATTGGACATATTTCTCCTGAAGCTGCATCAAAAGGCTATATTGCCCTCATTAAAGATGACGACATCATTAATATTGACATACCCAATAGATCCATTGATGTTGACCTCTTAGATGAAGAATTGGAACTGAGAAAAAAAGAAATGGCTTCACTTGGAAAGAAAGCATGGAAACCTCATAAAAGAAATAGGACGGTGAGTTTGGCACTCCAAGCATATGCTTTACTGGCATCATCTGCATCAGATGGTGCTGTGAGACAAATTGAAGGAATCATTAACGATGAGTAATACAAAAGTAATAGGCATATTTGGCGGTACGGGTGCCTTGGGTTCTGCGCTATCTAAAAAATGGTCAAAATCTGGACATCAAATCATCATTGGTTCTAGAAATGCTGAAAAAGCAATTTCTGTTGCCGATGAAATCAATGCTGAAATTGGAAATGACAATGTCACTGGAAGTGATTTGATGGAAGCAGCAAAAAATTGTGGAATCGCCATCCTTGCAGTCCCCTACTCTAGTCACTCAGAGACGCTTCATCAAATCAAACCATTTCTTAGCGGAAAGATTTTGGTCGATACCACGGTCCCTCTCTCTAAACCTGTTACCAAAGTAAGCCTTCCAAATTCTGGTTCAGCAGCACTGGAAGCTCAGATGCTTCTTGGAGAAGAGGTTTATGTGGTCTCTGCTTTGCAAAATATAGGTTCCCATTTGGTAGGGTCAGAAGATTCTATTGATGCCGAAGTCTTGGTATGTGGTAACTCAGATGATGCGGTTGATGAAGTGATTGAGCTTTTAGGAGACCTTGGACTAAACTGCTGGCATGCAGGCTCAATTGAAAACTCAGCTGCTGCTGAAGCATTGACATCGGTTCTCATTGCCATCAATCAGAAACATAAATTGAAATCATCGGGCATAAAGATTACCAGCCATTGAGATACAAGATAACTAACTCATATGAATAAAATAAATGCAGTGTCCGAGATCACTCTCACTGCAATT
>JAPOHS010000083.1 GCA_029979325.1 Pseudomonadota bacterium | reverse complement strand
ATCCTGATCGACTTCCCGCTCGCTCAGATCAGAGCCGACTTCTATGCGCACAAGATCATTGAGAGGGCATTGCAGATGCACGGACTTGAGTAGTATCCGGCCGACTTCGACACGCTGGTGGAGCCATTTAATGAACCGACGTGTGCTTTGCTCTTTATCGGTATAGGGCCCTGATTGATATTTGATCGAATTTACACCTTTTTGGTTATTCACAATGATCGTTTCATCAGCATAAGTGGTCACATCCCAGAGCCACATAAGTTTTTCTTTGTCATAGTCTTTGCCTTCTTCTGCATCTTTGTTCACAAGCCAATAAATATCGCACTGACATTGATTTTGGCTTATCGGCGTAAAAATATATCCAACGACATGATCACAATATGCGAGGAAGTAACTAACGGGACCGATATTAAAGTCTGAACAGCCTTGATTGAATTCTTTAATGTCTCCTAAGAGTGGTGCCAATGGTTTGCCATCTTTGCTTCCAGTCACATAACCATCAAACAAAGCGTATCTTGAGTAAGCATATTGCTCTTGATTGGGATCTTTGTTTGAGAAATCTTTATTGACCTCAAATTCTTTAAGTCCACAACTCTCTAAATTTTTCATCATTTTTTCCTGGGCTTCATCAAATCCAGGTTCATCTTCGATTTTAAGTGAGTGTGAGAGTGAGTATTCGGGGTGGGCTGGTGCACAGTGATAACACTCTTGATAATTCTCAACTGCAAGCTTCCAGTTTGAAGCAATCGGATAGTTTTTATGAGCGGCAACTTTTAGATCTTCAAATCCAAACATCTCAAAGGGTTCTTTTAGGTCACTTTGAAGGTTTTCTAAAGATTGAGGATTATCTGAAAGGTTTATTAGAAGCATTCCAGAGACAGACGCAATATTACACGGGTGCAGTCGAAGTGTTGATTTATCAATGCCTTCTCTCAGGCTCTTTGCTGCCAAAAGCTTTCCATCGAGATTATATGTCCAGCTGTGATATGGACATGAAAAGCGTGAGGTATTCCCACTTTGCTCAAGACAAATTCTCGAACCCCGATGACGGCAAACGTTAAAGAATGCCTTTACTTCATTCTCTTTGTTTCTAAGAACAATAATTTCTTCATCAAGTAATTTATATACAAAGTAATCACCTTTGTTTGGGATCTGTGACTCATGCCCTATGAAGATCCAACTATCATAGAAAATGTGGTTCTTTTCAAGATCAAATATCGACTCATCTTTATAGAACCTCTGGTCCAGTGACCAGTCTTCTTGATGATGATTTAATAATTCTTTAATACTGTTCATGGTTATCGTCAAATTGGCTACGAATCTAACATAAATCTAAGTTTTCTTTAACACAATCTATGAATTACCTATGTTCTTCGTCTTTTTCTTTTTGATCGGATTTCCACCTCATTCTTTTCTGGGAGTTTGAAAACCTTGTTTAATTCTGAAAAATCATCACTTTGATGAGGTATTGACATTGCTTTTACAAAATAGTCTTGAAAAAGAGGTTCAGTTGCAGTCTCAATTTTTTCAATTTTCCTTACAGCTACCTCGATTTCTTGTCGACTTTCTAAATCTAGTAGGGCGATTCTTGCACCAGTGCTTGCTGCATTTCCAGAAGAAGTTACTTCACTAATTTTACAGTTTGGTATCAGTCCAAGCATCATTGCGTATTTCACATCTATATGGCTACCAAATGCACCAGCAAATCGAATTTTATCGACTTGATTGATTCCAATCTTGTCCATTAACAGTTTGGCACCGGCATAAAGTGCAGCTTTTGCAAGCTGGATGGCACGAATATCATTTTGAGTGATTACTATCTTTTGACTGCCGTAATACAAGATATATGAGAACGTTCTACCGTCTTTAAAAATTAAGTCTGTTGACTTTTCTGTTTGTTCTTGTATCAAGCCTTCAGATGAAATGATTCCAGAAAGAAACATTTCAGCAATTGCCTCAATGATTCCTGATCCGCAGATTCCTGTGACGCCAATGTTTTTTGTATCTTCTTCAAAACCAGGCTCATCGGACCAAAGGTCAGAGCCGATCACTTTAATTTTTGCAGACAGTGTTTCAGGATCAATTCTTACTCTCTCGATCGCACCAGGCGCAGCCCTTTGTCCAGAGTTAATCTGTGCGCCTTCAAAAGCAGGCCCAGTTGGACTGGATGCTGCAAGTACTTTATCTTTATTGCCAACAATGATTTCAGCATTAGTTCCAACATCAACTATCAAGCTATATTTCTCTTCTTCATATGGTTTTTCTGCCAATATCACTGCGGCAGCATCTGCACCAACATGTCCTGCAAGACAAGGAAGTACATAGACGGATGCATTTTCATTGATGCCTAGATCTAGATTTTTTGATAACTCTGTTACTGAATCAGATGTTTCTAGCTTGAATGGTGCAACGCCTAATGGAACTGGGTCAAAACCAAGAAATAGGTGATGCATGACTGGATTTCCAACTACAGTTGCTTCTAGAATTTGTTCAGGATCTATTTTATGGGTTTCACATGCTTTCATAATCAACTGCTTAATTGAATTTCTTACAGTTTCAGTTAGTTTTTTTTCAGAGCCTGGGTTAAGCATGCAATAAGAAACTCGACTCATCAGATCTTCTCCAAATCTGATTTGTGGGTTCATTGAGCCTTCGGACGCCAGGACCTCACCGGTTTGAAGATCGCTCAAATTGACAGCAAGCGTAGTCGATCCTATATCAATTGATACGCCGTAAATCTTTTCTACCAATCCAGGCCAAAAATCTACTACGCTATTTTTCTCCCGAACCGCAATAGTTATATTCTCGGACTCACTGAATGATTTGTAATCAAAGTTTTTTGGAAGCATTTGGCTGATTTCGATTTCCCAATCAACACTGAGCTTTTTCTTTATTAGTTCTTCAAGGTGATCATTAGAGTCAATTGATGACTGACCGATGTCTATAAGGTGCAGTTTTGATATTGGATTTATAGTTACAGAAGAGGCTTCAAATTCTTTTCTGACAACCTGTTGATGGAGCTGGCTCTCTTCAGGGACATCTATGACGATGTCGCCAGAGATCATTGTTTGACAACCAAGCCTCCTTGATGATTCCAATCCTTTTCTTTTTGAATATTTTATTTCAGATTCAGTTAATCGGTTAAGGTTCGAGAGGTTAGAATTAATACCATGTTTTGCAAATTCACCCTCGGTGGGTTCAATTTGACATCTTCCACAAATTGCTCGTCCACCACATACAGAATCAAGATCCACCCCAAGACTTCTTGATGCCTGGAGTATAGTTGTACCTTTTTCGAACTCACCCCTCTTTCCGGAAGGCATAAAGATAATTTGAAACTGATTTTTTTCAGCCATGGCTGTTAATCTAGCTCTTGGACCTTCTTCTTCTGGTCCTTTTTGATTTAGTGCCTGGTTCTCGGTAATTGGCAATCCATTCTGAGCACTCTGGGTCATTGCCGGCAACCACATTTGCCGCTTTAACAGATTGCATTATTTCTTTTTCAAGAGGATTCGTAATAGCACTTGTCATCCCTGCACCGATCGCCATTGCAATAAACGCTGTGTTGAGACCAAGTCTATTTGGCAATCCAAAACTAAGATTTGGGGCGCCACAAGTTGTATTTACGCCCAAATCATTTTGTAGCATCTTGATCAGTTCCATGACTTGTTTTCCTGCCGAATTGATTGCTCCAATGGGCATAACCAATGGATCAATTACGACATCTTCTTTCGGAATTCCATGATCCATTGCTCTCTCAACTATCTTTTTTGCAACTTCATACCGAACATTAATATCTTCAGATATTCCAGTATCATCATTTGAGATTCCAATCACGGCACAGCCATATTGTTTAACGAGCGGCAAAACTGCCTCTAGCCTGTCTTCTTCTCCCGTT
>JAPOHS010000082.1 GCA_029979325.1 Pseudomonadota bacterium | reverse complement strand
GTTCTGCTAATATCTAAACCAAAACAGTAATACCCAAGTTGCTTTGCAAAATTTAGAAAAATTAGCAATTGATGCTGATCTTCTCAGCATAGATCCAGGCATTCAAAATGTTCTGGATATTCTCATCAATGATTATCAAAATCATGCGAAACTCAATGATTTCGGGAGCTTCCTTGTCTACAAAGGCCTGAAAAGAAGGCTTGATATCAGGCTATCTATGGAAATCATGAATGAAAATATGTCATCTTTTAAACAGGATGATCCTATATTCATCACAGGATTGCCCAGATCAGGAACAAGTTTCTTATTCGACTTATTGCATGCTCATCCAAGCTTAAGGAGCCCATTTACTTGGGAAATATTTCAAGCACAGTCGATTGCAAAAAATAAAATCGAGGCCTTAATAAAAAAAATACGAACACAAGTCGAGCTGTTTAGCATCAATCGCTTGGTGCCACAGCTGTATGATATTCATCCGATGCATTATGCTCAGCCAGAGGAGTGTCAACTGATTACAGCATATGATCTAAAAAGCATCAGCTTTGCCTATTCTGCAAATTTGCCTAACTACATAAAGTTCATCTCAGATTCATCTTATGAATCTTCTTTTAGGGTTCACCAAATGTTTCTGAATGCGATGTCCTCAGAAGCGGATGAAAACATATGGCTATTAAAAGATCCATGCCACATAGCGCACATAGAAGAAATTTTAAATACTTATCCGAAAGCACGTTTTATCTTTTTACATCGAAACCCTAGATTCAGCATGCCATCAATCAGCAATCTTGCCTTCAATCTAAGGCTCGGGTACTCAAATCATGTGGATCCGATTCAAGTGGGCAATCAGATGCTTTTATATTGGCAAGACGCGACTGAGAAACTTTTAAATGGCCGTGAATTGATTCCAAAAGATCAAATGATCGACTTACAATTTAATCATTTAATCGATGATCCCATTAAGATTACCAATCAAATCTTTGAAAAATTTTCGATCAAACACGATGAGACATTTGAAAGAAAGCTGACAAAAAGGATCGGTACTAAAAAATTAAAATCGAAGCATTCATATTCCTATGAAAATTTCTTTAGGGCTTCTGGCGAGGTAGAAAATAAATTTGTGAATTATATTTCCTATTTCGATCTTTAATTTTTAAGACGATCTAAAAATTCTGTCGGACTATTGCCCTGCTCAATTGTTTCAACAATTGCAGAGCCAACAATGATCCCATCGACATACTCAGCAATCATTTCAACATCAGACTTATCTCTGATACCAAATCCAGCACAAACGGGTATTTTTGAAATCTCATGAACCTGTTTCAGGTAATCCGTCACATCAGCAGACAAAGCATCTTCTCCTCCTGTAACACCCTTAACAGTCACCGCATAAATAAATCCTGAGCTTTGATTGGTAATCAATTCAATTCTATCTGTTGGTGTCGCTGGTGTGACCAATTGAATCAAAGCCAGACCAGCGCCTGTCAGTTGATCATTGAGTTCCTTGCTTTCTTCGATCGGCAAGTCTGGAACAATATAGCCGTCAACTCCAGATGCAATGGAAGCCTCGACAAGCTCTTTCAAGCCAAATACATAAAGTGGATTTAAATAGCTCATCAGAACAATTGGGGTATCTAGCTTAATTTCTTTAAGCTGATTGAAAATCCATGTCAAGGTTACCCCATTTTCTATTGCCACATGGCTTGATCTCTGGATGGTCACCCCATCTGCCATGGGGTCAGAAAATGGAACCCCAATTTCAATCACATCCGCTTTCTTTGCAAGATCATAGAGCGTCTGTTTAAAGTCCTCAGCATTAGGATAACCTGCAGTTATGAATGGGATGATCGCAGGTCCGGCTGCTTTGGGAGCCTTTACTCTTTCCTCTATGTATTGACCGCCAAACATATGTTCATTCATGCATTAATTTACTGAGCGTGGGCATATCCTTGTCCCCTCTTCCAGAAAGCCCGATTAAAATTCGTTTTCCTTTGTTTTCTTTGGCCCATTTTTTTGCCTCGACAAAAGCATGGGAGCTTTCAATGGCTGGTAATATTCCTTCGTATTCACAAACCTCTCTCAATAATTCCAAGGCCTCATCATCTCTCGCCGAAGAGTATTGTACTCGGTTTATCGATTGTAAGAATGCGTGCTCTGGGCCAACGCCGGGATAGTCGAGTCCAGCTGAAACTGAATGTGTTTCCTGAATTAAACCATCATTATCGTGTAATAACATGGAATAAGTTCCGTGGAGTATACCTGGTTTTCCAGAAGCAAGTGTTGCTGCATTTTCGCCCAAGTCATCGCTTGTCCCTCCAGCCTCTATTCCAAATAGCTCAACTTCGCTGTCAGCGAGAAAAGCATGAAACAGCCCAATTGCATTTGAGCCCCCACCTACGCAAGCAAAAACTGCATCCGGAAGGCTTTCTTCGACATTTAACATCTGTTGTCTAGCTTCCTTTCCTATGATGGACTGCATTTCCCTAACCAAGAATGGGAAAGGATGCGGGCCTACTACAGAACCGATTATATAGTGTGTATTTTCAGGGTCTGATACCCAGTCCCTAAACGCTTCATCAATGGCGGCCCTCAAGGTTTGGTCTCCGCTCATTACAGAAATCACTTCGGTACCCAATTGTTTCATTCGGTCGACATTTGGAGCCTGTCGCTCGATATCAATTGCACCCATGTAAACTGTGCAAGGCAGCCCCACTCTGGCACATGCAGCTGCGGAAGCAACGCCGTGTTGACCAGCGCCAGTTTCTGCAACAATCCTTTTCACGCCCAATTTCTTTGCAAGCATCGCTTGACCGAGTGCATTATTGATCTTGTGAGCACCTGTGTGAGTCAAATCCTCTCGCTTAAGAAAAACCTCAACGCCCCATCTTTTACTGAGTTGTTTTGCATAAGTCAGTGCGGTTGGACGACCAGCCCAACTGTTGAGCTCTTTCACGAACTCCTCTTGAAATGAGTTATCCTTCAGGAAGATTTTGATATTCTTCTCTAGCTTTTTTAATGCCGGCATCAAAGTCTCAGGTGCATACTGTCCTCCGAAAACTCCAAATCTCCCTGATTCATCTGGGAACTCTCCATCGAGCAGTGCTTTTAATAGGTTTTGATCTTCACTTCTCATGATTTTGACTCATCATATTTACGGACAATTTTATTAAATTGAATAATTTTTTCCTTACTTTTATTTCCTCTTTCACTTTCAACTCCGCTGCTTACATCCACACCGTATGGATTCACTTCTTCTAAAATATTCTGAATATTATCAGGAGCAAGGCCGCCAGCTACGATTAGCCTTTTTTTCTCGCATGCTTCCTTCAAGAATGCTCTATTGACTAACTCACCTGAACCGCTGACTGGCCCCTCTAAAAGGGCCAATGATTGATCATCAATACTGGAGAAATCAAAATTCTTTTCTTCGCGATAAACCTGTATTTTTTTGATATCGGTTGGCAGATTGAGTGATGCGAAATCATCGGCATCCGTTTGAATATATGAGGGTCTAAAGTCTTTCAGAATAGAATCGAGACTGCTCTGTGTTGCATGTTGCATAACCGCAACGGTTTTTATTTTATCTGGTATTGAGCGCACCAAGCTTGCAACAGACTTAGCATCGATATATCTGGGTGAGGACTTTACGAAAACAAAGCCAATTAAGTCTGCCCCATGATCTATTGCACACTCCAGATCATCAAATCTTTTTATGCCGCATATTTTGATCAAAGTTTTCATTTCTTTTTTGATGCTGCCATCATCATTTCCTGCAATAAGTGACCTGGGTTTTCTGACTGCATCAAAGATGTTCCTATCAATGCACCTGAATAACCAATCTGCGATAGGAATTCTATTTCTGAGGCTTCAGTGATTCCGCTTTCTGCAATGCACATGACATCCTCGGGTATCAGGACAGAAAGCTCTTCAAACCTTGAAAAGCTGACATCCAGTGTCCTTAGATCTCGACAATTGACGCCAAGAAGAATGTTCGCGCCTTGAGAGCCATATTCTGAAATGATGTCTTTCGATCGCAGCATGTCCGCTTGATCAAAAGACTCCAATAGCACAAACATTTGGTGCTCTATTGCTCGATCAATCATCATTCTAAGCATGGCATCGCT
>JAPOHS010000081.1 GCA_029979325.1 Pseudomonadota bacterium | reverse complement strand
GTGTCTCTTTTTCACCATAAGGCACAGAGATGACCTCACAATCTCTTGAGAGACTGATTAGCTTGTTCATTTCATCTGTATTAGTCATTGCAATAATTCAAAAGCAGTTTTCCATGGTAATGTCGCACAAGTGATTCTAGATGGATAGTTATTTATTTCTTCCAAGCAATGCATATCTTTTGGAAAGTTATGATCGTGTATCGAACCCTCATTGATTGCATTCTCAACATCCTTTATAAACTTAAGCCCATCAGTTAGATCCATTCCTTCTGCATGCTGCATCAGGACTGATGCAGAGGCTGAACATATTATGCAGCTGACACTTTCAAACCAAAGCTCAATGGCTATTGACGGGTCACCAGATTGATAAACAGTAATTTTATCACCACAGAGTGGATTTAAAGTCTCATGGCTTGAAAAAATCCTTTCAGGCTTGCCGAAATGATACGGATTATTGCTGAGCTCAATAAGTTCTCTTTTGTATAATTCAGAAACCATTACTTCAGCATCTTAATTGCAAGTTTGATCGCATCGATTAACTTTTCAACTTCAGAATGATTATTGTAAATGCTAAACGATGCTCTGACTGTCCCAGGTATACCGTAAAAATCCATTAGAGGCATCGTACAATGGTGACCAGTGCGAACCGCGATTCCCTTTTGATTGATTATTGTTCCTATGTCATGCGGGTGTATCCCATCAACAACAAAAGAAATAATGGATGACTTATTTTTTGAATTCCCGATGATTCTGATACCCTCAATCATTTCTAGTTGCTCCAATGCATAGTTATGAAGACTCATTTCATGCTCATGAGCCAGATCTCTGTCGAGTCCATTGATGAAGTCAATCGATGCACCGATGCCGACAGCACCAGCGATATTTGGAGTGCCCGCTTCATACTTGTGAGGAAGATCATTATATGTTGTTTCCTCAAAGGTTACTTTTAATATCATTTCTCCACCAAACTGATATGGATCAATTTGATTGAGTATTTCCTCTTTTCCATAGAGCACACCAATGCCTGTGGGACCAAAAATCTTGTGCCCAGAGAACAGATAGAAATCACAATCTAATTTTTGGACATCAATGGGAAGATGTCCTGCTGCTTGCGCTCCATCAATGACAGTAATGACATCATATGATTTTGCAATCTCGATAATATCTTCTATTGGATTGATGGTTCCGAGTGTATTGGAAAGGTGCACAACTGAAATGAGTTTTGTCTTATCCGAGACCATATTTTTATATTCATCGATCATTAATTCACCATTTTCATTGATCGGAATGATTTTCAATACAGCACCAGTTCTTTTGCATAATTCCTGCCAGGGAACGATATTTGAGTGATGCTCCATTGATGTTATGAGAATTTCATCATCCTCTTGTATGAGATTTGTTACAGAGCTTGCAATGAGATTGACCGAGTCTGTTGTCCCTTTTGTGAATATGATTTGATGCTTATTGGGTGAGTTTAAGAATTCTGCAACCTTTGCTCTTGCATTTTCATAAGCTTCTGTCGCCCTAACGCTCAGAGTATGAACACCTCTGTGAACATTAGAATGATCATTCTCATAATAGTCTTTGATGGCATTGATCACAGATTTAGGCTTTTGTGTTGATGCTGCGTTATCCAGGTAAATTAGATCTTCCCCATTGATTTGTTGATCCAGTATTGGGAATTCATCTCTTATTCTTTCTAATGTTTCTTTTTTCTTAATATTCATAGCATCAACTCTCATGATTGCTGAGAATCAGCTCATTAATATAATCTCTTATCCTTCTCGATTTTATTTGGGATGTCAGTTCATCAATGAAAGACTTAATCAGAAAGTCTTTCGCATCATATTCACTGATTCCTCTGGTTTTGAGATAAAAGAGCTTTTCTTTATCAAGAGATCCTGAAGTAGCGCTGTGTGAGCATTCTGTGTCATCGTTGTAAATCTCTAAGATTGGTACAGTTGAAATTTTAGATTCATCAGAAAGCAATAGATTCTTATTTTGCATAAAAGCCGATGTTTTCCTTCTTTCTTTTGCCACCCTAACTTTTCCAAAGAAAGATCCAGTGGCACGATCATTAATGACACCCCTAAAATTGACTGAGCTAGAAGATTCATCGGATAAATGATCAATGACAACATTATGATGAGATGATCGCTCACCAGAGGGCATGAATAGGGTAGAGCAGGAAACATGAGAATCTTTACCATTGAGCTTAAGATGATTCAGTGCGCTTGCAGAATTTGCACCCAAATCTAAGTTGAATATTGAGACATCAGTCATTGCGTCTTGATTCAGATTAAGATTGTTAATTTGATGACTGTCATTTTGTGGATGGTTAATTTTGTAATAGTCCAGAGAAGAGCCTTCAGCGCATTTGATATCAATGCACTGATTTATAATTGAATCATTTAATTGGAGTTGTTCTTCTAAAATTTTAATCGAGCTGTTTTCTGCAAGATTAATATTTATTCTTGGTGCGACGTTTATATTTTGATTGGGCACGTAAATAATATGTACGAGTCTTTCCACATGTTGATTCACAGAAGTATCAATTAAAAGAGCATCTCTGCTGACGATATTGTTGAGCAAAAAAGGTATTGATTGTCTTTTGGATTTACCATCAATACTGAAAATTGAGCTATTTTCTTCTGAATATTGGTGACTCAAGATTTTTATATATGTTGGGATTTCCTCATCGCAAAAAAACATTCCTGCATGAAAATATATTCTAATTGAATCATCGAGACCCGTTGTTAGGTCAAAGTCTTTGTGAGATGACCTCAGTTTCTTGAAGTCTTTATCAAGAAAAATATCCAGCATCAGATTTAGCTTTGTATTTTTCCATGTTGCAGATCTTGATTGCTCAGGGCAAACCTCCTCGTATTCACTAAAGGCAGACTCTCTTTGATGATTCATCCAATCAGGAAGATCATGACCTTCGTTTTGGATGAACTTTTGAAGTCCACTGAAATGATCTGCTTGATTCAAGGATTGGTAAGCCATTCGTATCCTCGTTCTTCAAGATCCTTAGCCAGTTGAATGTCACCTGTTTTTATGATCACACCATTATGGAATACATGAACATAATCTGGAGTAATGTAATTAAGTAGACGCTCGTAATGTGTGATAATCAATGACGAAGTCTTTTCATTTCTGAATGCATTCACACCCGATGCAACGACTTTCATAGAATCGATATCAAGGCCTGAATCGGTCTCATCAAGTATTGAGAGAGTGGGTTCCAGCATCAACATTTGTAATATTTCATTGCGTTTTTTCTCCCCACCAGAAAATCCTTCATTGACGCCTCTGGATAGAAATTTCTGCTCTATATCAACCATCTGTGATTTTTCTTTAAGATCAATAAGGAATTCACTAGCAGACAGCTCTTCAAGGCCATTGTATTTTCTTTTTGCATTGATCGCAGCCTTTAAGAATGCTGTATTCGAAAGACCTGGAATTTCTATTGGATATTGAAAGCCAAGGAAGACACCAAGATTGGATCTTTCTTCAATTGGAAGATCATTCAAATCATGATCCATATAAGTTATTTTTCCTGATTTAATTTTGTAATCTGGATGTCCTGCAATGGTTTTCGCTAGTGTACTTTTACCGGAACCATTTGGTCCCATGATGGCGTGTGTCTCACCAGATTCAATTTCAAGATTGAGACCATTAATAATGGGTGTACTGGCAACATCTACATGAAGATCTTTTATTGATAGGATTTTAGCCATTAGCCGATCGCTCCTTCTAAGTTGACTTGCAGCAATGCTCTTGCCTCTACAGCAAACTCCATGGGCAGTTCATTGAGCACTTCTTTGCAGAATCCGCTTACAATTAGCCCAATGGCATCTTCCTCACTGATTCCCCTTTGCATACAGTAGAACAATTGTTCGTCTGCAATCTTAGAGGTTGTTGCTTCGTGCTCAAGAATTGAAGATGAATTCATTACATCTATAGATGGGAATGTATGCGCTCCTGCATTGCTTCCGATAAGCAACGAGTCACATTGTGTGAAGTTTCTAGAATTCTTTGCACCTTTTGACATAGTGACTTGCCCTCTATAAGTATTTTGTGACGATTTTGCAGAGATCCCTTTACTTATAATTTTACTCTTGG
>JAPOHS010000080.1 GCA_029979325.1 Pseudomonadota bacterium | reverse complement strand
GCTGTTGATAAAAATAATAACAAATTAGATTTAAATAAATTTTTAGAAGTAGCAAACGAAAGCAGAATTGGTAAACAAGAATTAGATAAACTTTATTAATTTAATTTTAATTTTTAAAAATAATCTTTAAAAACCATTGAAATTACTTAACTTTTTAGCTTTAATTTAATTTGCAAAATAATTTTTAATTTGAAATTTTTTTAAAAAAATTCAAATCAAAAAATATAAAAAAATTAAATCCAGAAAAAACTCGATTGATCCTGAAAAGTATAGAGTGGAACAAAATTTTGTTTCTTCCGCTGATGGAACCTCAATCCCATATTTTCTTATTTCAAGAAAAGACTTGGAGTTAGATGGAGACAATCCAACCATTCTATATGGTTACGGAGGCTTTCAAATTTCAAAACCACCAGCATATTTGGGGGGCTCAATCGCAGAATACTGGCTTGATGCGGGCGGTGTTTATGTCGTTTCGAATATTCGTGGTGGGGGAGAGTTCGGGCCTGAATGGCATCAATCTGCCCTCAAGGAGAATCGTCAAAGAGCCTATGATGACTTCATTGCCATTGCCATTGATTTGATTGAAAAGGGGATTACATCCCCAGAACACCTTGGGATTGAAGGCAGATCAAATGGTGGATTGCTAGTCGGTGCCACTTTTACCCAAAGACCTGATTTATTCAGTGCCGTGATATGCGGCGTCCCTTTATTAGACATGTATCGCTATGACAAATTATTGGCCGGCGCTTCATGGGTTGACGAATATGGTGATCCAGATAATCCTGAAGAGTGGGAGTTCATTAGTAAGTACTCGCCTTATCAGAACTTAAAAGAGGGCACTGAATATCCCGAGGTATTCTTCTACACCTCAACAAAAGACGATCGAGTTCACCCTGGTCATGCAAGAAAAATGGCAAAGAAGATGACTGATTTGGGATCGACAGTCGTTTATTATGAAAATACAGAAGGAGGGCATGCTGGAACTTCAAATATAGATCAGTTTTCCTTCCTCTTGGCTCTACAGCTGGCCTATCTGAAAGACAAGCTGATGAATTAATTACCGAGCAAAATTATGGAAAAAGATATAGATATCATTGTTTATGGCGCAACGGGTTTTACCGGAAAGCTTTGTGTTGAATACCTTGCATCTGAAGAGCGATCCACGAAATGGGCAATTGCTGGAAGAAATCAAGAAAAATTGAAAAAAGTAGCTGATGACTTATGTCCAGATATAGAAATTCTAATTGCCGATTCAGAAGACGAAGATGCCCTTGATCAATTGACCCAAAGAACAAAAGTCGTCTTATCGACCGCAGGACCATTTCATCGATATGGGTCAAAACTGGTCGCATCATGTGTAAAAAACAATACCCATTATGTTGATATTACTGGAGAGAATTTTTGGGTTAAGGGACTCATTGATAAGCATCATGAAGAAGCATCAAGAAAAGGCATTAGAATTATTCCATCCTGCGGATACGATTCCATTCCGTCAGATTTGGGCAGTTTTTATTGTGTGCAATCTATGAATAAACCCATCAAGCGTATTGAAGCCTTTCATTCCTTTAAGGGAGAGGCATCGGGTGGTACTTTAGAAACGATGTTTTCACTTGCCGATCTTGATTTGGGCAAGTCCATATTTGACCCCTTCTTACTCAATCCTGAAGGCTCTGTTTCTGATGAGCAGAGAAAGCTCAGCAAAGATAAAACAGGCGTGCTTGAGCAGGATTCAATTAATGGTTGGTCAGGACCTTTTATCATGGCAGCAGCCAATACAAGAGTTGTCAGGCGAAGTGCGGCCTTGTATGAACAGAAAGAAAAGAGTTATGGGCCAGATTTTACATATCAGGAATTTACATATCATAAGAAAAAAACGGGTGCTTATATGGCTTTGGCTTTTTTAGCAATGTTTGGGTTGGTACTGATGACACCGCTGAGAAAGATTGTGAGACCATTGATGAGAAAGCCTGGCGAAGGCCCTTCGAAAGAGGTAAGAGAAAATGGATGGTTCAGTGCAACCTATAAAGCCTTGGCTGAGGATGGATCGGTTTCTATTTTTAAAATGCATGGCAAGGGCGATCCTGGATATAAGATCACGTCATTATTGGTGACTGAATCGGCATTGACTTTGGTTGAGAATGCACAAGATCTCCCTGGTGGTTCTGGTTATGGTGGGATTCTCACAAGTGCATCAGGTCTTGGCGGAGCTTTGATTTCAAGATTGAAAAATGCTGGCATTGTTTTTGAAGAACCCATGCAGAACTGAGGTATTTACAAAATAATGAAAATACTCAGAACACCGGATGAAAGATTTGAAAAAATTAAGGGTTATCCTTTTGAGCCGCACTACACAATTATTACAACCGATGATGGCTCGGAACTTCGTATTCATCATATTGATGAAGGACCCAAAGATGGACCCATTTTACTGGCCATGCATGGACAGCCTGTTTGGAGTTATTTATATGCTCGTATGATTCCGTTTTTAAATGAAGCTGGAATAAGAGTCATTGCTCCAGATCTTGTGGGTTATGGGAAGTCTGATAAGCCTGCTGCTCGAGAAGATTACTCTTATCAAAATCAAGTAGATTGGATGTCAGCTTGGCTTGAAGCCAATGATTTCAATGAACTTACTTTTTTTGGTCAAGATTGGGGAGGCCTTATTGGTCTTAGGATGGTCGCACAAGACCCAGATCGCTTCATAAAGGTTTCCATTGGAAACACGGGTCTGCCATATAATCCAAATGTGCCTCAGGAAGTCATCGATGAAATAAAAGCATTCAGAGCAAGCGATGAAAAACTGACCATGATGGGGATGGCAAAAGAAGTGAGAAAGATGGATGGCAAGAGTTTGTCTGAAGAGAGATCATGGAAAACACATCCTGCACTTAAGTTCATGTATTGGCAGAAGTTCTGTTGGGACACAGAAAATCTACCCATCGGTCTTCTAAACTCCTTTTTAATGGAGAAACGATCAAAAATTTCTTTATCAATAGAATATTTATTCCATCGAATCGGTTTGGATGGGTTTTCGCCTTTTACTACTGATTTGGTGAAAGCATATGATGCCCCATTCCCTGATCCCACCTACAAAATGGGACCAAGAGCAATGCCCAGTCAGGTTCCAATGATTCCAGATGCCTCATTGGAAGCACAAAGAGTGGCGAGAGAGTTTTTTGCCACATCGAATAAACCATTTTTATCCGTATTTGCAGGGAACGATCCAGTAACGAATGGCATTGAGAAAGATGTGCTTAGAATGGCACCCAATGCCAGGAGTGCACCTCACATCGGAGGAGGCCATTTTTACCAATGGACCAGACCTGAGAAACTTTCAGGAATATTGGCAGATTTTATCAAGGAATGAATGTGGTTAATGGGCTTAGAATAATCGCTGGTCTCATAGGCCTTTTATTTTTTATCTCTGGCTTGCAGTGGATTATAAACCCATATGAAATTTCTGATTCGCTTGGCATGCCATTATTATCTGGTCTTGGATTGAGCACACAAATTGGAGACATGGGAAGTTTCTTTATCACCGTTGGGGCCATGACACTCATAGGGGTTTATACAAAAATCAGCCATTGGTTTTATGCGCCCTCGATGCTTTTATTGGTTGCAGCTCTATATCGAACTTTTTCCACTTTATTTTATGGCGCTCCATTTGCAACAGAGCAAATAGTTATAGAAATCATTGTTGGAGCTTTTCTGCTCTATGTATCATCTAGAATCAGGGAAGCTTAAATAAGTCCTCAACTTTGCATCCAAGTGTTTTTGCAATCTTCAGAGCAAGAACGGTTGAGGGCACATAGATTCCGTTTTCAATTGCATTAATGCTCTTTCTGGATACTTCAGCACTCTCTGACAACTCCTGTTGTGTCAGATTCGCAGATCGCCTCAGTTCCTCAAGATTATTGAGCAGCTTTTTATGATTCTTACCCAATTTTATCTCTTTTCAAATTCTTCAATGATCCTATCCAGATCCTCTGCCTCATTTGCCTTCATGAATGATGAAATGGCAAAGCAAATACCAAATGCCAATAAGAAACTAAAAACAAAATTCATTTCAAAAAAATGTAAGGGCAGAAAAATTAAAAAGAATGTAATAACACCTATGCCATCTGCAAATTCTTCTCTATTTTTTATAAAAAAATTATTCATTATTTTCTTTCCTCGAAGTCTTCGACCGCCTCAGTAATCTCCTCGCTTTCTCTAGGAT
>JAPOHS010000007.1 GCA_029979325.1 Pseudomonadota bacterium | reverse complement strand
CCATGTTGTCTGTATCCATGACATAGTTGATGTCAAGGTCAACACCTTCCATTTCAACACCTTGATAGTTATTAGATGTTAATGAAACGTAATTTACAGTACCAGTTGCACATTGGTCACCAGCATTTTGATTACAACGTACGACATAGTTTGTGTCTCCGTTCGCTTCTGCTTGAAACTCTCTGTTCAAAGTAGAAGTGGTAATCAAACCGCTGAACTCTGTGTGCCAAACGTTCAATTGAACGGTTAACTCAGGCAGTGGAGAAAGCACAGCACCAAAAGTATAGTGCTCAGACTCCTCTGGACCTAGGTCAGGGTTACCACCAAAGAAAGCTCTGTACTGAGTAGGAGTACAAACAGCAACACCGTTTGCACAACCAACCAAGTCAGTTCCTGAAGGGAAGCTTTCTGAACGATTACCGAACAACTCATCAAATGCAGGCGCTCTGAAACCTTCACCATACGTACCTCTCAACAGAACCCAACTAGTTGGTCTGTATTCGAAGTTAACAGAAGGTGAGAAGTTACTGCCAACACCTTGTGTGCTGTATTCGTCGTAACGACCAGCCATGCTGACTTTAAACTGCTCTGTAAATGGAAGTCCAAGCTCGAAAAACGCTGATTTTCTGTGTCTTTCAGCATTGATGTTGTCACCACCAGCAGAACCGGCGATGATGAATGCATTGGACTCAGGATCATTCAATTGATCGAATGATGAATGCGAGTATTCAGCACCCAAGACCATACCAATGGCTCCGCCTGCTAACTCACCCACATCAAACTTAACAATTAAGTCTGCCATGGTCGTTTTAAGATCAGCTTGGTAAAGACCAGTATGGTTAAATGCTTTCATTTGAACTGCAACTTCATCTAAAGTGCTGTTGATACCCCAAGGGTCAACAGTACCTGCATCAAGACCTGCTTGAAGAAGCTCTTTGTTCACCAAGTTAATGGTTTGGTTGTCAATATCATTGATAGTTGACTGAACATTGAGTTCCCACTCCATGCCGCCCATCATATCCGCAACACCTTCAAAACCGACTCTTACATCAGTGATGTTTTCAGTAACAGTGTTGTCACGATATCCGTTAGGCACAGATCTTAGTAATAGAATTGCGTCACCACAACCAGATTGAGGTCCGTCAGGTGTACAATCAAACCCATATGCAATCATTGGGTGATTTGGACTACCAGATGGAATAACTGGGAATGGAGCCGTGATTGGAGTTCCAGCAAATCTTGAATCACCTTCAAGTTGCGAGAACATAACCACTGTGTTCATAGTTACATCAGGCGAAAGATCATATGAAGATTTCATGAGGAAAGCATTACGCTTAGCTCTTGGAATCGACATGATGTCTTGTGCGAAGTCATAACCGCATCGACCTAGCCCAGTCTCAAGACCAGGACCAGCCCAGTAATATGAATTCGGGAAAGTAGAATTCGTGTTTGATCCGTTGTCTCTGCTTGAACCTACGTTCGCTTCAGGACATCTTGGATCCACAATAATACCAAGACCTGTGATCGCAGCACCTGGGTAACCAAACGAGCTGAAGTAATCATAGTTACTTGCATGGCTCGCATATGGAATTTCGTTATAGTATTGAGGTCTTCTATCGTAGTGTTGGAACGTATAGTAGATGTTTCCTTTTGAGTTAGAAACACCACCAGTGATGTTCGCTCTAGTGTAATCACCGCCACCAACTTCAGTAGAACCCGATGTTACAGAAATATCCATACCATCAAAGTCTTTACGAGTGATGATGTTTACAACACCAGCGATTGCGTCAGAACCGTAAACCGCAGATGCACCATCACGCAAAATCTCGATTCGATCGATGATTGCAGATGGGATTTGGTTTAGGTTTTGAGCCGCGCCACCAGATCCACCGGTTGAAGCAATTCGTCTTCCATCCAGTAGAACCAATGTTCTTTGAGACCCTAAGCCTCTGAGTGAGATTTCGTTAACACTCGCCTGACCATTTGCATATCCAGAAGTTTCTCTGAATGATCCAAATGAGTTGTATGGAGTGTTTTGAAGTACCTCAGCTACAGTTGCGAAGCCTGATAACTCGATTTGCTCTCTAGTGATAACTGTAACCGGTTGAGCAGTTTCAATATCAGTTTGATTCAATCGAGAACCTGTGACTTCGATTTTTCCGAGCTCAGCAGCGTCTTCATCTTCGTCTTGAGCCCATGTTGGAATGGCAAAAACCACAGCAACTGCACTCAGAGTAATGAATAGATACTTTGCTCTTTCAAATAAAGAAGTATTCATTTAGTTCCTCTCTTTTTTTGTTGAGTTAATTAAATATTAATCGTTCAGGGCGAATGCACCTATAAGGATAGCCACGTCCCCCTAAACGTAAATATGTTTGTATTTTCCGGTATTCAACAAAGTTAAGCAAGCAATTATTGATTTATTTTATTAATGAGTATTGATATAAATTATTGATATATCTATATAAATTTAATATATGTTGCATATAAACAACAAATAAACCAGAGGACATTAAAATATATTGCTTCTGATCAAACATTTTCCTTTCAACGCAATATCAGTGAATGTATGATTGATACCTAAGAGCTTCTGAGGAGATTTCATGAAAATACGCAACATCATTGGCATGTTTTTAATGTCTTTTCTACTTGTGTTTTCAACTCAGTCGACTGCTCAAACCCTAGAACAGAAGCTGAAAGAATGTTCAGAGATCACGGTTTCACTGATCAGACTCCAGTGCTATGACAGAATCACAGATAATCCTGAAGTTCAGAGTGCAAAGCCAGTCAGAGAAAGAACCGGCTTGCTATCCAGATTGGGGCGAGGATCCGAAGAAGATGATGCTGAGACTGAGGAAAATGAATCTGAGAACGAAGCAGTCGCAAAAAGTGATGCATCTGAAGCATCCAAATCCAATGATAATTTTGGCCTGATTATTCGTGATGAAAGAGACAGCATTCAGTCAAGAATATTGGGTGAGTTCAAAGGATGGGATGGTTATACAAAATTTGAACTTGAGAATGGACAAGTATGGCAACAAAGCAGTGCAGGCGTTCTCAGAGTAAAAATAAACAATCCCACAGTCACAATAAAAAGAAGCAGGGTGAGTGATACCTATATGCTAAAAGTTGAAGGCCTCAACTCCTCTGTGAGAGTCAAAAGAATAGAGTAGATATCCGTGGGCTATCTGATCACTTTTTTGGTCATTTTTTTAATCCTTTTTTTTCCTTCAATTTGGGTCCAAAGGGTAATGAAGAAGTATCATGATCCTGAAGACAGGTATGTATTTACCGGCTCTGATTTTGCAAGAAAGCTTCTGGATGCCCTTGATTTAAAGGATGTTGAGGTAGAATCAACGGAAATGGGGGATCACTATGATCCCATATCAAAAACCGTACGACTCACTGAAGATAAGATGAACTCTGGTTCTCTGACATCGATTGTTGTGGCTGCACATGAAGTTGGGCATGCGCATCAAGATTCCACAAAATATTTGCCACTTTCACTCAGAACAAAATTGGTAAAACTCATGGCGCCTGCTCAAAGAGTCGGCGCTTTTATCCTCATGGCAGCACCATTTGTGACACTCATTACGCGTGTCCCACAATCGGGTTTGATCATGTTTTTGGGCGGGTTTTTGACACTCGGCATGAGTTCCATTATTCATCTTGTCACGCTTCCAACAGAATGGGATGCCAGTTTTTCTAGAGCCATGCCTATGCTCGAGAGCAGTAATTTTTTAAAAGAAGGCGATACGGATAGGGCGAAAGAGATTCTCAGGGCAGCTGCACTGACTTATTTGGCTGGGTCACTGATGAGTCTGCTGAATATTGCCAGATGGTGGACTATTCTTCGTCGTGGTCCTCTATAAGATTTAATTTCACAAGATCGCCATTTTTGATATTCATGCGATCCGATAGACCACCATTTATTTCCAGAACCCAATGAATGCTTCCTCCAGAAGAGATGCCCCTTGTTGAATAAGGCGTGGTATTTTTTGCAATATTAATAATGCTCCCCTTTTTGTTGATGAATATCATATCCAATGTCATCGGGGTATTTCTCATCCACATGGAAACATTTCTTTCCGGATCAAAAATAAACAACATGCCTTCATTGTTTTTCATGGTCTTAATATGCATCAATCCCTGTCTCCTCTCTTTATTGGATTGAGCGATCAAAACTTCAAACTCTATGGATTTCTTTGGTTGAATCTGAATGGTTACAGAGCCTTCTCTCCAACCTACCAGATCATCCAAATGCCCTGGTTTTTCTGAGATTGCCGATGTGGAATACAACAAGCATGAAGAGAGCATTAATATAAAAAGATGAAAATATGATTTTCTTATGATCATTTGCTTTTTGACATGTTCAGGCATACTAAAGTCAACTATAATTCATATCTATGTCAATCATGGATAATAATACAACACAGAATACAGCCAGCGGTGAAAAATATCTTAGCCGAAATGGCATCAAAGCCATTAAAGATGGCATCAAGGTTTCCGTTGAATATTCAGATCAAACCAACCCAAATAAACCCAACTGGTTTAAAGTAAAGATTCCCACTGGTGAGAACTTTTTATCACTCAAAAGCAAGGTACATGAACTCAAACTGAGCAGCGTATGCGAAGAATCAAAATGTCCCAATATTGGAGAGTGTTGGAATCATAAGACTGCTACATTGATGGTCATGGGCAATGTTTGCACAAGAGCATGTAAATTTTGTTCTGTGGATACAGGCAATCCAAAAGGCTGGCTTGATCAAGAAGAGCCAAAGAAAATTGCAGAAACAATCGCCTTTATGTCTCTTAATTATGTTGTGTTAACTTCCGTAGACAGAGATGATTTGATTGATGGCGGATCGGCTCATATCGCTCGATGCGTTGCTTCATCAAAGAAGATTTCACCAAATGTTGTTATAGAAGTCTTGTCTCCGGATTTCAGAGGCAATCTGGATCATCTTGATACGCTTCTAGAAAGCGGTTTGGATGTTTTTTCGCAAAACATTGAAACGGTTAAACGACTGACTCATGCAGTGAGAGACCCTAGGGCTGGATACGATCAAACTCTCAGAATGCTGCGTCACGCGAGTGACAAGGGCTTTTTAAGCAAGAGCGGGATGATGCTTGGCCTTGGCGAGGAAAGAGATGAGGTCATCAAAACTATGAGTGATTTGCATGAGAATGGCGTGAAAATTTTGACACTTGGTCAATACTTGCGACCAACCAAAAATCATTTGCCTGTTAAAAAGTACATCCATCCAGATGAGTTTACAGAATACTCAAAGATAGGTAAGGATATCGGCATCGACGAAGTTGTGGCCGGACCTTTGATTCGATCCAGTTATCGGGCAGACAAAGCGTTTATGAAAATAGAACAGAACAAGCATGCTTAAATCAAAAATAATAACAAAACTCTTATTTTGTTTGATTGCTGTCTTTTCTGTATTCAAAACGGAAGCGGCTTTGCTTGTGAGTGAAAGGGAGATTGTGATTGAGTCTCAGAAAGCTTGGGAGCAAATGAAAACATCATTGCCAGTATCAAGAGATCTGAGTAAGCGAACACAAGTCAATTGCATAGCCAAGAGAATCATAAAACAGCTGGAAGAGCCATTTGTTGATGAGGATTGGGAAATAGAAGTTTTTGAAAATCCAGGCGTCAATGCTTTCGCCATGCCAGGAGGAAAGCTTGGGGTCTATACGGGTCTATTTTCAGTTGCTTCAAATCAAGATGAGCTTGCAACAGTGATTGGACATGAGATTGCTCATGTTACAGAGAAACATTCTTACGAACGCGCTAAACGTGAAATGAGAACCAGAGTAGGCACAACAATCGGCATGGCTGTAATAGCTGGAAACATGGCCAACAGACAGATCAGATCTCAAGCTGATATTTATGAGATGAACAATCAAATCAATGCAGTCAATACCATGTCACAGATATTATCCACCTATGGACTGAACTTACCCTTTAATCGACAGCAAGAATCCGATGCTGATAAAACAGGTTTAAGATTGATGGCGGAAGCAGGGTTCAATCCTTTTGCAAGTTTGAGCCTTTGGAAAAAGATGCAAGAAGACAGCAATAGGCCGAACCTTGAATTTGTCTCATCACATCCCTCATCCGAGAATAGAATCAAAGGACTATCAAGTCAGCTGTCAGAAGCGCTCACACTATACAATGCTGTAGAAAGAAAACCTCGTTGCACATTCTAATCGATGATACCTCTCGCAGATGACAATCCAACAAGATCTACCCCACTGATTACATATATACTCATCGCCTCATGTGTCGTTGTTTTTTTGTGGCAGCTAAGCCTTGGGCCAAATGTACAGGCTGCAATATATGCACTTGGTGTCATCCCTGCAAGCTTGCTTCAGGGGGCAATGCTTCCTCAAGAATTAAGATGGGTCAATCCTGAAATAACGGTCGTTACCTCAATGTTTCTTCATGGAGGTTTTATGCATTTGATTGGCAACATGCTCTATCTCTGGGTTTTCGGAGACAACATCGAGGATATTCTAGGCAAACCAGTTTTCATCTTGTTTTATTTGCTTTGCGGAATAGTTGCAGCGCTCAGTCAGGCACTACCGGATCCTTCATCCACTATCCCGATGATAGGTGCAAGTGGAGCCATTTCTGGGGTTTTGGGCGCATACATGGTATTTTTTCCAAAGCGATCCATCAGAGTCGCAATACCGCTGGGCTTCTTTTTGCAAGTTTTAAGATTGCCTGCTTTTGTGGTATTGATCTTCTGGTTTGTTTTACAATTGATCAACAGTTCTGTTTCAGGCAGTGATGGGGGCGTTGCATTTGGCGCTCACATCGGAGGATTTATTGCTGGAGTTATTTTGGCACCTGTTTTGGCTGTGTTCATGAGAAAGAAAAGGAATTAATGTGGGGGAAGTTATGACGATAAGAAATCTATCCATTTGTTTTATTTTGGCATTTTTTGCCATCGGTTCAGAATTTGCAGAAGCGAAATCTTTGGAAAATGTGATTGCTGGTGAGCACCGATCTGAACAGAATAAATCAAGAGACATTCACAGAAACCCAAAGGAAACATTGGAATTTTTTGGCATTCAGCCAAATATGACTGTGGTTGAAGTATGGCCATCAGGCGGATGGTATACAGAAATTCTCGCACCTTACTTGAATGAAAAAGGACAGTATATTTCAGCTTCATTTGATTTCAATTCTGACAGTGCTTTCGTGCAAAGGGTTGCAAAAATATTTCTAGGCAAGCTTGAAAAGAGACCGGATTTATATGGCAATGTAAAACATGGGGTATTGATGTTGCCCGATCGGGTTGAAGTAGCTGATCCTGGGACAGTCGATATGGTCCTTACTTTTAGGAATATCCACAACTGGAT
Source organism: Pseudomonadota bacterium (assembly GCA_029979325.1). The sequence goes on along the minus strand of JAPOHS010000007.1, from coordinate 22,486 downwards.
GGCGAGAGGACAGGAGCGGATAGCCATTGAGGCTTTTTATGAAATGCTCAAACCAGGTGGTATTTTAGGAGTAGTTGAGCACAGAGGTGATGAGTCAGTTCCTCAAGATCCTGCCTCTAAATCTGGATATGTGAATCAAAGCTATATGATTAGAATTGCGGAAGAAGCAGGCTTTATTTTGGATGCATCGTCAGAGATCAATGCCAATGCACTCGATTCGAAAGACCATTCTGAAGGTGTTTGGACACTTGCACCGACTTATAGAGCCCAAAGCGACGAACAAAAAATGGCTCTCAGCAAAGTTGGTGAAAGTGATCGGTTTACACTGAGATTTATAAAGCCATAGTAATCGGATCATAAGTTGAGAATAGCCCTTACTATTTTCCTAGTTTTCTTCTCTTCTGTAAGTCATGGAGAGAAGGAACACACTGTCATTGTCATCTCAATGGATGGTATGACCAATGAGGTTTGGGACCTAGAAGAGTTAGATGCTTTTCAAAAAATTCAAAATGAGGGAATCAATGCTGAGTTTATGAAGCCTGTTTATCAGTCTACAACTTATCCGGGGCATGTGAGCATGGCAACAGGCGTACATCCCGATCGCCATGGCATTCTTCACAACTCTTTTTATGATCGAGAAACAGGTTTCCACAGCTATCCAGATGACGCTAACCTGATCGATGTTCCACCAATATGGGTTCTGGCAGAACAACAAAACATTACAACTGGCATATATTTTTGGGTTGGTTCAGAGACCGATTGGAAAGGCTGGCAAGCCACATATAAATATGCTCCTTTCGACGCAAATATAAAGGAAGAAGAAAAAATTGATCAAGTCATTGCATGGTTAGGCATGGATGAAGAGGCCAGGCCAAAGCTAATCATGACCTATTGGGATGGAACAGACTCAGTTGGACATATTCATGGCACAAAGCATAAGAAGATTTACGAACAGACGGTCAGACAAAATCAGATGTTGAGTTTGCTATTCTCTCGATTGGAAGAGATCAATGCATGGCAATATGTCACCTTATTGTTGGTGAGTGATCATGGGATGATAGATGTGAACAGATACATTTCTCTAAGATCAATACTGGATACACTTGAGATCGATTACATCATTTCAGCAGGACCTGCGGTGGCGCATGTATTTATTGATAGTGAATCAGATCGGACAAAGGCACAAAAATTACTTTCTGATGAAGAGAATATAATGGTCTATGCAAAAGACAGTCTTCCAGAGACCTTTCACATGAAACACCCAACTCGCACGGGTGATTTAATTGTGACTACAGAGCCTCCTTATATGTTTAATAATTCCAATGATGGCCCAAAAGGCATGCATGGATATGATCCGAATCTCAAAGAGATGCATGCAATTTTCGGTGCAATCGGTCTTGGAGTGATGAATAAGAGAATTGGCCCGGTTCATATGACCGATATAGCTCCAACAATTGCAAAATTACTGGGTATAAATTCTGTCGATCACATGCAGGGTAAGCCGATTGATTTGAGCCAAAGGGACTAGCTCATCACCCAGCCATAAATATTATTGCTGGGCTTTCCGCCCTCAGCTAGGTATGCATTCTTTAGTTGAGCCATTCGGTCATTCGAGGTTTTCTGGATGGTTGACGCAACATCAATTGAATAAAGTTTAGCTGCATTGAGACCAAGTATTTTTGCTTTGTCATCATCGGTAATTTCTGGATAACCAAACTTCTCTCGCATCTCTTCTGGAATTTGGAATCTTCTGAATGCTTCAATTTGCCATTGAGGCGAGCCCCACCAAATAGCATCTGTACCGAACAAGACACGATCAACTCCAAATGCATTAATTATCTGCCCAAGAAGGTGAGCACATATTTTTGGATGAGTAATAACAGTATGCCCAAAGGTAGTACCAAGCTCCATATAGACATTGCTCATATGAGGATTTTCAATTCTGTCTTTGCATAAATCAGTCGTATAAGGCAGATATGCATTTTCATCTAAATAACTGTCTTCTGGAGGCAGATTCATATTTTGATCTCTGAAGCCAGAGTGATAGACGACAAAATTTATTTCAGGATGGTCTTTTGAGGCTTTTTTAATATCTCTGGGATGAGTGAAATCTGTTTCTCCAGGCCTAGGAGGTCTGAATGGCAAGCCTTTATGGGCACAAACAATATTTTTCCCCCATGATTTAATTTTTTCATAGAAAGGATAGATGAGTTCTTCATCGTCCATCCACCAGCTGTATTCCTCATCCATATTGAATACACCAGTATAAAATTTCCAAGCATCAACATTGAGCTCAGTTGCCTGTCTTTCTGCTTCTTCCATGAAATTAGGAATATATGGTGCTATGGGACCATGGCAAACCATCCGATTTGATCCTGCCATGTTATTAACGGTATTTCGTGATTCAACCATTTCATCGACATTAATGACATCAAGAACCTTTGAAGCAATGCCGCTTAAGCATGCAATTGAGACTTCACTGTCTAGAAATACTTCTTTGACATAATTATTAAACCTCAGATCATCATTTACTGGTTTTTTTCCTTTTAGGTCTTCATTGAATGGCCATGCCATAATCCTAAAACCCAGAGGTTCTGTTTTCCCAGTCGCGACATGGTGGGTTTGAACATCAAAAATGAACTGATTCCTGACCATCAGTTCAGAGATCGCATCTATATCTGTCAGTTCATCTGCATGGGCTTGGAAATAGTTTCCAAAGACTTGATTCATGGCTACAAATGCAAGCGCCATACCATTGGCTGTTTTTAGAAAATCTCTTCTAGATAGGCCCGCTTTCTTACCGTATGTTTCTGCCATTTCATGAATGATGGCTTCGACTTTTTTTTGATCAGGGGTCTGAGGCCTTGGTAAGTATTCTTCATTTGATACCACTTGAGTTGGAATGGGAGATCTTAAATCATCTGTATCATCTTTATGAAACTTCTTAATCCACATATTTAACTTGGCTTTGTTTCGCCCTGAATAGCTACTCTGTGCATCAATCGGTGAGCATCTCCAAAATCGAATATCCCTCTGTGCGCAGTACAGCGATTATCCCAAAATGCAACTGAATCATTTTCCCATTTAAACCTACATGCCAACTCGGGTTTCTTTATGTGATCGATAAGAAAGCTTCTGAGATATTGTCCTTCACCTGCAGTGAGCTCTTTAAAATGAGAAACCATAAGCTCACTGTAGAAGAGACACTTTTTACCTGTTTGAGGATGAGTACAAACCAATGGATGTTCTCTTGGAGGAGTTGCCTTTCTTGCCATCTCGTAACCCTTGCTTCCATATGTTTCAATGACGCTAAGAAGATTTTTGTGAAAGTTATCGTGTACGGCTGTTAGGTTGCTACAAAGTGTTTTCATTGAATCAGACAATGAATCATAGGCTTCATATAAATTGACCCAAGTAGTATCGCCACCAGTTTCTGGAACATCGATGGCATATAAAACAGCGCCTTTTAGCGGCTTCTCAAGAAACGAAGCATCAATATGCCAATCAACATCTGAAACAATGCCTTTAAAAAGATCAGGATACTCTTGGACATATACATTGGGATAATCATCCAATGTTGGCATATATCCTGGGCCTTGGAGCTCTCCAAAGTTCTTAGCAAAATCCACATGTTCCTGTGGTGTTAGAGGTTGATTTCTAAAAAATAGGACTTGATATTCTAGCCACGCTTCTTCGAGTAACTTCTTTTCTTTCTTTTCCATTGGCTCAGAAAGGTTGACTCCAGAAACTTCGGCACCACATCCTCCTGACATGGGCATTAAATTAAATGTCGTTGGTTCTTTTTTCATATGACTACTAGGCTAGCGACAAATTGTTTCGTTTACAAATTTGAATTAACCTTGTTGTTCTCGGTTTCCAATGGTCTGATGAAAAGAACATTAATGATTGCAAAAAACGTGACTGCTGAGACCACCCCAAAGGGTAAAAAGTAACTCCCAGAATCAACTGCAAGTTCGCTTAATAGCTTAGTGCCATAGGCAGCTCCTAGCCCGTCAATCAGAGTAATGATACCTAGAATTCTTCCAAGGTAAGCTTTACCAAAGGTTTCAACTGCAACGAGTTGAATCATACTAAAGCTTCCACCAAATCCGAGCCCGAAGCATATGGTGAAGAGGCTCAGCTGAGTCGTGTTTCTTGTGAGCGTAAGCTCAGAATTAGAAAAATCAAACAAAAGCAATGAACCCAGAAATAAAACAATTGAACTGAGCAATAAAACAGTTCTTTTTGGAAGCTTATCGCTGAGAGCTCCAAACCCAAATTTACCGATAAAACTGAACCAAAAAAGAATTGAGAATAGGAAAACGGATTGTTGAGCTGTAAATCCAGCTTCTTGCTCAAAAAAGATTGAAATCTGGCTGTTTAATCCCTGAATTGAAAACCATAAACATGCAGACCCAATTCCCAGGCACCACAATGCTCTGGAGAAAAGAGCTTGTTTCAGAGGAATATTGTCTTTGGCTTCGGTCTCATCTTCTTCGGTTGATTCGACTCCATCAGGATTTAAGCCCATTGATTCAGGTTCTGGCTTTATCACTTTGTATACTGGTATTACGGCAAATAACCAAAAGAGTACTGCGAGCAATCCAAAGCCCCATCTCCATCCAAGATTTGGATTGTTCACGATCGGAGAAATCATCAACGGCATGGTTGCTCCTCCCAAACTTGAGCTCGCAACCACCATGCCTACGACCTTGCCTCGGTGTTTTTTAAACCATCGAGATACGATGATTACATTGGGACCCAGGCCAGACATGACCAAACCCACGGCCATTAATATATGAAGCCTGTAAAGGGTCTCTATTGAGCTTGCAAAAGGATAAAAGCTGTAGATCAGAGCCATAATGATGATCCCGATTCTTATAACAATTTTTACCCCATATTTATCCATTAATATTCCTGAAATAGGGGAGAGAAATGAAGCATAAAATAGAGTATTGGCAACAGTCAGGCTGACCTCAGCTTGGTTAATTGAAAACTCCTCCATTAATCTTGGAAATAAGTTTTGAGGAACAAAAAGAGTCATTGAATTGACGAAAAAGTAAACCAAGCTGCAGCAAATGGCTACATACCAACCATAAAATGTTTTAGTTTTTGCAAACATAATCAAGGTCAATCATAATCAATTCATAAAATTCTTTCTTATAATAGCTTTATGACCAATCAAGCGATACTAATAATCAATGCTGCCATCGTGAATGAAGGCAAAACATTAGAAGGAGATCTCTTAATTAAGAATGGGAGAATCGAGACCATCGGTGCAAATCTATCTGCGCCAGATGGGGCAGAAGTAATTGATGCAAGTGGTAAATGGCTTCTTCCCGGCCTGATTGATGATCAGGTTCATTTTAGAGAGCCTGGATTGACACACAAAGGTGGAATTCGTTCAGAATCAATGGCTGCCATCGCTGGAGGAGTGACATCTTTTATGGACATGCCAAACGTAGATCCTCCAACCCTTACAAGGGAGCTCTTATTGCAAAAATATGAGATCGCCAGAGGCAAAGCTCATGCAAATTATGCATTCTATATGGGTTCGAGCAATGACAACATTGAAGAGATTAAATCACTGCAAACAGGTGAAGCTTGTGGCGTTAAAATATTCATGGGCGCATCAACAGGAAATCTTTTGGTGGATGATAATGATGCGCTTGAACAAATTTTTGCAGAATCTCCAGTCCTTATTGTCACACACTGTGAAGATACTCCAATGATTGAAAGAAATCTTGAAGCAGCCAGATTAAAATACGACGGAGAAATTCCAATCAGTGAGCATCCAGCCATTCGATCAGTCGATGCTTGTTATAAATCTTCATCTAAGGCGGTTAGTCTTGCTAAGAAGCATGATGCAAAGCTCCATGTGCTCCATCTCACAACGGCCAAAGAAATGGAACTATTTGAAGCCGGCGATCATCCGAAGAATATTACAGCTGAAGTCTGCGTCCATCATCTTTACTTTAATGACAGTTCTTATGATCAATTGGGCAGTCGGGTGGTATGTAATCCAGCAATCAAGTCGAGAACAGATCAAGCGGCATTAATCGATGCACTAAAAGAAGATCGAATCGATATCATTGCCACTGATCATGCTCCTCATACATCAGAGGAGAAAGCAAAACCTTACCCAAATTGTCCATCTGGTTTGCCACTCGTTCAACACTCGCTCTTGGCATTGTTAGAGATCAGTAAAGAAAACGACATACCAATCGAGACCATCGTAAAAAAAACCAGTCATGCTGTTGCTGATAGATATGGAATTGTAGACAGAGGCTATATCAGGGAAGGATACTGGGCTGATTTGGTTCTGGTTGATTCAAAGGGCAGTTATGAAGTGACATCCCAGAACATTTTGTATGAGTGTGGATGGAGTCCATTTGAAGGGCATCGTTTTGATGCCTCGATTGAAATGACGTTCATTAATGGACTAAAAGTCTTTGAAAATGGGAAGATACTCTCTGAGCCATCTGGCATGAAACTCGATTTCAAGAGTTAATATTATTTAAGAAATCTCGGACAAAAAACATCGTTTTTTTTGGCGACTGCATATATAATTTCATCTGAAAATCCAAATGGGTTGTTAGAGATAAATTTAAAGAAACTTTTAAGGTTTAATTTACGAATCATAATACGTTCACAACAGCTGAATTAGTTAAATGCAACCTACAGATACAAAAAACCCAGATTACTATCACAAGGTCGTTGACTGTCAATGGGGATGCCCCGCACATACTGATGTACCAGGTTATATTAGGCATATTGCACAAGGTGAGTACACCCAAGCTTACCTTCTGAATAGAGAGTCCAATGTTTTTCCTGGAATACTTGGCAGGGTTTGCGATAGACCATGTGAACCTGTTTGCAGGAGGGCGAGGGTAGACGAAGAGCCAGTAGCGATCTGCAGATTAAAAAGAGTAGCAGGTGATCTAAAAGGAGATTTTAAGCCACATCTTCCAGCAGTTCCTTCAAAAAAGAATGGCAAGAAAGTCGCCGTCATTGGAGCGGGTTGTGCTTCACTGACAGTGGCCAATGACCTTCTCCCTCTTGGTTATGAGATGGATGTTTTTGAGTCATTGCCAGAAATGGGAGGCTTAATAAGAAGCAATATTCCAAAGTTTAGATTGCCACCAGAAGTGATTGATGAAGAATTTGATGTGATTGTAGAACAAGGCATCAATCTTCACTTGAATCATCCGATCGAGAGCATGAAAAATCTTCTAGAGGAAGATTATGATGCTGTACTCGTTGGTACTGGTGCACCCAAAGGAAGAGAATTAGACCTGCCAGGTCGACATGAGACTGACCAAATTCATGTAGGGATTGCTTGGCTTGAATCAGTTGCATTCGATCATATCGATGAAGTGGGTGAGAAAGTTTTAATCATCGGTGGTGGGAATACTGCAATGGATTGCTGCAGAACATCTCTCAGGCTTGGAGGCAAAGATGTCAAAGTCATCTATCGCGGCGAGCGACACACGATGAAATCTTCAGATTGGGAGCTAGAGCCTGCTCTTGAAGAGAATGTTGACTTGGTTTTGTGTCATTCACCTGAAGAATATATTGTAGAAGATGGAAAATTAACGGGCATGCGTTTTTCTGTGATGGAGTATTCAGTTGATGATGAGGGAAAAAGGCAATCTAAGAAAGTCGATGAGACAATTATTCCATGTGATACTGTCATCTTGGCCATCGGACAAGAGAATTCATTTCCATGGGTGGAACGTGATCTGGGCATTGAGTTTGACCAATGGGAGGTCCCAGTTGTAGATCCAGTCACATATGAGTCAACCCTTAAGGGAGTTTTCTTTGCTGGTGATGCTGCATTTGGGCCAAAGAATATTATTGAAGCAGTTGAGCAAGGCCACCAAGCTGCAATCTCTATACACAAATATTGCAATCATGAACCACTGACCGAGAGGTTGCCACATGGGATGAATTTGGTTACTGCAAAAATGGGTATCCACGAATGGAGCTACAGCAATGATTACGACTATGATGACCGATACGAAGTGCCCACTGTGCCAATGGACAATCGATTCAAAGATATAAACATAGAGGTTGAGCTCGGTTATGAGCCAGGGCAGTTTAAAAGAGAAGTGGAGCGATGTTTGAACTGCGACATTCAAACTGACTTTGTGGCTGGCTTATGCATTGAATGCGACGCATGCATTGATATATGCCCAGTGAACTGTTTGACCATCACTGAAAATGACGAAGAGTCAGAAATAAGAAAAAGAATCAAAACCCCAGCAGACAATTATGATCAAGCTCTATATGTATCAGAAGATCTGCCTCAGACAGGAAGGGTAATGGTTAAGGACGAAGACGTTTGTATACACTGTGGACTATGCGCTGAGCGATGCCCCACAGCTGCTTGGGACATGAAGAAGTTTACACTTCAAATACCATATGCAACTGACGAGGCAATTGATGCAACCCAGAAAACAAAAAAGGCTGTTTAATGGGTGCGCCAGCTAATAATGATTTCACTGTAAAGTTTGCAAATGTAAATGGCACTGGATCATCCAGTGCCAACGGAATGTTCATGAAGAGTATATTCAGAATGGGCATCCCAGTAGTGGGAAAAAACTACTTTCCATCAAACATTCAAGGGCTTCCAACCTGGTATGAAGTAAGAGCCAATGAGAATGGTTATCTTGCACCCTCTGGAAGTGTGGACATCATGGTGGCCATGAATGCTCAAACTTATGATGAGGACTTAAATGCCATCGAGCCCGGAGGATACTTAATTTACGATTCCTCATGGCCAAGGGAAGCGCTTATGGCAAGAGATGATATTACTGTATTCGGCGTTCCTTTAGCGAAAATGTGCAATGAAGCTTTTGATACAGCACGGGCACGTACATTAATGAAGAATACCACCTATGTAGGAGTTCTTGCCGCTTTGCTTGAAATGGATATGAAAGTCATTGAACAGTTGCTGCTTGATACATTTGGATCAAAAACGCATCTGATCGATGCCAACAAACAGGCATTGGAAATGGGCTTCGATTACGCAAAAGAGAACTTTGATTGCCCTTTGCCATTTAAAGCCATTGCATCTGATAAGACCAAAGAGCATTTTATAATAGATGGCAATGCTACTTCTGCATTGGGGTGTGTATATGCAGGCGCCACGGTCGGCTCTTGGTATCCAATTACTCCATCGACATCTTTAATGGATGCATTTTCGAGATATTGTTCATTTTATCGGGTTGATGAGAAAACAAAGAAGAATAACTATTCAGTCATTCAGGCAGAAGATGAATTGGCCGCAATCGGTATGGCATTGGGAGCAGGTTGGAATGGTGCAAGATCATTCACGCCAACAAGCGGCCCAGGAATTTCACTGATGAATGAATTCATTGGGTTTGGTTACTACGCAGAAATACCAACAGTGATTTTTGATGTGCAGAGGACTGGTCCATCGACAGGCATGCCGACCAGAACACAGCAGTGTGACATTCTATCATGTGCATATGCTTCGCATGGCGATACAAAGCACGTTTGTATATATCCCGCTAATCCTGAAGAGGCATTCTATTTGTCTGCAGAAGCTTTTGACATTGCAGAGCAGTTACAAACCCCAGTCTTTGTTTTAACAGATCTCGATATCGGCATGAATGATTGGATGGTTAAAGATCTGGTTTGGGATGATAAATACAAACCAAACAGAGGAAAAGTTTTAGATGCAGATGCCCTTGAGGAGATGGAGCAATTTCATCGATATCTTGATTCTGATGGAGATGGCATTCCTTACAGAACGATTCCAGGTGAACACCCCAAAGGAGCTTACTTTACAAGGGGGTCAGGCCATAATAAGTTCGGTGGCTACACAGAAGATGCCGATGAGTATCAAGATGTAGTAGATCGATTGCTTATTAAATGGGAGACTGCCAAGTCGATTATCCCAAGTCCAATTACAGACTTTAGTAAAAAGAACAAAATGGCAATACTCAGTATAGGCAGTTGTGACGATGCGATTAGGGAAGCAAGAGATGTCATGTCCAGAGATGGAAATGATTTCAATTATCTCAGGGTCAGAGCATTCCCTTTCTCAAAAGAGGTTGAGGAATTTATAGATGTGCATGAAAAAGTATTTGTCATAGAACAGAATCGCGATGGTCAGCTTCTTAAATTATTAAAAACAGAGACCTCTTGTGATGCCAGTAAACTCAAGTCAATTCGCCTATACAACGGAATTCCAATCTTCTCTAAGGACGTGGTCGAAAAAATTATGAATGAAGTATCTTCAGGAAAAGCAGCATGAGCTACATAAAGAAACCAAACATATTTCGAAGCAATGCACCTAAGAATGAACTTGGGATGACATACACAGACTATGAAGGTGCAATGTCAACGCTTTGTGCCGGGTGTGGTCATGATTCAATTACGGGAGCGATTATCCAATCAGTTTTTGATCTCAATATTCCGCCACATCGAATGATCAAGATGAGTGGAATTGGCTGCTCTTCAAAAACACCGGCATATTTTGCGAATCAATCACACGGATTTAATTCTGTGCATGGCAGAATGCCTTCTGTTGCAACTGGAGCCAATGCAGCAAACAAAGAGTTATTTTGTATTGGTGTATCAGGCGATGGCGATACATTATCAATTGGTATGGGGCAGTTTTCACATGCGATCAGAAGAAATGTAAACATGCTCTATATCATCGAGAATAATGGTGTTTATGGTTTAACAAAAGGTCAATTTTCTGCTTCTGCAGATGTAGGATCAACTGCAAAAAAAGGTGAAGCCAATAAACAGGTTCCAATCGATCCTTGCCAAGTTGCAATTGCGCTTGGGGCCACATTTGTTGCCAGAAGTTTCTCTGGAGACAAAGATCAACTCGTGCCTCTCTTAAAAGCAGGCCTCATGCATAAAGGATTTGCAATGGTTGATGTAATCTCACCGTGCGTAACATTCAATGATCATGAAGGCTCAACCAAGAGCTACATGAGCACAAGGGAGTCAAAACGTGAGGCAGTCTACACAGACTACATAGCGCCATTTAATGAGATCGAAGTGAATTATGAAAAAGGTTCCAGTATTGAAGTCGATCTTCATGATGGCGGCAGAGTCATACTGAGAAAGACTGATGAATCATACTCTCCACAATCCAGAGGTGATTCTGTGAAAAACATCAGGGCCGCTTCAGAAGAAGGAGAGTTATTAACCGGCCTTCTTTATATTGATGAATCACAACAAGATTTCACGGACACTGAAAACATGATTGATGGACCGCTCAATTCAATTGATCATGAAACGCTCTGTCCAGGCAACGAGGCTTTAAAGAATTTACTAGACAGCTATAGATGATCGAATAGAATGATGCGAATGCATCCTCTTATTCTCCATCACCAAACAATCCTTAAATCACTAGCCCTTCTGGTAATTTTTTTTACCAATAGTGCAGATGGCTCAACCGCTACCGATGCCCTGATTAAGAAGCATCAAGTTCCAGAAAGTAAATTAAGCATTTTATTGGAAGATTCGGAATCTGGAGAAAGATTAATCAATATCAATCCAAATGCATCGAGAAGCCCTGGTTCCGTGGCTAAACTCTTCACCGCATTTGCTGCGTTGGATTTATTGGGAGCGGGTCACCAATGGAAGACAGATGTCTTTATTGAAGGAAAGATCAATGACCAAGGGGCGGTTGATCATCTTGTAATCAGAGGAGGAGGCGACCCCAGTTTTTCTGTAGAAGACCTTGAAAGTCTGATTCTCAAAATAAGAGCAAAGGGCATTCGAGAAATTCGTGATGATATCTATTTTGATCTGTCTTTTTTTAGACAACGAAAAAAGTCGACAGCACAATTTGACCAAAGCCCTCTCAGACCATATAACACGATGCATTCTTCATTGATTGTCAACTCAAATAGGCTTGATCTTCTTTTTAATTTAAATGATGAAACAGGCAAACCAGATGTAACGCCATTGTTTTTGCCAGCGGGGGTCAAAATAGAAAATAACTTATCGGTTGGATCGGGCAATTGTAGAGACTTCAGATCACAGGTTACTTTTGATGAGAAATTCCGTAATCAAACCCTTACAATTTTAATCAATGGAGTTTACCCAGCTCAATGTAAATCTCTGGATCATGACTTAGCAATTACCAGAACAGAGCATTATTTTTTTGGTGTCTTCAAAAAAATATGGTTGGATTCTGGCGGAATAATCAACGGATATTACAAGAAGAAAAATAAATCCAATAAGCATGTCTTGATTGCTGAAGTATTTTCAGACGATCTGAGCAGCGCCTTGAAATTGATGATAAAAGATAGCGATAACTTAACGTCGAGAAATATTTTTCTAAGCCTCCCAAAGCTTTCAAAGAGAAAAGAACTCCGAAATTCAAGAAAGATTTTATATCAAATGATGAAAGAGAATGATATTGATTGGCACTTCAGAAATATGATAGATAACGGATCCGGCCTCTCAAGAGAAACCAGAATAAAGGCAAAATCAGTCATGAGCTTGATCCAAAAAATAGACCAAGGGGCAAAATTCTCGAGCATTAAGCCAATGCTTCCAATTTCAGGTGTCGACGGCACTTTGAAAAATATCTATCAATCAAAAAGTTTGCGAGGCCAATTGAGGCTCAAGACTGGAACACTTAATGGTGTCAGATGTTTGGCCGGCTTCATAACCACAAAATCAGGAAAAGAGTATCGGTTTGTATTCATGCATAATAATTATGATGCACATGACTATGAACTGCGATCATTTACAACGGAACTTTTAAATATGATTGTGAACGAGTCAGTTACTTGACTCGACTGGTGGTTACCTTAAACCTCCAGATAACCAAAACAGTCAAAGCGAATGAATATATAAGGGGTTCAGCTTCGATCACTTTGGTTTGCCAATAGAAATGCCACACACCTAAAATGGTTGCAGTGTAAACAAGCCCACTGATTGTTGATCTATTTTGATTGAACCAATTTTCAAGTCTTTTAAATGAGACGGAGGCCACACCAAGCAAGCAAAGAAAACCACCCCAGCCCACGATCAGGTAGGGCGTTTCGATGATATCAACAATGATCACGCCAAGATCAGCAGCTTGATCGATCAATGCATAAGACAAAAAATGATTCAGCACATAAAAAAATGCCATCAAGCCAACAGGCTTTCCAAATCTAGCAATCGATGGATTACCTGAATAATAAGCGACAGGGGTGATCAATAGAGTGAGCATCAAAAATCGGATGCCCCATAAACCTGTATCGTGAATGATGGCTTCTACAGGATTGGCGCCCAATCCTGACAAAAATCCAAGTGACTTCAAAGAAAGCAAAACGTATGGGATCAACATCACCAAGATGATCAGTGGTGTTTTGAAGATATTAATAATATTTCCTGAGATCTAGGCCTGTATATAAATCGGCCACATCCTCTGCATAGCCATTGAATGGAAGGGTGGGTTGTTTTGCACCAAAAAAACCTGTTCCAATTCTTCGTTCTCTGGCCTGACTCCATCTTGGGTGATCGACTAGCGGATTGACATTGGCATAAAACCCATACTCCTGAGGTGCAGAGATATTCCAGCTTGTTTTGGGTTGTCGCTCCTGAAAGCGAATTTTGTTGATGGATTTAATGCTCTTGAAGCCATATTTCCATGGTATGACCAGTCTCATTGGGGCTCCATTCTGATTAAGGAGTTCCTTGCCATAGATCCCTACAGCCATCAGCGTTAGAGGGTGCATGGCTTCCTGAATGGTTAAGCCTTCAGTATAGGGCCAACGAAGAATTCTTCTTCTTTGTCCTGGCATTTGTTCAGGTCGATAAACAGTTTCAAATGCAACATATTTGGCAGATGATAAAGGTTCAAATTTTTTAAGGATCGATGACAATTGCACACCGACCCACGGTATAACCATTGACCAAGCCTCGACACACCGCAAGCGATAAATTCGCTCCTCAAGTTGATTGAAGTCAATCAGATCCTCTATATCAAATGTTCCAGTTATATTGGCCTCACCTGAGACTTCAACACTCCAAGGTTTGGGTTCAAACATTCCACTATTCATGTAAGGATCACTTTTTTGCATACCAAATTCATAGAAGTTGTTATAAGTAGTAATATCCGAGAAACTATTTGGTGCCTCATCCGTTGAATACTTCGAATTTTTTATTGATTGCAACGAATCTATCGATTGATCTTGCCCCACACTTGATTCGCTGAGTCCTAGACCCAATGAAAATAATCCGACTGATTGAATGAGCTTTCGTCGATTTAGATAGTGCGATTCTGACGTAATTTCAGATGAAGGTATTTTTATTTTTGTTTCTTTTATTTTCATAATAATAAATGCAGTTTATATGATTCATAGATAGACTCCAACATGGTCTGATGAGACAATCTATGCATGTTTTCAAGGCCTAAAATTAATCTTTCGTTCACACTGGTCTTTATGGTTTTCTTGTTGAGTGCCTGTGACTCACCAAAAGAAGAAAATGAGCTTTACATGACTGTAGGTGGAACGGGTATACCCAATACTGTTGGCGTTAAGCACTTTTATGATTTTGAACAGTCAGTTAAAGAAAAGCTTCCAAGCATTGAAACTAAAATGTTGGTCTATGGTCAGCTAGGATCTGAGGAAAATCTGGTATCTGGCCTCAGAAGAAATCGAGTTCAGTTTGCTAACCTATCAGCAATCATTGTTTCTACACTGGTTCCTGAAACGGCACTGCTCTACGCCCCCTATCTTTTTGATAGCCCAGAAGAAGCTGATTTTATATACGATAATTATCTCACCCCAATTTTTACAGAAATGCTCGATCAAAAGGGTCTCAAGTTCATTGCATGGAGTGAAATTGGATTTCATCACGTCTATTCAAAATCGCCTGTTTTAAAACCAGATGACCTGAAGGGCGTACGATACCGTGTTTCAGCCAGTTTGAGTTCCAGATACTTTGCTGAGGCAATTGACGCTGATTTGATTCCAATGGGGTATGGAGAAATTGTGCAATCATTGCAGACCGATCTGATCACGGCAGGGGATAATTCCATTGCTTTGTATGTCAAAACAGGAAAAGAACAAGAGGCGCCTCATTACACATTGACACAACATTCGCTCGGCATGTCCGTCATGGTGGCAAGGAAAGAGTGGTGGAATAATTTAACGCAAGAGCAGCAAGAGGTCATTCAAAGTTCTTGGCCTGATCCAAAAAAAGCAAGGTTGGAGTTAAGAGAAGAAGAGGCGGGAAATCTTAAGAATGCAGAAGCCATGGGAATAAAGGTTTACCGTTTATCGAAAGATGAGAGGGACCTTTGGAAGCAAGCTACAGTTGGTCAGGCGGAGCGCTTGGCAAAAGAAATTGGTGGTCGCTCAGAAGAAGTGCTTGCTCTGGTTATTGAGGGAAAAAAAGATTATCAAGATTCTCTAAATAGATAGGCCCGATGAGGCTGCCCAAAAATTTCTTCAATCTAGTGAGAGTCATTCTCGCAATTTCACTGGCTGGAGTGGTGGCAGGCATTAATCTACCGCTCAGCACTTTAACCCTTAAACATTGGGGCATCAGTTCCTCGGTAATTGGTTTAGCGGCATCAATGATGGGGTTATCTGCTGCAGTCACCACGCCTTTTCTGCCCAGAATGGTAAATCTCTTCGGTCAGATCTCAGTTTTGAGAGTTTCTTTGGTTACATTGCCTTTAGCGATACTTGCGCTTCCCATGTTTCAAAATCTTTATGCTTGGTTTCTTTTGCGATTCATCATTGGATTGGCTGCAACAGTCATTTGGGTTTTGAGCGAAATATGGATCAATTCTTTTGCAGAAGACAGAACCCGTGGCAGGATTATTGCCATCTACACCAGCCTTCTTTCGCTTGGATTCATAGTTGGTGTTTTGATCATGTCATTTACATCAGTTGAGACTTTTGGAGGATTTTATATTTCTGCTTCTCTGGCAATAGTGGTCGCACTGCCTCTTTGGTCAATGAAAGATATAGGAGATTTTGAAGCTCCTATGAATGTCTCCTTTTCAAAATATCTTTTTTCTTCACCCATACTCATGGGCTCAAGCTGGATGATGGGATTTCTCTATGCTGCGAGTGCAGGATTATTGCCAGTTTTTGCATTGCCATATGTGAATGAAGACTACACTGCAGCATCAAGAACAGTGGCATGGTTGGCAACAGGTGAATTGATGCTTCCATTATTGATTGGATGGTTGGCAGATAAGTATGACAAGAGAAAGTTGATGATCTTATTAACCATCATTGCAATCTTCGTCTTGTTTCTAATCCCAGTATTTTTTCATCTGCCAATCCTGCGGTTCTTATTGTTATTTCTTCTGGGTGGTGTGACGATGGGATTTTATGTGCTTGGTCTAACAATGCTTGGAGAGCAATTTAAGGGCCAGATTCTTGTCTCAGCCAATGCAAGTTTTATTTTCTTTTTATCAATTGGAGAGATACTGGGGCCACCAATTATCGGTCGAGCCATGGATCTCTTTGGAAACAGTGCATTTGGATGGGCAATGGGGGTAATCAGCCTCTTGTTTTTATCAGTATTTTATTTCACTAGAAGTTTGATCAGCCGAAAACAGTCAGAAAGCCTCTAGCCAATTGGATTTTCCAAAGGTGCATCGGAAGCTTCATCCATTGCCTCAGTATCGGTTTCTTCGATCTCTTCTTCCATGTCTGATAGGCGAACATTGTATTCATGACGAATATTGAGTCCCTCAGTCAATTGGGGTTCTGCATCAATATATTTGGGCCTGTATACAACCCTATTTATGACCTTAATCGCTGCTTGATCAATGATGCCCTGAGGAGCCGACTCAATGACTTCTATATTGATGGTTTGACCATTCAAATCCACATCATATTTTAGAGAGATGGAGCCGGGCATGGTTTCCCCTATCTCTTCGCCAATTGGTGGAAGAGGATAAGTTTTTGGAATTTGAACATTTCTCACACGAACTGGCTTAGAAAATCTATCCTCAATGGTTTCTTTCATTTTTTGATCTTCATTGATGAGCATCCAACACTCTAGATAAGCTTTTTTGGCAGCTTGTATTCTTCCATAACTGATATATGTATCTCCCAGATCAAGAAGTACCTCAAACTTAAGATTTAAGTCTGGACTTTCCATGAGATCGATTACTTCGACTGCTTCTTTCAGAGGGTTGACACTTTGAAACAAATCCATTCCTTCTCTCCTGTGAGAAAAAGATAGATTTTTATATATCTCTACCAATGATGCTATATCACCATCTGCTCTGGATTCTTGACGGCTAAGAAGTTCTTTGTGTATTTCCCTTTCTGAATACACTTGGCCAGTTCGTTTATACCATTTTGCCAGTTTATTCAGGGATTCATCGACGAGTGGATTATCTATTCCATAATATTTCTTGCTGATGAAGACTTGGAAGGATTGATGATGATTGGCTTTTTCTACATCCCTAACACCAACATAGCTCTCGGTAAGACTGTCATGAATTTTAGTCTGATCAGGGTTGTAAAGTCCATTGTTGACGTGATTGATTCTGAGTGCCCTTTCAAGAACCTTGATGGCATCTTCATATTGTCCAAACTGATTGAGGGTAAGTGCAATCCCATACAGAGGTGAACTCAGTTCAGGCGAGATAATGTTTTTATTGAGCTCAATAAGCTGAATGCATTCTTTGAATATTTCCTGGGCCAACTCATATTCTTCAACCATATAGTAAGCACTTCCTAGATTATTGAGTGGAGTTATGAGTCGGTAGCTGTTTTCTCCAAAGATTTCCCTGGTTAGGGTCACGATCTCCTTTGCAGGTCTTAGGCTTTGAAGATAGAGTTTTTGATCATATAGTTCAATGAACTCATTTTGATATTTATTCCTTAATTCTGCTTTTTCTAGATTCTGACTGTCTTGTGAAAAAGCGAGACCCATGCCATTGAAAATGAACAGCATTGTCAGCGAAAGCTTGATATAGATATTTTTAAAGCCAGAATCCAAGTTTTATTCGAATAAATTATTTAAGATTAATTTAACATAATTATTCTCATTTAATATAAGGGGCGGATTTCTTAATGTTGAAAATTTCTGAAAACCATTTCGTTAATGGAAATAAAGTCAAACCGCCATATCCGAATAATCATGATAGCTTGATTATCGGTATGGGTTGCTTCTGGGGAGCTGAAAGAATGTTTTGGCAACAAGAAGGTGTTTATTCAACGAGTGTTGGATATGCGGCTGGGAAAACAATTGATCCAACATATCGAGAGGTTTGCTCTGGAACCACTGACCATGCTGAAGTGGTTCTTGTTGTCTATGATACTAATATCACCAATTTGGATTCTTTGCTGCCAATATTTTGGGAAGGTCATGACCCGACTCAATTCATGAGACAAGGAAATGATGTGGGCAGTCAGTACAGATCGATTATTTTTTATGATAACGATGAGATGCATCAAAAAATTGAATCCTCTCGTGATCAATACCAAAAAGAATTATCAAGTGCTGGATATGGAAATATTGTTACAGAGATACGAGCGACAGAAGAATTTTTTTATGCTGAAGATTATCATCAACAGTACTTGGCTAAGAATCCTGGTGGTTATTGCGGTTTGGGCGGAACGGGCATTAAGTGTAGCCCAGATTGATCAGTTGAGAACTTTATAGCCTCTGCCTCTGAGACATTTTTTTACAACTCTTTCTTTCTGTCTTACAGACTTAATTCCAGATTTAGCACCACCCGAAATAGCCCCGACTTCTATGGCATCGTCTTCATCAGTCAATACCTCTACTACCCCTCCAATTGCTGCACCCGCAGCAGATCCCTTAAGTACACTTCGGCCAACTGATATATCATTTGCATATTCGGTGCATTCTTTGAGATCTACTTCATAAGCATTCAGGTCCACACCCTTCTTATCGATGATCGGTTTTGAACCTGAAAATATGGGATCAGAAGCTGTTGAAACACAACCTGTGAGAATCATAACAGTAAAAAGTAACGTTCCTATTTTCATTATTTTAAATCCCATTGATAGCCTTATAAGAATATTATCTTTGACATGATTAAATGTGAAGAAAACATGAGGTTTCTGAACATCTTATGACAGTGTGACAAATTGTATCTTAAAATGCTTTTTCAACATGAACTCTATACAATGAGCAGGCAAATTTAGGCTAAGGGAAAAATGACTAGAAATAAAAAAATCATTGGCGCGATTATTGCAGTAATAATATTGTCATCATTTATGTTTGGAGGTGATGAAAAGCCAATAAAAGTTTTATCAGTGAAACCAGAGATTCGAAATGTAGAGAAAACTGTTTCCAACACCCGAGCTGGAACCATTGATGCATGCAGGCGATCTAAAATGTCACCTGCTGCGGCAGGTCAAATATCTGTTCTTCATGTAGAAGAAGGTGATTCTGTAAGCGAAGGAGATATTTTGTTAGAACTTTGGAACAAAGAGACCAAGGCGAGAGTCATGGCTTCAGAGAGGTCTGCAGAGCAGGCATGTATTGTTTCAGCAAAATCAGAAAGGGATGCAAACCGTGCGAATGAATTGTTCACAAAAGGGCTGACGTCTGAGGAAGCCAAAGAGGCTGCTGTAGCAAATGCAGAATCATCAATGGCTGCATGCAATGCTGCCATGGCCAATGTCGATGTCATGAAAGCATCGCTTGAGAGAACAATGTTGATTGCACCTTTTGACGGCATTGTCGCTGAGATTGAAGGAAAACTTGGAGAATATGTCACGCCCTCGCCAGTAGGGGTTGCTACAAAACCAACGTTGGATCTGATTGATAATTCTTGCTTATACATAAAAGCACCGATTGATGAAATTGATGCTCCTGATGTCAGATCTGGAATGACTGCAAAAATCACAATGGATGCCTTTGGAGAGGAGGAGTTTCCTGCTACAGTCAGTCGTGTTGCTCCTTATGTATTGGATTTAGAAAGACAGGCGAGAACGGTTGAAATTGAAGCCACTTTCGATGATCCGCAAAATTATTTGCTTCCGGGTTATAGTGCCGATGTCACAATCATCATCGATATCAGTGAAGAGACAATGGGTCTTCCCACCCAAGCAATCATGAGGGGAGACAATGTCTATGTCATTGGAGATGACAACACGATTGAAAAAAGACAATTACAGACCGGTCTATCGAATTGGCAGTTCACAGAAATCCTCAGCGGGATTGACTTAGAAGACAGGATTGTTCTTTCGGTTGATAGGGCTGGTGTTAAGGATGGCGCAACAGTTGAAGTCGAGAAATCCGATGAGGATGAAGAAGAATCAAAAGAAGTTCCTGAAGAATAGTTCCTCATAATGATTCAACTTGAGAAACTGAGCAGAGAGTTCCAGGTAGGAAATCAGGTTGTTCATGCGCTTGACGAGGTTGACCTGGAAATTAAGGAAAATGAATACGTTTCCATCATGGGAGTTTCAGGATCAGGTAAGTCAACCCTTCTAAATATATTAGGTTTATTAGATACACCAACATCTGGTGATTACATTTTATCAGGCATCAATACATCAAAGATGGACGATGACGAAATGGCAGGCATCCGATCAACAAAGATCGGTTTTGTGTTTCAATCCTTCCATCTGATTCCCAGACTGACGGCATTTGAAAATATTGAGATGCCAATGATTCTATCTGGAATGAATCCAAAAGAACGATCAGAGAAGGTCAGTTCAGCGCTTGAGAAAGTCGGCTTGACCGATCGTTCAGATCACAAACCAGAGCAACTTTCCGGAGGTCAAAGACAAAGAGTTGCAATTGCAAGATCCATCGTCATGGAACCAGATGTTCTTCTGGCGGATGAGCCAACCGGGAACTTAGATACTACATCAGGCAAGGAAGTTGTGAAATTAATCGAAGAACTTAACATTGCAGGCCTGACGCTAATAGTGGTCACACATGATAGAGAAATGGGCGAGCGTTCAAATCGTTTGATTGAGTTGAGAGATGGAAAAATCATCAACGATCAAAATCAAAGAAAGGCCTAAAGATGCGTCTCGCTGACATACTTTTCTTGGCTTATACCACATTGATTAGATACCCCCTGAGGACAATAATGCTGCTCATCGCCACTTCAATCGGCGTTATGGCTGTAATTTTACTGACAGCGGTAGGCGAGGGCGCAAGAGATTATATAACCGGTGAATTTAGAAGTCTTGGAACAAACCTTTTGATTGTGATTCCTGGACGCAATGAGACATCTGGAGGAGGAAATCCGGCTGGTCTCGCAGGTCTTTCACCTAGACCATTGACAATAGAGGATGCTCAAAGTTTATATCAGATCGATAATGTAAAAAGCATAGCACCAGTTGTCATTGGAGAAGCGCCTGCTCAATACGATGGCTTAGAACGATCCGCATCAATCATTGGAACTACGCCAGTATTTTCAAGCATTCGAGGATGGGAGATGGAGTCAGGAAGTTTTTTACCTGGGGTGACCTTGAGATATTCACCGCCCGTTTGTGCAATTGGAAAAGAAATCAAAGCAGAACTCTTTGGAGATGAGGTCGCACTGGGAGAATGGATTAGAATTGGTGATCGAAGATGTCGGGTTGCTGGTGTAATTGCTGAAGAAGGAAGAGCAATTGGTATAGATGTGCAAAAAGTTGTGATGATACCGGTTGCATTGGGAACAGCATTATTTAATCGTGACTCACTCTTTAGGATCATCCTTGATGTTAAAGATTCAACTCGAATGGAACAAACAATGCAGAGTATAGAATCTATTATTAAAAGGCGTCATCAAGGCAAAGAAGACATCACGGTCATTAAGCAAGACACAGTTCTACAGTCATTCGATAACATTTTTAATGTATTGACCATGGCGCTTGGCTCAATCGCTTCAATCAGTTTGTTTGTAGCAGGCATATTGATCATGAATGTTATGTTGGTGGCCGTTTCTCAGCGACAGGCTGAAATTGGCTTACTCAAAGCAATTGGGGCAAAGAATAAGCAAATCAATAACCTCTTTGTGGTGGAAGCCATCATGCTGTCAGGCTCAGGTGCGATTATGGGACTCATTTTAGGGCACACAATCACGCAAGCCCTAAAAGTTGCTTTTCCGACATTCAATTTTTTGCCCCCATCTTGGGCATCTTATGTTTCTCTTCTTGTTGCACTAATCTCAGGCATCGTATTTGGTCTTTTGCCAGCAAAAAGAGCTGCTAAACTGGATCCTGTTGAAGCTTTAAGCGGAAATAAGTAATCATGAAGATTAAAGACATATTTTTATTTTCATCTTTTTCAATTGTCTCTCAAAAAATGAGGAGCTTCCTAACCGCTTTGGGAATTGCTGTTGGTGTGGTGTGTGTCATCTTCTTAACCAGCATGGGCCAAGGCTTGCAAGATTTTATAGTTGGACAGTTTACCCAATTTGGCAGCAATGTTATTGCAATACAGCCTGGAAAGACGCAGACAATGGGTGGGCCAGCCGGCATTCATGGAACGATCAAACCACTATCCTTTGATGATGCTGAAGCCATTGAGAGATTGC
>JAPOHS010000079.1 GCA_029979325.1 Pseudomonadota bacterium | reverse complement strand
GGTGCAGCAGATGGTAACGATAGCATCAAACTTTTAAACAATTTTAAAAATTCTAAATTGTATTGTTTGGAGCCAGACCCAAGAGGTTATGAATTACATAAAAAATATATAAATATAGGTTTTGCAGCGAATACCGATCAAGGACTCATGGTCCCTGTGATCAAAGATGCAGATCAAATGAGTTTAAAAGAAATTTCACTTGAGCTTGTCAGATTAAGTGAGGATGCGAGAAGTGGAAAGATCCAGATCAATGATCTACAAGGTGGAACATTTACAATATCGAGCCTGGGAGGCTTCGGGGGAGTTGGATTCACACCAATTATTAATCCGCCAGAAGTGGCTATTCTTGGCGTGGCCAGGGCTCAAATAAGACCAATCATGATTAAAGGAAAATTTTTACCAAGGCTCATCCTGCCCCTATCATTGTCTTATGATCACCGAGTCATCGATGGTGTCGGTGGAATACAATTCACATCCGCACTAAAGGAATTGCTTGAGAATCCAGAATCTTACTTATCTGAGGAGACCAGTAATGACTGAGATCAGAATACCGGATCTAGGCGACTTTGATGAAGTTGAAGTCGTTGAGTTGCATGTTGCGGAGGGGGATAGAATCGAGGAGGGTGATCCAATATTAACGCTGGAGACTGAAAAGGCTGCAATGGATGTTCCAAGTCCTTTTGCCGGTGTTGTAGAGAAGATTTCTGTAGGTCCAGGTGATAGCGTCTCCCAAGGAGACTTGATCTCTATTGTGTCAACTGAGTCATTACCTGATCAGAAAAATGAACCCAAGACTGAAGAAAAAGAAGCAAAGCAAGCTATTGAAGAGAGTGATGATGTAAGCGTTAGCGAGTCTGTAAAATCCAAGCATGATTATGACTTGATTGTAGTGGGTGCTGGGCCGGGTGGTTATGCTGCAGCATTCAGAGCATCTGATTTAGGCTTGAAAGTGGGTTTGGTTGATCGAAATTCAGATTTAGGTGGTGTTTGCCTCAATGTTGGATGCATACCATCAAAGGCTTTTCTTCATGCGGCAAAAATCTTAGATGATTCAAAAGAGGCAGAGGTCAGTGGCATTGTATTTAAAGAGCCAGAAATCGATCTATCCAAAATGAAAGAATGGAAAAATAACATCATCGGAGGATTGACCGGGGGATTATCGGGATTGGCGCAACAAAGAGGGGTTGATGTAGTTCATGGTACAGCAAAATTTTCTTCCAAAAATGAGATAGAGGTCAACCATGAAAGCGATTCTCAAAGAATTTCATCTGATCAGTTCATCATTGCTGTAGGGTCAGAGCCTGCTGAGCTGAGTTTTTTGCCAGATGACCCAAGAATCATTGACTCCACTGGAGCATTAGAACCCGATCAGATACCTAAAAATATTCTAATCATCGGAGGTGGAATAATTGGTCTTGAGATGGCCACAATATACTCGGCGCTTGGTAGCGAGGTCACAATTGTTGAATTAACCAAACAATTGATGCCAGGAACGGACCCTGATCTTGTAAGACCGCTAGAGAAAATCCTCAATAAGAAGTGCAAAAAAATCATGAAATCGTCTCAAGTCACCTCTGCGAGTGCATCTGATGAAGGGATTAGCGTATCCTTTAAAAAAGATGGCGAAGAATTCAGCGAAATGTTTCAAAATGTTCTTGTTGCAGTTGGACGAAAATCTAACGGATCTCTCCTTGGTTTGAATGAGATTGGCGTGAATGTAGATGAAAGAGGAATCATTAATGTTGATAAGCAATTCAGAACCACTGTGGAATCAATATTTGCAATCGGTGATGTGATTGGTGACCCAATGTTAGCCCATAAGGCAAGCCATGAAGGCAAGATTGCTGCTGAGGTAGCAGCAGGGCATAAATCCACAAATGATATCAGGTGTATTCCATCTGTTGCCTATACTGACCCAGAAGTTGCCTGGGTTGGTTTTTCAGAAGAAGAATGCAAAGCAAAAGGAATAGATTATGGTAAAGGGATATTCCCTTGGTCAGCCAGTGGTAGATCATTGACGATTGGAAGAAGTGAGGGCATGACCAAGCTGATATTTAATAATTCAACAAAGAAAATAGTTGGTGGTGGAATTGTCGGGCCAAATGCAGGTGATTTAATATCAGAAATTGCTTTAGCGATCGAAATGGATTGTGATGTGAGTGATATTGCACTCACTGTTCATCCTCATCCTACGTTATCTGAAACGGTTGGGATGGCTGCAGAAGTATTTGAGGGAACTGTCACCGATTTATATGTAAAGCCTCGCAACTGATTCATTCAGATCGATTTCGGAAAAGTACGAAATAGATCAATATCGATAACGCAATAAATGATCCAGAGTAATAGTTTATGAGTGATGGATTGCCAGAATTTAATAGAGAAGCAATGACTGCATGACCTATTGAAATACCTCCCAGTTGAGATGCAGGAATCATAACCGAATAATTTCCTGACCGATCCACAGCAGCAATCATGCCCATCAAGAACGGACCCACAAAGTTCCAAGCCACTTGAAAGCAGATCGCTCTCAGCATGAATCCAATCCAGGTGATTTCACCGGTAAAACTCAATATGATCAGAATCTGAACCGTGAGTGCTCCAAAAATAGCATGAGAGCGGTCAACTTTATCAATCAACATTGAAGCTGAAATTGGACCAATGATACTCATTGCAGTACTGACAAACAATGCTATTCCAATAGCATCACTGGATATTCCATTGCCAATCCCATATGGCACTAAATTATTAAAAAATGGACCAACACCCATTTGCCAAACCACCATAATCAGAAGCCCTATCAGTGGCAGGAAGATAATTTTTGACCCATCTTTTATTTGATCATCATTTGTTTCTGATGGGTTATTGGCATATAGATGTTTCACAAAGAACAATCCGATGAGGGCAAGAAAAACAGCAGGAATGGTCATTCCTGAAATGCCATATTTTGCCATTGCCATTGGCACAAGGAGGGCGGTCAAAGATCCCATGATAACTTGAGCCGCAACGCTGTAAGCGAAATTTTTATCTGGATTGTTTGTGCGTCCAATTGCAGCCACTCCAAGAGAAAAACAAACACCATGACCAAATAACCCAGTTAAGAATCGAACAACAACAAGCAAAGAGAAGGATGGTTCTTCTGAGAATCCAATACTGGATATCAAGTTTCCCAAAATGATGACTGCAATCCCAAAATATGCGATGGTCTTCCATTTGTATTTCTGGATCCAGAAAAACCCCAGCATTGAAGACAGAGCCATTCCGGCAATTTCTGCAGAAGACACCAAATTGGCTTGTGATTGACTCAATCCCAACTCAGAAATAATGCCACCAACAAAAAATGGCATACCAAATACAAAAAAAACGCCTACACAACCAATGATGATTGCGGCAAACACTTCTATTTTTTTATCTGCCATTGTCATCTAATTATTATGCTACATTTGGTTTTATGAATAAATCAGAGAGGGCTAAATTCATCATTGATGCTTTAAATGAGGCGTATCCAGATACACCGATCCCACTGAATCATAAAGATGTTTATACTTTATTGATTGCTGTCCTATTGTCTGCACAGTGTACAGATAAGAGAGTCAATGAAGTTACACCTGAACTTTTTGCATTGGCATCAGACCCTCTTTCAATGACCAAATTATCGGTTGAATCTATTTATGAGATTATAAAGCCTTGTGGTTTAGGCCCAAAAAAATCAAAAGCAATCAGCGATTTATCGCATATATTGGTCCATGAATATGATCAAAAAGTACCGGAATCTTTTGCAGACTTAGAAAAACTTCCCGGTGTTGGGCATAAGACCGCTTCTGTTGTTATGAGTCAAGGCTTTGGCCACCCAGCATTCCCTGTGGATACCCATATTCATCGACTGGCTCATCGTTGGGGGTTAAGTAACGGACAAAATGTGCAAAAGACTGAGAGAGATCTTAAACAGATCTTTCCCGAAAATACCTGGAACAGACTACATCTGCAAATCATATATTGGGGAAGGGAGAATTGCCAAGCAAGAGCTTGCTTCGGACTCGAATGTTATATTTGTAAGTCTTGCTACCCTAGGAGAAAGACTCCTATTCAACATAAGAGAGGCTAGCTCAGCTTACTCTTTGTCCAGACTCTGCTCCATCATCTGGTGAAATCAGAAAGACACCTGAATCGTCATCACCGGATGCCAATAGCATGCCTTCAGAAACTCCGAAACGCATTTTTCTCGGTTTCAGATTGGCAACCACAACGATCATTTTTCCAACAAGCTCAGAGGG
>JAPOHS010000078.1 GCA_029979325.1 Pseudomonadota bacterium | reverse complement strand
GTGCAGCAATTCCAGAAATTATTTTTACTGGATTCATGTTTCATTCTCCATCAGATGTGCGGCTGTTATTTCACCTTTGATGGCTGAAGCGGCTACTGTAGCGGGTGATGCCAAGTGAGTTCTGGTTTTCTTTCCTTGTCGATTTTCAAAATTTCTATTGGTGGTTGATATCACGCGCTCATCTTCACCAAAGCTTTCTCCGCCGGCAAAGAAACACATGGAGCAGCCTGATTCTCTCCATTCGAAACCAGCAGATTTAAAAATTTTATCTATGCCTTCTGATTCAGCTTCTTTTTTGACCTTAGATGATCCAGGTACACAGATTGCTTTTATTCCAGGAGCAATTTTTTTTCCTTTAAGAATTGATGCTGCAACTCTCAAATCAGACAACCTACTATTGGTGCAAGAACCTATAAATGCAGCATCAATTTTGGTTCCTCTGATTGCATCATTTTCTTCCAAGCCCATGTAATCAAGGGCCTTTTTTATCGATATATTTTCTTTAGAGCTGTTTGCTTGATCAATGCTTGGTATTTTTTCTTTGATTTCAATGGCATGTTCCGGGCTAGTGCCCCAAGTCACATATGTATTTAATTTTGATGCATCGATATCAATGACCTTGGAATAATGTGCGCCATCATCTGACTTCAAGCTTGCCCAATATTCTTCTGCCAATTTTTGATCTTTTTTCTCTGGAGCGAATGCTTTGCCGGATATATATTCAATGGTTTTTTTATCAGGACTAATGATTCCGGTCATTGCCCCGAATTCAACTGCCATATTGCATAGTGTGAGTCTTGACTCTATGCTCATTCGATCAATGGTTTCTCCTTGGAATTCAATCGCATGACCATTTGCACCATTGGCCCCATGCTTTGAAATCAAATGAAGAATGATATCTTTAGCGGTCACCCCATCTTTTGGGGTCCCATTGATGTTGATAAGCATTGATTTTGGTTTTTTCTTGACCAGTGTATTTGTTGCTAGCGCATGCTCGCATTCACTTGATCCAACCCCCCATGCCAGTGCACCAAGCGCACCTAAGCTGCATGTATGTGAATCTGGACAGATATATGTTATGCCTGGGAGGGCAATACCTTGTTCAGGGGAGACCACATGAACAATGCCTTGACGAGAAGTATTCAGGTCAAAAAAATTGATTTTCTCTCTTCGGACAGATTCTCTGAATGATTCAATGAATTGTGATCCACTCGGCATCATTGTCTCATCTCCTCTGCCTGGAAGAGTGTCAACAATATGATCTATGGTTGCAAAGACCTGACTGGGTTTTCTGACTGAAATCCCTCTCTCATCAAGGCTTTTAAGTGCGACACTGCCCGTCCTCTCGTGAAGAAAGATTCGATCAATATAAATCAAATCATTACCATCTCCTAAGTCAGAGATGATGTGTTGATTCCAAATTTTATCGAATAGAGTTTCTGCCATTATGCTATTTTGATTGCCTAAACCACTGGCATTTCAAATACGAAAATTACATTATATCTTGCTGGTTAAATCCCAACCATGAATAATTAGAATTATGTTCAGTCATATTAAAAAAAATAATCAGCCAGGCATGGTCGATGTGAGTGAAAAAGATATCACGCACCGAACTGCCAAAGCATCTGCTTTGATTCAACTTCCAAATGAGATTAAAAACCTTGTTGAAGACGGAGAAATAGAATCAAAGAAAGGGCCCGTATTAACAACAGCGATCATTGCAGGCACACAAGCTGTCAAAAAGACACATGATCTCATTCCTTTTTGCCATCCACTGAGTATCAATTCTTGTGATATTTCTATTGATTTTAATGATGAGTCCAATCTTGTTGTTACATGTACCGTAGGCATAAATGCCAAGACGGGTGTTGAAATGGAGGCGCTAACTGGAGTATCCGTTGCCTCACTTACAATTTATGATATGTGCAAATCAATCAGTCATGAGATTGTCATTTCCGATATTCAATTATTGGAAAAGACTGGTGGAAAATCTGGCATTTCTTGAATGCATTCTAGAATGCTAGGCTTGGTTCTGACTGGCGGGCACAGTAAGCGCATGGGCACAGACAAGGCTTTAATTAAGATCAATGGCAGTACTATTCTTGATCGAACCATTGATTTATTAATGAATCACTCTGATCAAGTATTTGTTTCATTAAGAAAGGATCAGGAGCTTGAATCTCATCGATCGAAATACGACATGCTATTCGATGATTCAGATTTTAAAGGTCCAATGGCAGGAATCATGAGTGCAGCAACACATGATGCTTCTTCCCCATGGTTTATTGTTTCATGTGATCTTCCTTTTTTAGATTGCGAAACAATTAATCAATTGTTGGAGATGAGAGCAGAAGATAAAGATGCAACCATTTTTTCCAATCATGAGACCGGAATTGAACCGTTGTGTGCCGTATATGAGTCAAGTTTGTTGCAAAAACTGAAAGAAAATCCTGAAATAATTGAAAAAATGAGTCCTCAAATGACACTCAAAAAAATGAATATCAATATCATCGAACCCAAAAATGAGAGAGCTCTTTATAATCTGAATCGAATGACGCCTGAAATTGCGAATATTATTGATATCGAATGAAGACTTGCATAATCTGCTTCATTTAGATAGTTTCTCGATTATAAAATACAATTGGATAAGAAAAATGAGCAAAAAAGATGACGTAACCAGAGAACAGGCCGAAAGCGCTGTCAGAACTTTGATTCAGTGGGCAGGCGATGATCCTGATAGAGAGGGAATGCTGGATACTCCCAAAAGAGTGGCAAATGCTTATAAAGATTGGTTCAGCGGTTACAATGAGGACCCCAATGATTTTCTTAACCGAACGTTCTCAGAGGTCGAGGATTACGATGAAATGGTGACATTGAGAGCAATCGATTTTGAGTCTCACTGCGAACATCATATTGCTCTCATAACTGGAAAGGCATACGTTGCATATTTACCAAGAAACAGAGTGGTTGGAATAAGTAAATTGGCGAGAGTTGTTGATACTTATGCCAGACGTTTTCAGGTCCAAGAGAAAATGACAGCCCAAATTGCAAATTCAATTGAAGAAGTTCTCCAGCCCAAAGGTGTCGGAGTCGTTATTGTTGCAAGACATGCATGCATGACAACCCGAGGCGTTCACAAAAGTGGTGTAGATATGGTCACAAGCACCATGACGGGAAGCTTCAGGAAGAATGAAGCCACAAGAGCCGAATTCATGAATACAATTGGAACTTTGTCGATTGACTGATGACTCATACCATTTCTTCATACGACGATTTTAAAGCTCTTGAGGGATCAGAGATTGGTGTTTCAGACTGGTACCAAATAGATCAGAATCAAATCAATATTTTCGCTGATGCAACGCATGATCATCAGTGGATCCATACAGATGTAGAGCGAGCAAAAGATGAAATGCCGGATTCTAAAACAATTGCACATGGTTATTTGACACTCTCAATGACTCCTGCAATGACTGCACAATTTGTACAATTCACAAATTTAGAAAGAGCAATCAATTATGGCGTCAATAAAGTAAGGTTCATGAACATGGTCCCAGTTGATAGCCGTGTTCGAGCAAGAACAGAGATCATCAAAGTCAGACAAAGGGCAGGAGCAATTCAAGTGACTGCTCAAACCACAGTTGAGATTGAGAATAGAGACAAGCCTGCCTGCGTTGCAGAAACCGTCTCATTTTATTATTTGAAATAATATGTCACAGGAAAACTCACTCGATACTTCCATTGAGCGTTTGATTGAAATTCTCAGTCTTGAAATGATTGAGAAGAATATTTTCAGAGGCGAGAGTCAAGACATAGGAAGCCCACAAGTCTTTGGTGGTCAAGTTTTAGGTCAGGCCCTTAGAGCAGCATCTTCAACAGTCGAAGATCGTATGGTGCATTCCTTGCATGCCTACTTTCTTAGAAGAGGGGACTTTGAGGCGCCAATTGTGTACGAGGTTGATCGAGCGAGAGATGGAGGGAGTTTTTCAAACAGAAGAGTGATTGCTGTACAACACGGACACCAAATTTTCAACATGACAGCATCCTTTCAGAAACCAGAGCAGGGCTTAGAGCATCAATCAGAAATGCCAAAAGTGAAGGAACCTGAAGAGCTTGAAGATATCGTGGATTTAATAAAGCCTGAGTGGGTAGAGCAATTGCCACTTAGAATTAAAAGAATGCTGACAAGGGAAAGACCTTTTGAATCAAAGCCCGTTCAGATTCCACATTTTTTAACAAATAAAACCAGCGAACCAGTGAAGCAGAGTTGGATTCGTGCAAAAGGCGAAGTGCCAAATGACACTGAGCTTCACCAAGCATTAT
>JAPOHS010000077.1 GCA_029979325.1 Pseudomonadota bacterium | reverse complement strand
CTTTGGTTGCAGAAGATTTATCCTCATCGATCAGAATAGTTTCTGCCCCTAATTTTTTTGCTGCAACTTGAAAAGATGCACTTGTTCTGGTGCTGGGTTCAAAAAAGAGACTGGCGATCGACTGATTTTTTAGAAGGTTTTCAAATTCATGCTGTTCATTTGAATTAAGGTAGTGATCAGATAGATCAAGAATTTGATTGATTTCATCTTTACTCAGTTGATTGAGATACAGTAAGTTCTTCAAGCGAGCCACCCTTTTATTTGGTATAAGCTCATCATCTACCTCTGGTTCATCCAATCTTGCAAAAAGATTGTGGCAGCCATGCTATCAATTTGACCTTTCATGATTTTTCGCGAAAGGATACCTTCTTGTCTTTGCAGTTTCAATTTCTCTTTTGCGTCCTCTGATGTTAAATGTTCATAAGCCCACTCAACTTCTTGATTGAGGTCCCTTTCTAGGCTTGTTTTAAACATTTTAATTTTTTTCATTAATGCCTCTGAACTTTTACTGGTGACTTTTGGTTTGCCCAGGACAATTGTTGTCGGATTATACTCTTTTAAGATCTGCTCCAAGTGACCCCAGTCTGGGTTACCGTTTCTCATAATTATCGGATCAAGTGGTGAAGCGGTATTTGTTATATTTTGTCCAATCGCAACCCCCATTTTTGTCATACCAAAATCGAAAGCAATGAAAGTAGAAGACATATTTAAATCATCATTATTTTATGCATGACCAATTTGATCACTGATGTTTATGCTTTTTATTCCCAACGAATCAATGCTCTTTTCCCATCGCGATTCAGTATCCACATCAAAGACTATGGTCGGATCATATGGTGCACTTATCCATGAATTGGTCATTAACTCGGATTCCAATTGTCCTGGTCCCCATCCTGAATACCCCACAATAAATAGTGAATGACTTGGACCTTGCCCATCGATGATGTCATCGATGATGTCTCTCGAACTGGTAATGAAAGTGTTTTCATTGATTTCAGTGGTATTTTTCCACATCCCAGAGTTATGTATTACAAAGCCTCTGTCTAATCCTACTGGACCGCCTTGCAAGAAACTGACGTCACCCGTATTTACTTCCTTCAAGTTCATTTGATTGATTACGTCATCCAGATCATGATGCAATGGTTTATTGATGATCAACCCCAGTGATCCGGACTCATTTTGTTCACAAACCAGCGTCACTGTTTTTTCAAAGTTAGGATCTTTCAGGCTAGGACTTGCAATCAGAAAATGACCCACCAGTGATTCGTTTATTTTCATATCAATTCGATTTTTGGAGTGCTTCAAAAAAACGATCAGAAACATTCACATCAGAATTTTTTGATATCTCTCTCATTCCGGTAGGACTGGTGATATTTATTTCGCTTAGATAATCGCCAATTACATCAATGCCTGCGAAATAGACTCCACCTTTAAGCAATGTTCCACCTATGGTTTTGCATATTTCGATATCACGCTGTGTGAGTTTTCTTACTTCACCAACTGCGCCCATCACGAGATTTCCTCGATGATCCTTTTCAGAAGGGACTCTTGCCAATGCCATGTCTACGTGATTCCCAAAAACAAGATGTATCCGTTTATCGCCATCTTTAATTTCTGGTATATATTTTTGAGCCATGATGGTTTTGCTATTGTTTCTCGTCATTTCCTCAAATATTGTGTTGGTATTTGGCTCGCCTTTTTCAACGATAAAAATTGAACGTCCTCCCATTCCATCAAGCGGTTTCACCACAATCTTTTCTTGCTGATTTAAAAAAGATTCCAGATCACATTGATTGGATGTCACCAAGGTGGGAGGTGTGACACTTGGAAACATAGTAATTGAAACTTTTTCATTTAAATTTCTGATCGCAGAGGGATCATTAATAACTTTAGCGCCTCCCATTTTTGCCAGATCTAGAATATATGTCGCATATATATATTCCATATCAAATGGAGGGTCCTTTCTCATCAGTATTACATCAAAGTCACTCAGGCAGAGTTCATTTTCTGTTCCATAGGCAAACCAATTTTTTACATCATCATTTACGGTGATTGACCGCCCGATACCCAAGGGCCTTCCATCTATGATTTTGAGTTCTTCTGAGTGAAATCGTGTGAGTTCATAACCAAATGATTGAGCTGAAAGCAGCAAGTCGAGCGTTCCATCTTTCTCTGGTTTAATTCGCTCAATGGGATCCATCACAACAGCTAGTTTCATAAATTATCCTCTTTGAATTCCCATTCTAGATCAATTCGATAGATCGCCATAGAGATATTGCAAGATACTCAAAGCCATGATGGGAGCAGTTTCAGTTCTCATTAATCTTGGACCCGATTTAATGACTGAGTAACCATTATCAATTGCCATTGTTTTCTCAACTTCGGTAAACCCTCCTTCTGGCCCAATGACCACAGTGATCTCCTTGGGCTTGTTGACAGCATATGAGCCTTGACCCGTGGTGTCATAAAAAATCGAAAGATCACCTTTGTATTTCTGTAAGCAATCAGAATCCAGTTTAATGGGATCCATCAAATCAGGGAGCTTGGTTCTTCCAGATTGTTCAGATGCACTGATCAATATATTTCTCCAGTGATTGATTTTTTTTTCAATTTTATCTTCTTTTATTCTGACAACTGTATTGCTGGAAAACACCGGAACAATTGTTGAGACACCCAGTTCAGTTGATTTTTGCATGACCAAATCCATTCTTTGGCTTCTTGATATGCTTTGTATCAGTGTGATATCGATGGGGGATTCCCTGTCAGGAGTGCTTTTTTCCTCCAATTCAAGCAGTAATCGGTTTCTCTTCGTATCCATGATTTTTGCCATCCATTCTGAACCTGAACCATCGAATAGGATCATTTGATCACCAGCTTGGAGTCTTAATACCCTGAGAACGTAATGGCATTGCTCACCAGAAATTTCCAAATGAGATGCAGAGCTTTTAATTCTCTCTACAAGAAACCTTTGAATTCTTTTCTTTCTCATTGCACAAATCTTGTTTATTTCGTCTATTGAAAATTTTTTCTTTATTGTAAATGATATTACTCTTATTTACTCAAACCCTAGGAGCTTTGGATGAGCAAAATGAAACATAAGAATATTAGAGGAAAGTTGGCATACACTTCAAAGAAGCCAGAAATGTTGGATCAATCAAGGGGCCATGAATTATTTCATATTACTAAACATACTGATGGTCAGATGACGCTCAGAGCACATTGCGAGATAGAAGAACCAGATCCAACAGTCATGAGAGATGTTGTACTAACTTTAAATGATAAGAATCATCCGATGGATTGTTTTATACGCTTAACTGTGGGGGATGAATTTATGGGCTCAGGTTTATTCATTTTTAATTTAGATGAAGACCGAAATGGAACAATTGAATGTGAATCATATGGCCCTTCAATAGATCGTGTTTCTCAAAAAAAGGAAACATCAGGTTCATTCGATGCATTTGGAACTCATCCAATTGTTGGAGATGGGTGGAATTGCAGATCCATTGATATCTCAAATGGACCGGGTATTTATCAAATGAGGGCTTTCATGCCTTCTTTGGATCATCGTGGCGCCACACCACCCATGATTTCAGAATTAACCATAGGTGTGGAGTATCATGGACTGGAAGAAATTAATGTTCAGGCTGGAACGTTTACATGTCATCGCTTTAGTTATATAGATGATGTTGGTTTCAATGAAGGTGTGAAACATCCTCCTTATGACATATGGGTCACCGAAGAGGATTATGTTTGCGTCAAGGCTGAGGTCACAGGATATATGATGACTTACTATGAGCTTGTATCAATTGAATACGATTAGTCAGGCAATTAAAAGATCTCTTTGAGTGCATCTTTAACAACATCAATCGGGTCTTCATTCGCTTGAAAGCGAATGGCCTTCCCTCCATTATTTTGCCAATCTTCAATATTGTGAGGCCTATCATCAATCAATACATTAGGCTTTCCTTGATACTGAGCAAGCTCTCCCTTATCTCTTTTGATGAAAATTTCATCTGGCTTCAGTAAGAGTTTTTCTTCAATCCAAACTTTTTTCCAATGAGCACAATTGTCTTCATCGCCTTCTAAAGGAGAAGATAAGATTGAGTAGCCACCAGAGATATTTGATACGAATTCAATTAACTCATCGCAACACCAAGTTTTAGGTATTTTTGCAAAAAAATCGGTCCCCTTGATTGAGTCAATTTTTTGCATGAGATCCTCGTGCTCCAACTCTTTCCAGTGATTTACTCCACAATAGCTTGAAAAGGCTCCAAAGAAGTCAGCCAGCACACCATCCATATCCAAAAAGATTATCGGAGTTTGATTCACAGAGTTTAGATTTTTGATAATTTCTGGCCAAGCAATCTAGATAAAGCAATGATCGGTCGCCACTGCCATGGAAGAATGTAAGTTTTCTTTCCAGCCTCAATAGCTTTAATCATTTTTCTTGCAGCAACATCTGTATCAATTAGGAAA
>JAPOHS010000076.1 GCA_029979325.1 Pseudomonadota bacterium | reverse complement strand
GAATAATGGAGCAAAAGCACTCATGCTGAGCGGAAGGGAAGGTATTTACTCTGCTGGATTGGATGTCAAAAAGTTATTAGAAATGAATGCGGATGAAATAACGGTCTTTTTTAAATCTTTTTGGGGGTTGATGGCAAAGATCTCGAAGAGCCCCATTCCAATTGCTGCAGCAATCACTGGACATAGCCCAGCAGGTGGCGCTGTTTTAGCGAATTTTTGTGACTATAGAGTCGCGGCCAATGGGAGTTTCAAGATCGGCATGAATGAAGTCTTCGTTGGACTTGAGGTGCCTAGGGTCATATACAAAGGTTTTGCCAGACATGTTGGGGAAAAACATGCCACAAACCTTATGGTGCATGGACAACAGATGGAATTTGATTTTGCACACGAGATCGGTTTTATTGATGAACTCGTAGAACCCGATCAAGTAAAAGCAAGAACGCTTGATTGGTTAAGAAATCTCACTCAACTGCCTCCATTGGCAATGAACAGGACACGATTGAATGCAAAATCAGAAATCAACAATTTGTTTGACGAGCAATTGAAAACTATGTCAGAAGGTTATGCAGAAGGCTGGTTTGATGATGAGGTACAGTCTCGAATGAAATACATCGCTGAGAATCTCTAACTATGAAGATACTACTGACAAATGACGATGGCTATTTTTCTAAAGGCATCGTGATGCTTGATGAAATGCTCAGTGAGGTTGGTGATGTAACAATCGTTGCACCTGAAAACAATCACAGTGGAGCCAGTAGCTCACTGACGCTGAAAAATCCATTGAGGATTAGAAAATATAAGGACAATGGTTTTTATGTAAATGGAACACCAGCAGACTGCGTATTCATGGCGCTTACTAGAATTTTAAAGAGTCCACCCGATATTTTGATCAGCGGTATTAATCACGGTGCAAATCTTGGAGACGATGTTTTGTACTCAGGCACAGTTGGAGCAGCAATGGGTGGTCGATTTCATCCCTTCCCATCTTTGGCGGTATCAATCACCAACTTAAAACCTGATCACTTCTCTACAGCGGTAGAAGTTGTGCGTGAAATTGTTGAAAAAAAATTAGACAAGCTGCCCAATCCCTCATCGATACTCAATATCAATGTGCCAGATATACCCATTGAGCAAATAGAGGGTTACTCACTGACACGTTTAGGCAGAAGAGAATTGCCTGAAAATGACAGAATCAATACGGATGCTTATGGTAATGAGATACATTGGGTTGGCCCTCCACCAGAGCCTATTTTGGGTGAAGAGGGAACAGATTTCGATGCCATTTCAAAGAACAGAGTTTCAATCACACCTCTGGAAACTGACTTCACTGATTTTAAATCAATGGATGAATTTCAGAATTGGCTATAGATGTTGCAAGAGCTCACAAAAAAGATCATAAATTTTGTTTTGGATCAATCTGCACGTCCAGGCGCTATATATTTACTTTTTGGATGGAGCTTTGTTGAAGCCTGGTTCATCATTCCCATTCCACCGGATGCTCTGTTGATTCCGATGTCCATCGCGAATCCAAGTAAAGCTTATTTCTATGCTTACATGACAACAATCAGTTCAGTGATAGGTGGATTATTGGGCTACCTCATTGGATATTTTGCAATTGATTTTGCCATGACCTACATAGAGTCAATTGGTTTAATGGAGGCCTATGCTCAAGCAACAGATTGGTTTACAGTATGGGGCTCTGCTGTCATCCTGATTGCTGGATTCACAGTGATACCCTTTAAAATATTCACAATCATGGCTGGTAGCATGAAGATGAATATAGTTCTATTCCTTTTGGCTTCAATTATTTCAAGGGGTGCACGTTTCTTTATTGTGGCTTATGCTTCGAAAAAGGGTGGTCAGATGGCGGTTGATAAGATCATGGATCACGCAGATAAGATAGGCTACTTTTTCATGGCGCTTCTTCTTGTAGGTCTCATATGGTCTGTGCTTTAAGATGCTTACAAGAATCATAATATTCATCATTGTACTTTTGGCGGTATATTTCTTGATTTCAAGATTACCAAGAGACTGAATTAGTCAATTACAATTAAAGCAGTCGGATTTCGATATTCTGAAGTGAGAACATTGAATGTTCTGCAAGCACTTCTGCTATCCATAATTTCAATACCAATATTCATTTTCTGTAATTGCGTAATCACTGAAAGAGATGGAAAGACTTGATTCTTACCCGTGCCAAAAAGGACAAGCTCACATTTGTTTTCAATGATGAATGAAAAATCATCAATGGTCATCTCATCAACATTGGGATGATCCCATGGCGATATGGCACTATTGTCGTGAATGAGTAAACTCTGTTCATACCACTTTCCTTTGAACTTTATCTTAGTCTCAGTTCTCTCTTCAATTAATGCGTTAGTAGTCATATTCATATTTAAAATCGATTATCATAGTGACTTCAAATTATTTTTTATCCATAAGAGAAATCTTCATGTTTGAACTCGACCTAGTTAATTTAGATGAGCTGAATTCAAAAACAGTCGATGGTCGTAGATTCTACGATACACCAGATGGCTTGTCATATCCTTCGGTGACGACTGTTGTTGGGATTTTATCAAAAGATGATATACAGGCTTGGAGAATGAGAGTTGGAGAGAAAGTTGCAGATGAAATCACCAGAGCTGCAACCACAAGAGGTAATGAAGTTCATAAATTAGCTGAGCTGTATGTGAAGAATGAACTTAAGGAGCAACAAAGCTTATTTGATGAAAAAAAATCAACACCACAGTTGATGTTTGAGAGGTTATCTGCGGTTCTTGATAGAAAGTTGGGAGTCATTAACGCAGTCGAAGCGCCGCTTTATAGTGATGAACTCAGAGTTGGTGGAAGGGTAGACCTCATTGCAGAATGGGATGGGATCCCATCAATCATAGATTTTAAAACCAGCTCAAAACCAAAAAGAGACAATTGGATTAAAGGTTATTATCTTCAATCATCAGCCTATGCCGCAATGTATGAGGAAAGAACAGGAATAAAGATTAATCAAATTGTAATTGCCATTGCAGTAGAAAACCTTGAGGTGCAGGTATTTATTAAAAAGCCATCAGATTATATTCAAGAGTTTATCGATTTAAGAAAATCATATGACATAATACATCCAAATGATTAATGCCATGGATGAGTCTCAATTAAAAATTCAACTGACTGAACTCAATGATCGATTCTCTTCGATCAGGGGGTATCTTTGACTTTGAAAAAAAGGAAGTCAGACTTCAAGAAATTCTTGAAGCTCTAAATGACCCATCGGTTTGGGAAGATCTAGAAAAGTCCCAGGAACTCAACAAAGAGCGTTCACAGCTTGAGAAAACAATGAATCAGGTTAGCTCCATAGAGCAGAGGCTTCAAGATTCTGAGGTTTTATTGGAATTATCAATATCCGAGAAAGACGAAGAGATCCTCGTGGAATTAATGAATGAAATTAATATCTGTGAAGGCGAAATTTCAAAGCTTGAGCAGCAGCGAATGTTCTCAGGTGAAATGGATTCATCCAGCGCTTTTCTGGATATACAAGCAGGTTCTGGCGGAACGGAGGCACAAGACTGGGCAAATATGCTGCTCAGAATGTATTTGAGATATTGTGAATCAAATAATTTCAATGCGGAATTGATTGAGAGCTCTCCTGGTGAGGTTGCAGGCATCAAGAGTGCAACAATTCATATCACTGGAGATTTTGCATTTGGCTGGTTAAAAACAGAGACAGGTGTTCATAGGTTGGTCAGAAAATCACCTTTTGATTCTGGAAATAGGAGACACACTTCTTTTGCAGCAATTTTTGTTTCACCAGAAATTGATGATGACATAGAGATTGATGTCGATCCCAGTGACTTACGAATAGACGTTTACCGAGCAAGTGGTGCTGGCGGTCAACATGTGAATACAACAGAATCTGCTGTTAGAATTACGCATGTACCAACAGGTCTGGTTGTTCAGTGTCAAAATGATCGATCCCAACATAAGAATAAAGCCACTGCAATGAAGCAAATAAGAGCTAAATTATATGAGCATGAATACAAGAAGAAATTGGATCAAGCACAAGCAGTAGAAGAAACCAAAGCGGATATTGGATGGGGTAGTCAGATCAGATCGTATGTTCTTGATCAATCGAGGGTGAAAGATTTGCGAACGCAAATTGAATCCAGTAACCCAGAAGCTATACTGGATGGCAATATCAATCAATTCTTGGAAGCGAGTTTGAAACAGGGGGTCTAGTTCGATGTCAGATAAAAATTCAAAAAGTGACAATCGATTAGTCGATGAGAGAAGAGAAAAACTCACTAGCCTGAGAGAAGGCGGTTTCAACTATCCATCCACGATAGAAATTAACTCATCTACTCTTTCAATCATCGATGAGTATGACTCATTGAAAAAAGAGGACCTTGAGGGCATTGATAAAGAATTTTCAATTGCAGGTCGAATGATGGCAAAAAGAGTCATGGGTAATTCCAGTTTCTCTCGAATCAAAG
>JAPOHS010000075.1 GCA_029979325.1 Pseudomonadota bacterium | reverse complement strand
ATTACAATAATCGCTTGACTGTGAATGAAGATGATATAGATTGTCTGAAAACCATTTCTCTTGGAAATATGCCTAAAAAAAGAACTTTCTCAATTCATTATGCTTAAAAGTATAGACCTCAGAAGATTCTTTATTTCTCTATTTCTTATATCAAGTTTTGTGGGAATCACGCTTCTAAATCTAGATACTGCGAGCAACCTTTTTAATAGCACACAGTCATTTATAGCCAATAACTTTGGATGGCTGATCATTTTATGTGCAAATGGGTTTCTTATTTTCTGTATATGCATGGCAATTAGTCGCTTTGGAAAAATCAAACTGGGTGGAACAGGTGCCACTCCAGAATTTAGTTTTATCAATTGGATCGCGATGCTTTTCAGTGCTGGACTGGGTATTGGGGTAATATTTTACTCAGTTGCAGAACCTATCCTACATCTGAACTCAACGGCACTCTTTGATGATTCGGCTTCTTTCAATGAGCGAGCCACATTATCGATGAATCTGACTTATCTCCACTGGGGATTCCATGCTTGGGCCATATATGGTGTCGTAGGATTATGTTTTGCTTACTTTGCATTCAATCTAGGCAGACCTTTTAGGGTCAGTTCATTCTTCCTAGATGTCGGTCTACAGAGTTCATGGAGTCGAGTTATTGTCGATGTCTTTGCGATTCTGGCAACGGTCTTTGGTATTGCCACATCATTGGGACTGGGAGCGACTCAAATCAGCACAGGTCTTGAATATGTAGGTATTGCGAGCTCAACAC
The DNA here is from genome assembly GCA_029979325.1 of Pseudomonadota bacterium. The sequence goes on along the minus strand of JAPOHS010000075.1, from coordinate 3,824 downwards.
TTACAGGAACATTCTGGATTATTATCTTGATCACCATGCTTGGCCTGATCAGTGTGGCTTTAGGTTTAAATGCCGGCATAAAAAGGCTTTCGCAATTCAACATGATTTTATGCGGTTTCTTTTTGATCACGATATTTTTATCAGGACCTACTGGATTTATTCTCGATGGATTTGTGGAGAATATTGGTACTTATTTTCAAAATTTCATCGGTCTTTCTACCAATGTAAACGCCTATAGTGACACTGATTGGCAAAATGCATGGACACTCTTTTACTATTGTTGGTGGTTTGCATGGTCACCTTTTGTCGGACTCTTTATTGCTAGAATCTCCTATGGAAGAACGATTAAAGAATTCATTCTTGGCGTCGTGTTGCTGCCTTCATTGATAGTTTTCATATGGTTAAGCGTTTTTGGGAATGCAGCTATATATCAGGAGTTTGCATCAGCTGGATCGCTTTCAAATGTGATCAATCAAGATATTTCAGCATCGCTTTTTGTATTCTTAGAGCAATACCCTGGCGCGAGCATTCTTATGGTTGTTTCTTTAATCAATATAGTTACTTTCTTTGTAACATCATCCGATTCTGGAGCATTGGTCAGTGCAATGATGACTGCATCAAATAAACTCGATTCAAGAGAGGATTCTCCAGCATTATTTTCAAGGATAGTATGGGCGCTTATGTTAGGAGTAATCGCCATTATTCTCCTGTCTGGTGGAGGATTAACAGCACTTCAGACATCGGTTATTGCAACCGGTCTACCCTTTGCATTAATTGCATGCATTGCTGCGAGAAACTTATATAAAAAATTAAAGATTGATTCCAATTAAAAAAGATTGATTCCGATAAATTTTAGTGGTCTGATGATCCTTGTTATGACCAAAGAATCCTATAATTTTTATACCCATGGCCTCTGAATTTCCAAGTGATGCAGAAGTTGTCATAGTTGGCGTTGGAGGTATCGTTGGATCGATGCTTGCATACTGGCTTACCGAGTTGGGTCAAAAGAATATCGTAGGCTTAGAAAAGTCCAGTGTGATTCCATCAGATATGGGCTCAACTGCACATGCTTCAGATTTTGTCTACAACACAACTCATGACAAACTTGGTAATTGGTCAACAGCCTTCAGTCGAAATTTTTATGATGACAATGGCTTCTTCTTAAAAAAAGGGGGTCTAGAAATTTGTCGGAAAGACGACGATGTGCTTTGGGAGGAGTTAAAAAGAAAAGTTGCTTCAGGTAAAGCATTTGGCACCAATGTCAGGCTGATTTCTGCAGCTGAAGCCAAAGAGAAATTTCCTTTATTAGACGAAGAATCAATTCGTGGAGCAATGTGGGATCCAGACGCAGGTCTCGTGACACCTCGATCACAAGACGTTGTTCGTTTTGCAGTTGAGCACGCAAAAGAGAAAGGTGCACTTAAAACATATGCTGACACACCAGCTACAGGATTTGAGATTGAAAATGGACGTGTCACCGCTGTAAAAACAGACAAAGGAACAATCAAGACAAACAAGGTTGTCATTGCTTCTGGTATCTGGGGTCCATTGGTTGGAGAGATGGCGGGTGTTCCAATACCGCTGATGCCGGTCGAACATCCATTATTATTCTTTGGTCCACTTGCAGAGGCGCAGGAAGCAGAAGATTTTCTGGTATACCCACTCATGCGAGACCAAGGCAATTCTGCTTATGTCAGAGACACCGGCAAGCTCCATGGTGGCATGCTCGAGTGGGGCTTTTATGAAGACAAAGAACCGAGATTGGTTGATGCCGAAGACATTGGTAATCCAGATAAGACCATGATGTCTGACTCGATGAGGTATTTGGACCTTGAAGAGGTTGCTGAACCACTAGAAAGAGCATTTGAAACCACACCCATACTCACTGAATTGGGATGGGATGAAAGAAGTTCCTTCAATGGCCTCTTATCGGTTACTCCAGATGGTGGGTCTTTGATTGGTGAGAGCCCAGAAGTCAGAGGCTTTTGGTTATGTGAAGCGGTTTGGGTAAAAGATGGGCCTGGATGTGCCAGATTATGTGCTGAATGGATGGCCAATGGCAAAACACAGATGGACATACACTCCTTTGATATCGCCAGATTTTATCCTGCACAAAAGGAAAAAGCTTTTGTGAAATCTAGATCATTTGAAAATGCTCAAACCATATATACTCCACCCGTCCATCCAAAGGAACCTTATATCAGCAGTCGTGAGTTATACGTCAGTCCTTTTTATGCAAGAGAAAAAGAACTGGGTGGTCACTTTGAGAATGAGATTGGAGGATGGGAACGGGCATTCGCCTATGAAAGCAATCGTGAAAAACTGGATCACTACATACAAGAAGTCCCCGTGAGAGAAAACGAATGGGACAGAAGACATGTTCCATATGAAATTGCCAATGCCGAACATTTAGCCATGAGCGATTCTGCTGGGATGATCAATCTATCCCATTTTGCCATCGTTGACGTCGAGGGTCCCGATGCAGAGCGAATGCTGGAAGACCTTTCGGTTGCAAAAGTGGGTGGTGATACCCCTGAAGATAAAATTATTTACACCAATTTCTTAGATGAAGATGGTGGTGTGCATGCTGATCTCACCATCTCTCGTTTGGGCACAGATCGTTATAGAGTTGTAACTGGTGGAGCAGATGGAAATCGAGACTGGGTCACTTTAAGAAATTACAGAGATGATATGGGATTAAATGCTGACATTAATATTCGCACTCATGATATAGCAACTTTAGGGTTGTGGGGCCCTCAGGCAAAAAATGCACTTGGCAATTTTATTGATCCCAATGAATTAACCATAGAAAACTTTCCTTTTGTTGCTGCAAAAAATCTAACCCTCAATTTATCTGAAGGAAAGAAGATTGATGTTTGGGCATCTCGCATCTCCTATGTCGGTGAAAGCGGCTGGGAAATTTATCTAGATAATGACGCTGAGGATGGTCTTGCTCTTTATGATTCCTTGCTTGAGGTTGGAGTTGTTCCAGTGGGTATTGAAACTTATGCAAATAGCCGAAGACTGGAGAAGAGCTTTAGGCTTCAAGGGGCAGACTTATTGACTGAATACAATGCTTGTGAATCAGCTGTTCATAGACCCAAAGTTAAAGAAGCAAACTTTCATGGAAAAGAAGCACATCTGATGCATAGAGAAGAAGAGCCTTCTGCAATTCTATGTACCATGACATTGGACAAACTTGATGCCTCAGGCAATGGTACTCGATATCCAGTCGGTATATCACCAATCATTGACCCAGATACAGGTGAAGTGCCTATAGATAGAAAAGGCAGAAGATCCTACACTACAAGTATGTCTTACTGCCCATCAATAAAAAAACACGTTGTCATGGGGTACCTGCCTAAAAATATTGCCATTGCAGGTAAACAGCTTTCACTGGAATACTTCAATGAAGATGGTGATGGAATCTATCCCATAACCGTTGAGATTGTTGGAAAAGGTTGTCTCTATGATCCAAAAAATGAAAAGGTTCGCTCTTACCTTGATCGGGGTGAGGTAAATTTATGCCTGAAAGAAAACACAGAAGAAGGGGTGGTGGAAGAAGAGGAAAAGTTGCTTCCAGAGAACAAGGTTCGGTTAGTTATCGTCCTTACATTGAGCGTAAAATCCCATATTTTGAGATACTCGATGAAGAAGGCCTTGCGTCAATAGAAAGAAACGCAGACATCCTTCTTGAGGAGATCGGAATTGAGTTTCGTGATTTTCCTAGAGCAATTGAATTATTCAAGAATGCTGGTGCAGATATCGATGGTGAGAGAGTGCGCTTTCCACAAGGATTGGGTCGAGAGCTCATTCAATCAAAT
>JAPOHS010000074.1 GCA_029979325.1 Pseudomonadota bacterium | reverse complement strand
ACGAACATCATCAGTTTTCGTTGATGGACTTTTGGTTTCATCAGGACTTCACAGTCTTCCAATCACACAAGTTGAACGTGTTGAAATCATCAAGGGACCACAATCTGCACTTTTTGGACGTAATACATACTCAGGTGCCATTAATATCGTCACAGCTAAACCTGGTGATGAGTTCAAAGGCTCAATTGAATATGATTATGCCAATAAGAGTGGCGCAAATGCTTCAGGTTTCTTTGAGGGACCTCTGGGTGATATGGTTGGTGCAAGATTCAATTGGTCTTACACTGATAAAGATGGTCATTATATGAATGATAATCCACTGCTTGAAGCTCCACAAAGATTGGGAGATGAGATGAGTCTAGCAATGGGTGCACTGTTCGATATCAATCCATCAGATGATCTTAATATCACTATTCGAGTATCAAACTATGAAGACAAAGATGGTCCTGGTGCTTATTCAGTCTCAGGCGGTCTTAAGGATCATAACTATTGTGCTTTACCTGGTCAGTGTTATTGGGATATCGGTTCAAAAACGTGGGCTTTCTTCAGACCTCCATTCCCAGTTGAGTCTGTTTACAAAGGAGATCTCCCTGTTCCATCATCAATAGGTGCTTCAACAAGTTTATATAATTTCAATAGAGCAATGAGTCATCTTACAGATGATGATGGTAATTTTGTTGGCTATGGACCAATAGGTGATTTGACTTTCAATGATCTATCACACAATGGATTTGGCCTTGCAAGAGAAGGTGAGAGGGCGTCAATATCAATCTCTTATGATCTATCTGATGATATGAATTTGACTGTTGCCTATGGGAAGAATGATGATGATTATGTCCTTTATCACGATTTTGATGGAGATGCAGGATTTGGTTTTCATACATATGCAGCGAGAGTTACAGAGGATGAAACTTTTGAAGTTAGATTATCTGGTACAAATGATCAATTTGATTGGTCAATTGGTGCCACACAAGTTGATTTGATGACAAAAGCACATGGCGGTTTCTTTGATGGGCGATCACCATTCTTCTCATACTGGTTTGCTGATATCTTCAGACCACAGGTTGCAATGTCTATGAACACAGCAGATACTTTTGGTGTCTTTGGTTCAGTTGATTATAAAATTAACGATCAAATGACCTTAGTTGCTGAAATCAGAAGACAAGAAGATGAAGTTGATGACAACAAAATCAATGCTGCAGCAGGAAAAAATATTTCTCCTGCAACATTTAAGTCAACGCTTCCAAGGCTTGTATTCAAGAATGAATTTGCAGACAACGCAATGTACTACTTAAGCTACAGTGAGGGAACACTGCCTGGTGGATTCAACCCTGAAGTCGCTGCAAAGCTTAATACTCCTGAACAAATTGCTACATTCACAGCTGATGTACCTGGAATAGGTGAAACATATGGTGAGGAAGAGCTTTCAAATATGGAGTTTGGTTACAAAAGAACATCTCAAGATGGACGTTTTGCAATGACACTTGCTATTTTCAGCATGGAAAGAACAGATCAAGTCTACTCAGGTTTTGGTGTAATTCCAGCTGACCTTAATTGTGATCCAACGGGTAATGTCCCTACATGTACGGTTGCATTTAGTGGAAATGGAACTTCATCTGACATTGAAGGTGTAGAATTCGATTTCTCTTGGGCAATTACGGAAAACACCACAATGCAAGGTGGCGTGGGTTATACCAGAGCAAAGATCGCCAACTTCCCAGCAGGAGCTGATTGCGGTGACTTTGATGACGTATTTGGATCCTCAAATTGTGTCGGTCAAGTTGCACCTCGCTATCCTGAGTGGCAAGGATCTTTGGTCGTCAACAATGAGCGTTCAACATCAATGGGTGATGTGTATCTTAGAGGAGAACTCTATTACACAGGAAACTACTATGATGAAGTTACAAATACGACTGTGATACCTAATGCAACAGAAATTAACTTGCGTGCAGGTGTTAGAATGGACAACAACATCAGTATTGAAGCCTATGTTTCTAATTTAACTGATGAGGATGCGCCAACAGGCGGTAATAACTTAGCTGATACCAGTGATTATGTTAGAACCAATACTTTTGGTTATAACTTTGCTGTTGAAGGCACACAAATTCATCTTAGAGATAAGAGAGAATATGGTATCCGTGTAACCTATGACTTCTAATAAATACTAAATTATCAGTAAATATTAGACTAAAACTAAAGGCCCTGTGGGAGACATCCGAAGGATTCACCACAGGGCTTTTTCTATAAGAGATGAATGATGAGAAAAAATTTTTATATTGAAACAAAACTGGGCCAAGTTCATGGAAGAAAATACGGTGAATCAAATAAAACGATCATCTGTCTTCATCCGATGCCATACAGTGGCGGTTACTATGATACTTTTTGCAATGACCTTGTTTCTCAAACCGACATTGCTGCCATTTCTCTTGATATGTTGGGATACGGTCAATCATCAAAAATAGAAGAACCGATTTCAATTGAAGACTATGCATTCAATGTGATCGAAGTGATCCAATCTTTAAAAGGTTCAGGAGAGCTATCGGGTGAAGTCACTCTATTGGGCTTTCATACAGGATCAGCAATTGCCAATGAGATTGCAATACATGAGCCAGAACTCATTGGTAATATTATTTTTGTTACCTATCCATTTTTTGATACCGCAAAAAGAGGAGAGCTTCTAGAAAGTCAAACCAAGGGATCCATTGAAGAGAGCATCGATTGCTTGAAAGGGATGTGGGAATTCACCATCACCAATCGAAGCGAGGGTATTTCCATTGAGAGGGCATATGAGAACTTTATCGACCAAGTTAAAAACATGCCGGTCAGTTGGTATGGATTCTTTTCAATGTTCAATTATCCTTCAGAGGACAGACTCCCCTTGCTCCAGCATGTTCCATTGATCATCAATGATGTCAGTTCATTGACTGAACCGACAAAGATTGCAATGTCACTTGTACATAATTCTGAATACGTTGAACTGGAAGATGTAAAAGGTGGGATTTTTGAGTTAAATACCGATCAAATCATAGGGCATGTGAGCCGTTACTTGGACGTCTAATATTGCTTAATCGTGCATTCTTAATAACTGGTCGTGTCCAAGGTGTATTCTTTAGGGACAGCACCAAAAAAGAGGCTTTAAAATTGGGTCTTCAAGGCTCAGCAATTAATCTATCTGATGGTGCAGTCAAGGTTTGTTTGAGAGGAGAGAGTGAGGACATTGATCTTCTAGAGAAATGGCTTCTCATTGGACCTGAACTGGCTCAAGTTGAATCTGTCATTGAAGTTGATATTGATCAGCAAACGGAGTTAAATGGCTTCAAGGTGGGTTAAGTAGTATGGACTTTCGATTAAATCTCATAATGATGTTGCCGGAATCATTTCGTGCGCGAATGATTGGGGATAGAACCATTGAAAAAGATGGTAGGACCATGTCACCAGCCATGCAAATGATTCTTTATATATTAGAAAAAAGAAGGATTACGACCAAGATAAATGATCTTCAAACACAAACGATCCGTGATTTTTATGACAACACCGCAGGGTTGTTGCAAAAGAGACCCCCGAAAATGAAGACGGTTGATCACCAAATTGATCTTGGTGATGACCAAATGAGGATCAGAGAATATATCCCAAAAAACTTTAAAGAAAATAACCATTCTATGCTTTTTTTTCATGGCGGTGGTTTTTCGATTGGCAGCATAAGAACCCATGATCCAGTCTGTAAATTTTTATCCGAAATGCTGGGCTGGAAAATCTTTTCAGTCGAGTATCGTCTTGCACCTGAGCACCCATTTCCTGTTCCACTGGAGGATTGCGACAAATCCATGGATTGGTTGATTGAGAATGCCGACCAATTTGAAATAGATATCAATAAGATTGCAGTGGGTGGAGACAGTGCAGGAGGTAATCTTGCAGCTTGTTTATGTATAAAAAGAATAGAAGAAGGAAAAATACAACCAGAGAGGCAGATTCTATTCTATCCAGCTGTCGATACAGGCGGCGACTACGAATCTATAAAAACATTCACCGATGGTTATTTCCTCTTAACGAAAGAGTTATTGGAGTGGTTTGGAAATAATTACCTTGATGAAACTGATCACACGAATATTTATGCTGCGCCAATCAATTACGATAAATTAGAGATGGTTCCACCCGCATTGATCGTCACTGCCGGATTTGATCCACTGCGTGATGAAGGCAAGGCTTATGCTGAAATGCTTCAGAAAAATGGTGTCAAAGTTGACTACAAAGAGTATCCCAGCCTCATTCATGGCTTTTTAAATTTCACCATTGCACCAGAATGCATGCGAGCAATGGAAGAAATATCAGAGAAAATTAAATCCATCAATTAGAATTAGGTCATGGTTAAAACTCGATTTGCTCCAAGCCCAAGCGGATACCTTCACATTGGAGGTGTCAGGACTGCGCTCTATGCATGGCTCTATGCCAGAAATCAAGGCGGAAAGTTTCTACTTCGGATTGAGGACACAGATATAGAAAGATCCACAGAAGAATCAAAGCTATCAATTCTCGAAGGGATGCAATGGCTTGGCTTAGATCATGATGAACAAGTGATTTATCAGTCGGAAAGA
>JAPOHS010000073.1 GCA_029979325.1 Pseudomonadota bacterium | reverse complement strand
GCGCAGAGTTTCCAAATTTAACTTCTTTTGCAGCCATTTTATTTTCCTCTATATTTAAATTTTTATGATTTTAAAAATAAACAGTGACTTAATCGATCACTGCCATTACATCATCTTCTTTCATTACTAGAAGCTCTTCACCATCCACTTTGACTTCTGTACCGCTGTACTTGCCAAAAAGGATTTTGTCTCCTACTTTTAATTCTAGTGGTCTAGTTTCACCATTATCTAGAACCTGACCATTGCCTACCGCAACAACTTCACCACGACTGGGCTTTTCTGCAGCTGCATCGGGAATTACGATTCCGCCTGGAGAAGTAGTTTCTTCTTCCATGCGTCTAACAATCACTCGATCTTGAAGTGGACGAATATTCATCTCTGATCTCCTCAATTTGTTATTATTTATGTCTTCTAATGAAATTAGCAGTCTCAATAGAAGAGTGCTAATAATAAGGATGATTTTTTAAAATTCAAGCTTGTTGGGGAACTTTTTTTTCAAAAATCTCGAAACTAAATAAACAATGAAAATAAAACAATCAATCTCAGTCTCCATAAGGCTATTTTCAGCAATAGCTGTGATGGCTTCCTTGAACTTGTTTTCTCAGCAAGTTCTCAAGCCTCAGGAGGCATTTCCGATTGAAATTTTCATGCAAAATAATGTAATTCAAATCAATCACAGAATTGAAGATGGATACTATCTGTACAAAGATAAAATCAGCTACAAATCAATCCAAGAGGGAGTTGTTTTATCTGACTATACTCTTCCTGGAGGCATTCAATATGAGGATGAATTCTTTGGAAAGACTGAGATTTATAGATCTCCATTCAGTGTTTACATTAACCTCATTGAAGGCTCGAAGTCTGATCCACTACAATTAGAAATCAATTCACAGGGGTGTGCAGACATTGGTCTATGCTACCCTCCTCAAACGTGGGTGATTGATATTCAAACAGGTTCAAATCTTGAAGCTGCCCTCCTCTCGGATATAAATGATATTTCTGAAGAAGCGAGGCTGGGATCAATCATAACTGAATCAAATCTATTGAGTGTTTTCTTTGTATTTATTGGTCTTGGATTTCTTCTGGCATTCACACCATGTCACCTCCCAACAATCCCAATACTTTCATCGATCATCATCGGACAGAAAGAGAGCAACAGAACAAAATCATTCACCCTTTCTCTGACCTATGTTCTGGGTATGGCAGTAACCTACTCTGCTTTTGGAACAATTACCGCTCTGGCAGGTAATCAAATGCAAGCATTATTCACTATGCCGAGCTTTATAGTCTTTATGGCAGTCTTATTTGTAATTTTGGGATTGAGTATGTTGGGATTATTCAATATGCAGATGCCAAGCTCACTAATGAATCAAGCCAATAAACTTATGAATAACCAAAAAGGTGGCAGTTATGCTGGTGTATTTATAATCGGCATCTTATCGGCTTTTTTAGTCACAGCTTGCGTTGCACCGCCTTTGGTTGCAACACTCATTGTCATAGGACAGAGCGGTGATATTTTTCGCGGGATCTTAGCGCTGACTGCTCTCAGCATTGGCTTGGGTATTCCTTTGATGGTCATCGGCTTGACTGCATCAAAATGGTTACCAACATCTGGAAAGTATCTTGAAGTCGGGAAAGAGCTATTTGGCTTCATCATGATCGGATTGGCTGTTTGGATCATGAATCCATTTATTAATCAGAATTATATAAATCAGATCTATTTGGCATTGGCATCTGTTTCGATCATTTACTTTTTAAAATATTTCATGCATTCAGTTCGTAGTAGAAAACTGATGCAATCCTCATTAGCATTTCTTGCGATTTCAATAGTGACCTTGAATATCTACAACACAGATGCAGCCAGAGGAGTGGATCGATTCTCAGAGAGTTTTCATAACATTGAGAGTTCAGAGGAGCTTGGAATGAAACTCAAAGAGGCCTTGAGTCAAGGTGTGCCGACTATGGTTTATTTTACTGCTGATTGGTGCGTTTCTTGCAGAGGGCTAGAGAGGAATACTTTCAGCGATCAAGGTTTACAAAATAAGATTGCTAACATTCAGGCATTAAAAATCGATCTGACTGATAACTCAAATGAAGATCAGTTCCTTATAAAGGAATACTCCATCTTCGGACCTCCTACGATTCTCTTTTTTAATGAAAATGGCAATGAAGAAAAAGGTAGAAGAAAAATCGGAGTCGTGAGTGCAGAAATCCTTGGAGCAGAAATTGACTCCCTGAGAGATAAAACATGAAAAAATTTTTAACTCTAGTTGGCTTAGTGACCATCGTCGGCATTATCGCATTTCATACCATTGCTGGCCTTATAATATCTCAGTTTCAAGAATCGGAAGATCAAATAATAATGATGTCAGATTTTACTCTTGAAGACATAAATGGAGATACAGTTTCAATCAATGAGTTCAAAGGTAAGAAAACGCTCATAAACTTCTGGGCAACTTGGTGTCGCCCTTGCAGAAAAGAAATGCCAATGCTCAATAGTGTATATCTTTCTCAAGATCCATCCAAATTCAGCGTTGTTGGAATAGCAATCGATAGACAAGATAAAGTCATTCAATTTGTGGCTGAATTGGGTATTGATTTTCCCATCATGATTGGCCAATCAGAAGCATATGACATAATGAAAATGCTGGGCAATGAGGCATTGACACTTCCTTATACCATTCTCATTGATGAAGAAGGTGAAGTCGTCTGGTCAAAAAATACGGAATTGATGCACAGTGATATGGATGAGGTATTAAACATAGAATAATGAGCTACCTTGCACTTAAACTCACTCGTTATGGCCCCCCAGAAAGTTCGCTGCAACTGGTTGAGTGTGAGGAAGAAACTCCGGGTTCGGAAGAGGCAATCGTACATGTTGATGCTGTTGGAATGCATATTGCTGATAGTCTCACTGCCAGAGGTATAGAAAAACTAAAAGAGGCTCCTTGTATACCAGGATTTGAAGGTGTTGGCACAGTTAAAAGTTTGGGCTCAGAAGTTAAAGAATTAAAAGAAGGGGACAAAGTTTTACTTCCAATGGGAACAGGTGCCATGACCCAGCAAATTAGGCTCCCCTCTTCTATTCTAACCAGAGTTCCTGAGCCATATGCACCTGATGAACAGCTGGCATTGATTACAGTAAATGGATTCACGGCATACTTTCTCTTGAGAGACTATTTGGAGCTCAATAAAGGCGATTGGGTCATTCAAAATGCAGCAAACTCAAATGTGGGAAGGTATCTAATTGCTCTTGCCAAGGAAGAAGGTATTAAGACACTTAATATTGTGAGAAGAAAATCACTCTATGATGAGCTCATTGAATTGGGCGCTACTGAAGTCATTCTTGACAGTGAACATGGTGATGAAAAAACCTTAGAAAATATATGCTCAAAGAATATCAAGCTTGGAATAGATGCTGTTGCTGGGCCGGCTACAGAGCAGTTGGCTAAATCAATTATAGATGGTGGATTGATTGTCAATTACGGAACTGTTACCAAAGAGATGTGTCACATTAGTTTTTGGTCTTTATTCAGAAAAAAAATTACGCTCAGAGGGATGTCTACATTAAATGGGTTTGAAACAAGGACTGAGGAAAGAGTTAAGGAAATTCATCAAAACTTAGCCGTCATGGCAAACCAAAGTTTGCTCCAAACTAAAATAGCTGCAACGTATGGAATTGAGGAATACCTAAAGGCTTATGATCATATTGATAAGACCGGAATAGAGAGAGATGGTAAAGTAGTTTTACTTCCAAATAATTAAGGGGAATACAATTGGCAAATCAGGAAACGATCATCACGGTCGTTGTATACAATATTTTACTCATTGGAATTGGTTTTCTTGCAAGCAAAAGAAATCAAACCAATGATGACTTCTATCTTGGTAACCGTGGATTGGGTCCATGGGTTGCAGCACTGAGTGCATCGGCAAGTTCATCCTCTGCGTGGACATTGTTAGGCGTCAGTGGGCTTGCTTATTCTGTGGGCTTGGGCGCTGTTTGGATCCTGCCTGGCGTTCTATTTGGTTATTTTGTCAGTTGGACATGGATAGCACCAAAACTCATGGAACTCAGTAAAAAAACAGGTGCTGTGAGTTTGCCTCAATTGCTTTTTCATGACTTCGATGAAAGTGATAAAAAAATACTGATGAGGCTCAGCACTATCATAATCACCTCCACACTAATTCTTTATGTGGCTGCTCAATTCCAGGCAGCAGGAACAACATTTGCAACGATTTTAGGTATCTCTCAAAGTGCAAGCGTAATTCTGGGCGCACTGGTAATACTGATTTATACATTTATCGGAGGCTTTTGGGCAGTTTCTTTGACAGACTCAATCCAAGCAGTACTGATGTTCTGTATTGCCATATTTCTTCCGTTACTCCTTCTCATGGTTGCTGGTGGTTTTTCAGGAGTGAATCATGCTTTGGAAGCAATAGGAACTCCGGAGGAAAATAGTTTAACGGGCGTATATGCCGGGATGCTTGGTATTGGATTCATCATCGGAAATATAAGTATAGGATTTGGATACCCTGGGCAGCCCTTTGTTGTAAATCGATTCATGGCGGCGAAAGACATCAATACAATCAAAAGAGGCAAATATATTGCAATGTTCTGGGCATTGATCATTTTCTCAGGAATGATTCTATTGGGATTAACAGCAAAGGTGATGTATTCAAC
>JAPOHS010000072.1 GCA_029979325.1 Pseudomonadota bacterium | reverse complement strand
GATGTTATTACCACCCAATGGAGCATCTTCATCAGTTAAATTCGCAACATATGCTTCAATACTGATGTTGTCCATTTTTACACCTGCACGCAAGTTGATTTCAGTTGCGTTAGGTATAACAGACATATTTGTTACTTCATCGTAATAGTTACCCGTGTAATAAAGTTCGCCTCTCATGTATAGATTACCAAAAGACATTTCGCGTTCGTTGGTTACTACCAGTGAGCCCTGCCACTCAGGATAACGAGCTGCAGATTGGCCAACACAGTTTGAGTTGCCAAATACATCATCGTAGTCACCACAGTCAGCACCAGCTGGGAAGCTGGCAATTTTTGCTCTAGTGTAACCCACGCCACCTTGAACTGTTGTGTTCTCAGATGCCGCCCATGTGAAATCAAACTCCATGCCTTCAATATCAGATGAAGTTCCATTTCCACTGAATGCAACTGTACACGTTGGAACGTTTCCTGTTGGATCACAGTTCAGGTCAGCAGGAATGACTCCGAATCCAGAATAAACCTGGTCAGTTCTTTCCATGCTGAACATAGCAAGCGTCATAGCAAAACGTCCGTCGTCAGATGTTTTCTTCCAGCCGAATTCCATATTGGTAAGCTCTTCCTCACCATATGTTTCACCAATGCCTGGAACATCAGCGGTAAATGTAGCGATTTGCTCAGGAGTATTTAGCTTGGCAGCAACCTCAGGGTTGAATCCGCCAGGCAATGTTCCTTCACTGTAGCTCAAATAAATCATTGAGTTATCAGACAGATCGTTCTTTAAAACCAGTCTTGGCAACGTTGATTTAAATGTCGCAGGAGACAATGCTTTTCCTGCTGATGCATTGATTCTGTTGTTACCCACTTCGTCTTCTTGGCGTCTGATTTCAGCAACCAAAGTCATCGTTTCATTCAATCTGTAGTCAATTGAAGCAAATACTCCAAATGTATCCGCAGTGAGTGTAGTTGATGCTCCATCTGGGTTACCAATATCAGCAAACCAGTATGAGAAGAATGGTGAACGTCCATCAAAAAATCCACCGTGAGTTTTTGTCATAAGATCGACCTGAGTTGCACCGATTGACCAGTCAAACTGATCATTGGTTCCAGACAATCTCACTTCAAAAGTTTCATCTTCAGTTACCCTTGCTGCAGCTGTATGGAAACCGAATCCAGCGTCCGCATCAAAGTCATGGAAAAGAAGATAATCATCGTCATTTGTACCGTAAGCAACATTCAAGTTCATGCTGTCAGAGATATCATATGAGATCGTTACCGATGCTCTCTCGCCATCTCTTACAAGGCCATAGCCATTGAATTTAAGGTCAGTAAAGGTATGGTCTCCAATTGGATAATATCCGCTTCTGCTTCCACCAGGTTGCAAATGTGACATTGCGCGATCCCAATTATAAGAGCTTGTTGAAGCTCCAAGAGAAGTCGGTATTTGAAGGTTTCCTTTATAAACTGACTCCAAACCGTTCTCAGTGAAGCAAGTCCATCCTGTTACATTGCTGGTTGGTGCTGCACAGAAGTTGTGCTCATCCAATCCTCCAGCAACCGCATATGCGCCTGGACCATCCAAATCTTCATATCTTGAAGCTCTTAGAGTAATGTTCAAGTTATCAGAAGGATTGATATCGATTAAAGCACCCAATGCAAGACTCTGCTCATCACCCAATCTTTGAGGTGCTTCAAGCAAAGCATTGTCATTCATGTAGTGACCGTCTTTATCGGTGTAAGACCAATTGAATCTTGCGCCGACCATTTCACCAATTGGGCCTTCGAAGAACCCAGTAGCTGATGCGCCACTCTTGTTTGCATAGTCATATTCAATTGAACCCTTGAACTCATCCCCAGGTTTAGCTGTGACGATATTGATAGCACCAGAATATGTGTTACGTCCAAATAGCGCTGATTGTGGCCCTTTGATGATTTCAACTCGCTCAACTTGCGTAATCGGAAGACTGTGAAGCCCCGATGTAACGATCAAGCCATCTACAAATACTGATGACGTTCGTTGAAGCGGTGAAGTTGCATCAAATGTAACGCCTCTGAATCTTGGCATTACCACAACACGACCATTCTCGTTATTCATTGATTCGATGAAGAGTCCAGGAGCAGTCTTCTGAACATCTAAAATGTTCTTAAAGCCTGCAGCTTGAATCTCAGCTGCATCGACAGCCGTAATAGCAAGAGGAGTCTCAAAAATTGATTCTTCCTTTTTCCTTGCTGTTACAGTGATTTCTTCAATAGCGAATGCTCCATCTTGTGCATTCGTATTGTTAATTAATCCAAATGACAGAACGACAGCAAGAGCCAATCCTGTATGGAATAATCTTGATTTGATTGTAAACATGTTTACCCCCATAAATTAGAAGTGCGTCTATTCTAGAAAATCGACAGGACGCTGTCAAATTTGACAGTGCAAAAAATTTTCTTCAATATTATCCAATGTTTTATTCAAAAGACTGCTTTCGGTTATTCAGTTTAACCCTACTGGTTTACTCAATTTCAATTGATGCAAACTTAGTGAACCCAGATGGGTCGTATGAAACTGTTCCTCTTGAAAAAGACACAGTCACTCTCGCCGTGATTCAGACAGGAATCAATTCACTCCAAGACTTTGATGACCCAAAAGTGGGGCTCAAACAAAACCTTGATCACATGATTGATATGGGTGAGCAAGCCTGTGCGCAGAACCCTAAGCCGGATTTTCTTCTATTTCATGAGTTTCCATTGACGGGGTACTCATCTGGCAGTCGAACAGAAAAATTAAAATACACCATTCAAGTTCCAGGACCAGAAACAGTGGAGCTTGGAAAACTCTCAAAAAAATGTGATGCATATCTCATATTTGGAAGCTATGCGACCGATCCTGATTGGCCTCAACATATTCTCAGCATCAATGCAGTTCTTGGCAGAGACGGCTCTCTTAAAAAAGCATATTGGAAATCAAGAAACATCAAAAGGATTTATCCTGATCGAGAGATCCCAACCACAACGATTGAAGCCGTGAGAGATAAGTATCGAGAAAAATATGGAATAGATGAAGAATTTCCAGTTCTAAGAACTGAATTTGGAAACATTGCTGTAAGCACAGTACAAGGCGATCCATTCATTTTTGCTGCTTTTGCCATGAAAGGTGTTGAAATTATGCTCAGGACGGCAACACTCTTCGATGAATCTGATGTCAGAGCAATGTCCTGGAGTAATAATTTTTATAGTGCAATGGCAAATATTACACTGCCTCTTGGCGGTCCCTATAGTGACAGCGGTGGCAAATCAATTATCACAGCTCCTAACGGAGATTTATTAGCTAAACATCCAAGCACTCATGAGGAAGGCATCATCACTGCTCAAATACCAATCGCTGAATTCAGGAAGAATAGAACTATACCCCACTATGCTCTAGACATGGTCCAAGAAGTCTTTTCAGACTACCAACAGGAGATTCCAATGAATCATCTGGACATGAACCCCAATGAGCTTCCTGAAACAGGCGAAGCTATGAAAGATTACTTTGATGATATCAGTCGATATCTAAATAAATAAAGGAGAAGAAATGAAATCTAAAATTACATTTTTATCAATTTTAATCACCTTGCTCTTTATCAATATGGAGGTTGCATCTGCATTTGAGCTCACTCCTGGCGCAGGTCAATTAACAGCTCAACGAAAAATCACGTGCTCGACCATTGATGACAAACCAATTGTCTATTGGTGGTATGGAAGAATGTACAGTCGAGTTCAAGGCGAAGCAGATCGATTATTGTTCCGTGTTGAGGGAATGAATATAAGGGCTTGCACAAGCATCGAAGATCCTAAAAGAGGTAATGGTTTTAGGATGGTCAGTAGAGAACTTTTATTTTACCAAGATCCTGTAACCGGTGAATTGATGGATGAATGGAAAAACCCATGGACAGGGGAAACGGTTGAAGTTCTTCATGTTGCCAATGATCCTGTGAACTGGGGAAGTCAATTTGAACTTGATTCAAAGGGCAATCCATTTGAAATGAGAAACTTCAACATTCATGAGGATGACTGGTGGGATACATCAACTATTCCACTCTTTTATAAAAATCCTCTTGGTGGCGACTTTCAAGAATATGTTGGTGGAACTTATCATGCAACAGAGATGTTTAATACCACAGGTAGCATTAAGGATCTTACGGATGACTCTAAAGATACAGCAAAAGCGAGTATTGGTTGGGAAAGGATCTCTTATTGGCTCCCATGGATGAAAATGAATGGCAGAGACGGGATTGTTTATTTTCACACATTCGGTAAAAAGCTAGACAGTTATGATGATTTACCAGAATCAATGAAAGAGGTAATCAGCAGCAGCTATCCAAAATATGATCGCCCTCCTCCGACAGATGATCAAAGGAAGAATGAAACAAGTTGGACATACTTTAAAAAGATGCTAGGAGGAACAGTGAGCGAGGATGAGTCAGGACACTAAAGATAAATCGCTATCAGAAAGCATTGAATTTCTAGCAGATTTTCAGCTCCTCTTTGGGAATATCATCAGGATCAATGGTGCTTTCTTAGAGGTGGCTGAAAAAATTTGCTCGAATGATGATCTCATCACGGTACCAATTTGGAGAGTTATTGCTGTCATAAGGATACGTCCAATGACGGTTTCTGATGTTGCAAAATATCTGGGTATCAAAAGACAAAGCGTACAATCGACTGTCAATCAAATGAAG
>JAPOHS010000071.1 GCA_029979325.1 Pseudomonadota bacterium | reverse complement strand
AGATTGTGGAATCAATGATTGGGGTGGCATTTCACCGATCACGATTGATCATGTCAATCCAGAATCACCTTGGCCACAAATTCAGCAATTAGAATCCTTAACAAATGATAAGGGATTGGAGCTTAATGAACGTCTTGCGATTTATCCAGAATACATAAAGGATCAATCTTGGTTTGACAAAAACTTACAATCAGGGATCTTGGAACTTTCTGATTCTTCTGGATATGGAAGACATGATCAGTGGCGTTGCGGCGAGTCATTAACCATTCCTGAATCAGGAAATCATGATCATTGGATACCCAATAAAACACAAGATATATCTCCTGAAATTAGGAGGATACTTGAAAAATCTTATTATGGATCTGATTTGGATCATGATGAAATCACCAAGCTCTTTCATACGAGAGGATCCGATTATCTCTTTGTGCTCAATCACGCAGATAAACTGAGACAAGAAATAAATGGTGACAAAGTCACCTATGTGGTGACAAGGAATATCAATTACACAAATATTTGTAAGTATTCATGCCATTTTTGTGCGTTTTCCAAAGGAAAAACAAAAGAGAATTTAAGAGGCAAGCCCTATCTAATCAATAATGATGAGATTGCAGATAGAGCATTAGAAGCATGGTCTAAAGGCGCTCAAGAGGTATGCCTGCAAGGCGGGATTCATCCTCATTATGATGGCAATACCTATATCGATATCTGTAAAGCAATAAAAGAACGTGTTCCTGAAATCCACATTCATGCATTCTCACCATTGGAGGTTACACATGGGGCAAGCTCTTTGGGTCTTGCAATTGACACATATCTAGAAAAACTCAAACAGGCTGGGTTGAGTACAATGCCTGGCACCGCTGCAGAAATTCTGGATGACGATATCAGAAAGAATATCTGTCCTGATAAATTGACTTCTGAGGAATGGATTAATGTCATCAAAACAGCACATAGAACAGGCATAAAAACCACGTCCACGATCATGTTTGGACACACAGAGCAGCCGTCCGATTGGTCAACTCATCTCATCAAATTAAGAGAAATTCAAAAAGAAACAGGAGGCATTACGGAGTTCATACCGCTGCCATATGTCAGCATGGAATCTCCTATGTACAAAAGAGGTAAAGCGAGGCCTGGACCAACTTTCAATGAAGTATTACTGATGCACGCAGTATCAAGAATAGCTTTAAGTCCATACATCAACAATATTCAAGCAAGCTGGGTAAAGCTTGGTCAAGAAGGTGCATTGAGTTGCCTCAATGCTGGAGTCAATGACATGGGTGGTACTTTAATGAATGAATCAATTTCAAGAGCTGCAGGCAGTATTCACGGTCAAGAATTTGAAGAAAATAGGATGGAAGAATTCATCAGGAATTCTGGGAGAATTTCTCAACAAAGAAACACACTCTATGAAACAATTTATTCAGGAAAGGGAGAAGTACCCTATGACCTGAGTATTACGCCCATGCAAACATTTATGGACAGTGCGCATCCATTTGTTTGATTAACGATTTGGATTCTTAGGAAACCATCCTTTTTTGACCCTCCCCTCTTGTTCTATCAATTCACCTATACTCCATAAACAAGAGAAACCAAAGACACCCAGAAAAATTGAGAAAAATAGGTCTTCAGTAAATATTGACCAAATAACAAATCCCCATCCAATGACAAAAAAGACTGGCCAGACCCTTTTGCCAAAATAGTATTCAACTTTGATGACCACTGGATGAAAGATGCCAATGATCAAAAAGACGATTACGCCCATAATAAGTCCTTCAAAATTCATAATTACTCGCTTTGTGATTAAAAATAAGTGTTGATTTCTATTTGATAATGATTATCATCTATATATGATAATGATAATCGTTATCATTATTATTATAGAAAAATATATAAGGATTTACATGAATATTTATAAATCTTTTTCAGTCATCTCACTGATTGGTTTGTCTCTATTTTTATCAACACTGAATGCACAACAAAGTAAAGAAAATGAAAAGATAGAAGAAATTATTGTCAAAGGTAAAGTGCTCTACTCCGATCAAGTGAATGCATTGAAGACGCCGGTTAGAATCTTAGATGTACCTCAAACATTATCAATTGTCACTGATGTTGATATCAAGAACCAAGGTTTTCGACAACTTGGTGATATCGTTCGATATACACCAGGTGTAAACACCTCTCAAGGTGAAGGACATCGTGATTCAGTGGTATTCAGAGGTATTCGATCAACAGCTGATTTTTACCTCGATGGTGTCAGAGATGATGTTCAGTACTATCGTTCTCTTTATAATCTCGAACAAGTTGAGATTCTTAGAGGTCCCAATGCCCTATTATTTGGTCGTGGTGGTACAGGTGGTATGATTAATCGTGTTACCAAAAAAGCAGTAATAGGTGAAGAATCTGGCTTAGTTGATATTGGTGCTGATACTTTTGGCGCATTTGATATCGCAGCCGATTATAACTGGCAGACAGGTGGCAATAGTGCGCTTAGAGTCAATGTCCATGTTGACTCATTGGATAATCACAGAGATTTCTATGATGGTGACCGCACAGGATTCAACCCTACTCTAAGAATAAAAATGAGCGATCAAACAACAGTAGATTTTTCGTATGAATACGCAGACCATGAGAGATTCATTGATAGAGGAATTCCAACTGAGAATGGCAGACCTGTTGAATCTTTAGAAAAGTTATCTTTTGGTACTGCGGACATAAATCTTACTACACTTGAAGCTCATATTTTGCGTGCAAATATAAGTCATGATTTTTCTGATTCTAGAAAAGGAAACCTGATAATCCAATCAAGTGATTTTGATAAAAGATATACAAACCTTTATGCATCAGGTTACGACGGCTCATTGGTTACACTTGATGGATACGATGACCCAACTGAGAGAGAGAATTTAATTGTCTCAGGGAACATCGTCAGTGAAATTGAAATGGGTACAACCACTCATACTCTTTTGGTTGGTGCTGAAATTATCGATACCGACAATAAAAACCTTCGCTATGACTCATACTGGTCTACCACCGGCAATGATAAAGAAAGCTTTCAAATCTCAAGGCCTTTGGATATTTCAGTCAATTCAGCTGGTGTTGCAACTGCTATTGATTTTGTCACTAAGTTGAAGAGCCAAACTGAATCTGACATCAAAGTGAAGTCATTGTTCATCCAAGATCAGATTGATGTATCAGATAATCTTAAACTTCTTTTAGGTGGTCGATTTGATAGCTTTGATATCACGGTGACTGATATAAAAGGCGGGTCAGCAGAATCTAGAAAAGATGAGGAGTTCTCACCACGTGCAGGGATCATATACAAGCCAGAGGATAATGTTTCTTTTTATCTCAGCTACAGTGAAAGTTTTCTTCCAAGATCAGGTGAGCAGTTTAAGAAACTTTCATCCAGTAGTGCTAAATTGGATCCAGATGTTTTTGAAAGCACCGAAATTGGTGTGAAGTATGATATCTCTCCTGAGTTGAGTTTTACTGCAAGCTACTTTGACAGTGAACAGATTTTAGCCACTCCCGATGACACTGGTGAAGGAGCTGAAATCATAGGGCTTCAAGTCGATGGTTTTGAATTACAACTTAAAGGTCAAGTGAATGAAAAACTCTTCATGGCACTCGGCTATAGCAATATGGATGGTGAAACCCAATCTGGCGGAGAGCCAAGAGAAATCCCCAACAGTACTTTTTCATTGTGGGCAATGTACCAAGTGAATGACCGATTCAGTTGGGGTCTAGGAATGACACGTCAAGGCGAATCAAATATCAGTAATGATAAGCCTGGATTGATTCTTCCTGATTATTCAAGAATTGACTTTGCAGTGAACTATGATGTGTCTGAAGATCTGCAAGTTTCATTAAATGTTGAGAATCTGGGT
This sequence comes from Pseudomonadota bacterium, assembly GCA_029979325.1. The sequence continues at coordinate 875 of JAPOHS010000071.1, read as the reverse complement.
GATGACCTGTATTTCCCTCACTCGCACAGTACGCATCAAGCCTCTGTAGGTGAAGGCATAAATGCTCGTCTCTCAGTTAGAAGAAGATTCTAATAGCATTTAATTTGGTGTCTCGTGATAACAAGCAGAAAATCACCCTCCCCCGCTTTTATCTGAGTACCGATTTAGCAGTGGAGCTCAATGATCTAACAATCATTCCCTCTAACGACCCGAGCTCCTCTGCTATCTTGAACAGAAATTACAGAATTTTATTTGATAAAAATTTAGATCTGATTAGAATTAATTTAAATGAAAATGATTATCATTTAAATTTAGAAGAGCAAGCTGGAGTAACACTCATACCTTAACCTTTACCTGGCTTGCTTTTCTTTCTTTGCGAGGAAAAAATGAACGAATTCATTATTGTATTTAGAGAAAGCTTGGAGGCATGTCTGATTGTTGGAATCATTTATACTCTTCTTGAAAAAAATAATCTGATAAAAGAAATTCAACAACTATGGGCGGGTGTTGCTGCAGCAATCATTGCCAGTATTTTTGTTGCAATAGCTCTGAATAATATAAAAGAATCGATTGGGAATGAGTCATACACTGCTCTCTTTGAAGGAGTGTTTATGTATATTACTGCTGGCCTTCTTTGGTATGTAATCTTTTGGCTGTCCAAGCATGTAAGTGATAGAACAGGATTAGAAAATGAAACTAAAAATGCAATGAAGGCATCGGGATGGGGTGTTTTTCTTGTTGTATTTTTGCGCCTTCTGAATTTTGTCCTGCTTGATATAATGTAATATCTTTTAATGTTATACCTGCTAAAGATAATATTTTCATTACTAAACTAGTTTCTTCTGATTCATGTAACTCAAAGTCAACAGAAGCAC
>JAPOHS010000070.1 GCA_029979325.1 Pseudomonadota bacterium | reverse complement strand
CCTACCCTTAACAGGTTTTACAATAAAATAGTGTGGAGATTTCATTAAAAGTTTATATTGTATTCAATAGCCATTGGCATATTAGAATTAAATTCCTTCCATAATAATACTTCATTATTTTTTTCAATCCAAATTTTGATTGAATTATTTGATTTGCAATTTTTCCAAGAATGGGAACCGCAGCTCCCAGCTCCCCTGCATTTTTTGCCGATGCATTTCCCATAATGGACCTTTTATAAACACCTTGAGCAATTCCAGCCAATCGAAAGAAGCCAAAAGCGAGATAAAATGGCCAGTTTGGAATCTCATCAATCCCCATTTTTTTACAGTAGGACTCAACATATTCTTTTTCGGTTGGAATACCGCTTCCCTCTAAATCAAGTCCGTGTAAGCCTGGCGTAATTCCTATTTTTGGGATGTACCAATTCATGCATTGATAAGCCAAGTCAGCGTAAGGATGACCAATTGTTGACAGTTCCCAATCCAAAACAGCCAGAATCTTATTTTCAGAATGGCTGAAGATCATATTGTAGAGTCGATAATCACCATGAACGATGGAAATCATGCCATCATCTTCAGGCATATTTTTTTCAAGCCATGCTATCAGTGACTCAATTTCAGTATATGCTTCTGTTTCAGCTGCTCGGTACTGTTTGATCCATCGACCAACTTGACGCTGAAAATAATTCCCTGGTTTGCCGAAATCCATCAACCCTTCTTTCTCAACATCAATGCTGTGGAGTGCAGCCAACACATCAACTGTTTGCTGATAAATTTCCTCACGATCATTTGCATCTGATTCTGGCAATGTTGGATCCCAATAAATTTTCCCATCCACATGATCCATGAGATAAAAAATGGTTCCAATCACGTTTTCGTCCTCACAAAGCATCAATGTCCTTGGTACAGGGACCGAAGTTTCTTCAAGCGCCTTTATGATTCTATATTCTCTATCGACTGCATGAGCAGAGGGCAGCAACTTTCCGGGTGGTTTCTTTCTCAAGACATATTTTCCGTTGGTGGTGACCAAGAGGTAAGTTGGATTTGATTGACCAGTTCCAAACTTGCTGATTTCTTTAAGTTCTCCTGTTTCAGGAAGATTAGTCATTAGAAATTCAGAAAGATTCTGATGATCAAGCGAGTGAACAGAATTTTTATCCAAGATTATTAGACCCTGCCTGCGTCTATCATCGCTTCCTGTTTGAGCACTTTTTTTGCAAGAGATGCTAAATGGACTTCATCTGGCCCATCAGCTAATCTCAGTGTTCTCGCATGGGCATAAGCCTCTGCCAAGAAAAAGTCATCTGAAACGCCTCCACCACCATGAACTTGTATGGCTCTGTCAATCACATTGCAAGCCATTCTTGGACCAACAACTTTGATCATACTGATTAGGTCACTCGCTTCTTTGTTGCCATACTTATCCATCTTATCAGCCGTCTTAAGTGTGAGTAATCTGGCCTGCTCGATTTCGCTTGCAGAAATAGCAATCGATTCTCTCACGGAGCCCTGTGCACTCAACGGCTTACCAAAAGCAATCCTTTTTTCTGCTCGATTACACATCATTTCAAGCGCTCTACTTGCCATGCCAATCAATCTCATACAGTGATGAATTCTTCCTGGACCAAGCCTGCCTTGAGCAATTTCAAAGCCTCTTCCTTCTCCCAAGAGCATATTCTCAACTGGAACTTTCACATTTTTAAACTCAACTTCAGCATGTCCATGTGGATAGTCGTATCCACCAAATACTGAAAGTGGTCTGATCACATTCACCCCAGGCGAGTCCATAGGAACGAGAATCATCGATTGTTGTTTGTGTCTGCTCGGATTATCTGGATCAGTTTTGCCCATGAATATGATCAGCTTGCAATCTTCATTCATTGCGCCTGAGCTCCACCACTTTCTTCCATTGATCACATAGTGATCACCATCTCTGATAATGGGCGACTCAATATTGGTTGCATCAGATGATGCCACAGCAGGTTCCGTCATACAGAAAACAGATCTGATTTCACCATTTAATAGAGGAGTCAACCACTCAGCTTTTTGTGCATCGGTTCCATAACGATCCAATACTTCCATGTTGCCAGTGTCAGGCGCGCTGCAGTTGAAGGCCTCCGAGCACCAAGGCGCACGGCCCATGATTTCAGCAAGCGGAGCGTATTCTAGGTTATTAAGTCCAGCACCATTTTTTGAGTCTGGAAGGAAAAGATTCCAAAGTCCCGCATCTCTCGCTTTGGATTTTAATTCCGACATGATTGGTGCCGCCTTCCATTTGTCCTCTGTCGTTTTGAAGTGTTCAGCATAAGCTGCTTCATTGGGATAAATATTTTCATCCATGAAGGAATTTAATTTACTTTTGAGATCCAAAACTTTTTCTGAATAATCGAAGTTCATATTTATTTCCTTAGTTCTTTTTCCACTATATCGTAGTATGCCTTAGTGGCTGTCATTATCGTTTCGTTTACAGTCATCCGCTTGGAAACATTTTCCACAGATTTTCTTGCATCATTGAGCGTTCTCCATGGAACATCATCATCGCTCAAAAGCCTTTTTGCTTCAAACTCTTGATAGTTCATTTTAATCACCGGATCGCAGTTTTGATCCTCAGAGGCCAATAAACGTTTTGCAAAGTCAATTAAACGCCCATCATTCATTTGATGAATGATTTCAATCTTGTCTTCTGTGGATTCTGTTTGCAAAAATGCTTTGCTCAGTAGCCTGTCATGTGAATCGATGAATTTTGTATAAATTTGGGATTCAGAATAATCTGGTTTTTCCCAAGGCGTTCTTTTTTTTGCATTGATATCACAGGCAATAACCACAGACTCTTTGAATCCAATGTTCTCCTGAATTTTTTGAGCCCTTGTTCTGGCTTCATCAAAAGATAACCCATTCAGTTCACATAAGTTTCCTGGAAGCAAAACAGGGCTTCCATTCGCTTTGATATTGAAAAATGGCGATCCTTTTTTATTTATTATTGAGGCAATCTCCTCGGCTGTCAGATAGATATAATCATCTGGATCAAATGACAGATCAAAGAGAACAAGATTATTCGCATAGGATGGATCTTGGCAAATAAAGGTTGGTGTTCGCTTTACTGCAATACGCTCCTTATATTTCACTTCACCATAATTTAAAAAGAGGTTTTCTGACAGCAACTCAATGACCCTTTTTTTGTTTCCAGATTCCAAGGCTGAATAAAATACTTCTGGAACTTTCTCTTCAATGAGTTTCGCGAGCTTCAACAGTGTTTTAACATCATCCACAGCCGCATGAGCATCACCCGGATCAATCCCGTTCGTTGTTGCCATCAGTTCCTGTTTTAAAATCACTTTTCCATCTTGATCTTTATGGAAAGCAATTCGATTGGGAAAAAAACAATAGATGGTCTGAGCAAGTGAATAAAGGTCTATATGCAACCGATCTTCTGCTGCTTTAACCAATAAATATGGATCAAAAAGATGTGCAAAAAAAGAGTGTCTTAAAATGATTAGATCATAGGCAGCACCATTATAGGTTACCAAGGCTTTGTCATAGCTTGTTTCTAGATATCGAGCAATTTTTTGAACGAGGTCAAATAAGGACAAAGGTTCATCCATCAGCTCCAATGGATTGATATTTGTCACATTCAAAGCGCCGGCATCTGGAAGGATGTGATATGGGAGGCGACATTTATCATCGACGATAATCTCAGGTGATTCAAAATTTAGATTTGTCTCTAAAATGGCTGCTGATGTGGGTCTTTCATATTCAATATTTCGATTGAGCCCAGTTGTTTCAAGATCTAAACCGATCAGATTTTTAGACTCAAATGCGTCTTTTGAGTTTTCCCAGTTAAATTCTTTCATCATCATTTTCGCAGCTTTCTATCAAACCAATTAGACTGTATGATTGATCAATATGCAAAGGAAGAATCTACTTTCCAGAATATTTTTTTTCACACTGATTGTCTCTCTCATCTCATGTGGACAAACAGGAGAGCTTTATTTGCCAGACCAAAAGGAAGACCTCGGGATTGATACTCTAGAACACTCATTGAACTCGAATGAGTAAAGAGAAATTATTACTGGTAGATGGTTCCTCCTATTTGTATAGAGCATTCCATGCACTCCCTGATCTGAGATCATCAGATGGGAGACCAACTGGAGCGATCTATGGTGTTCTGAATATGCTCCAAAAGCTGATAAAATCTGAAAGGCCAGACTATCTTTCAGTCATTTTTGACACACCGGCCAAAACTTTTAGACATGATATTTTTCCCGATTACAAAGCAAATAGACAAAAAACCCCTGAAGACTTAATCGCTCAGATTGAGCCACTGCATCAACTCATCATCAATCTTGGATTGCCGCTCATTGCAGTTGATGGAGTTGAGGCCGATGATGTGATTGGGACCCTTGCGTTAGAGGCCGATAAGAAAGGCATCAAAACATTGATAGCAACTGGGGATAAGGATATGGCGCAGTTGGTCACAGAAAATATTCATCTCATTGATACGATGAAGGACCTCAGAATGGGTCCAGCAGAGGTCAAGGAAAAATTTGGTATTCAGCCCAATCGATTTATTGATTATCTGACTCTGGCCGGCGACACATCTGACAACATTCCTGGCGTAGAGAAGGTGGGTCCCAAGACAGCCATCAAGTGGATTAATGAGTATGGATCTTTAGATGGCGTGATTCAAAACGCTGATCAAATCAAAGGTAAGATTGGCGAGAATCTCAATGCAGCTCTAGATCGGCTGGATTTATTCAAGACCTTGGTCACCATAAAATGTGATGTCGAAATGGATTCAAACATCTCAGATTTAAC
>JAPOHS010000006.1 GCA_029979325.1 Pseudomonadota bacterium | reverse complement strand
AAGGACAAAGAATTGCACCCATTCTCTATTCTGGGGAACTTGAATTGATGCCCAGTGTCCTTCAGGCACTTAAAAGGAATTCTTGAATCTCAATCAATCGAAATTAGGCTCTCTTTTTTCGAAGAAGGCTTGAACCGCCTCTAGACTGTCTTTTGAACCGTGCAGTTCATTATTTGCTTCAGCTTCTTGTTCAAAGACTGATTCATAATCATTCGTCATGGCCATTCTCATCACTCTTTTTGTTTCTCTTAAAGATTGAGACGATTTTTTAGCCAATGATTCAGCCCATTCAACAGATGCGTTCATCAGATCATCATGAGGCACAACTTTATTTGCCAGACCCAGCTCCAAACATCTTTGTGCAGACACATTGTTTCCCTCTATCGCCATTTCATATGCCAATCTGTATCCAACAGTTCTGGTCAATAACCAATTGAGTCCACCGTCAGGAATCAGAGCAATATTTACAAATGCTTGTTTTATGTATGCTCTATCAGACATGACGACAAGATCACATGCCAAAGCAAAGGCTGAACCGATGCCTGCGGCTGCTCCATTGATTGCCCCTATGACCGGTTTTGGCATATTCATGATTTGTAAAAGAGAAGGCTTGTATCCATTGACGAGCCCTTCATAAACCAGTCTGTCATTACTCAGATCCTCCATCCCGGATGAATCAGAAAGGTCAGCACCTGCCGAGAAGCCTTTGCCTTCACCTGTGATGATTAAGACTTTAATTTGATTGTCATCAGCAATATGATTGAGTGCATCTTGCGTCTCAAGCACCATTTGAGTATCAAATGCATTGAGTTTCTCAGGACGATTGAATCTCATCGTACAGATTTTATTATCAGTATTGATACTCAGTGTTTTGTAACTCATAGCAATTCCAAATTAAGAGACATTACGTCCTTTCTCTTCCCAGAATGGCTCTCTGAGAACCCTTCTAAGAATTTTTCCAGATGGGTTTCTTGGAATGTCTTTAATGAATTCGATTGAAGTAGGGCACTTATATGACGCAATTTGTTTTTTTGAGTAACTGATGATTTCGCTTTCAATGTAGTTGGCAAGTTCAGAACCTCTGCTACTTAATTCATTGGCAAAATCAATTCCATCACTCATGTATTCATCAATTTTTTTCAATAAATCTGTTGCCGATTCTTGTACATCATTGCGTAAAGTCACAAATGCCTTCACTGTTTCACCCCATTTGTCATCAGGCACACCAACAACGGCTGCATCGATGATATCAGGATGGCTCATCAATGCATTCTCCACCTCGGCTGGATAGATATTTTCACCACCTGATATGATCATGTCTTTGACTCTATCGTGTATATATAGGAATCCGTCTTGGTCAAAAAAGCCAGCATCGCCTGTATAGAACCAATCATCAACAACCGATTCAGCATTCGCCTCATCTCTTTTCCAATATCCTTTGAGTATGACATCTGATTTAATTTGAATCTCACCCACATCACCTAGTTGACACTCAGTACCGTCATGATCAACAATTCTAATATCGACTCCTGTGTAAGCCTGTCCACACGATCTAAGCTTGCCTTTTGATGGGTCATGAAACTCTGGTGCTAAAGTAGTGCCAATGCCTGATGTTTCGGTTAAGCCATAAACTTGCCAGAATTCACAATCCATAATATCCATGGCTTTTAGAAGCGTGTCTTCAGAAATCGGTGACGCGCCATAAACAATTTGTCTCAATGATGAGAAATCAGTATTTGCACAATTGGGATGATTGAGTAGAAACTGAATCAAAGCTGGCACCATGAAGGCAGTCTCAATTTTTTCTTTATCGATGAGTTCAAGTATTTTTGTCGGATCAGGTTCCGGGATCACTATATTCTTACAGCCAAAAACAATACCCATAATGATGATATTTGAGCCTGCGATGTGAAAAAGAGGGGAGAGGACAAAATTAACTGATTTTTCATTCCAGTCTTTACCCCATGTTTCCTCAACCATCGGGGTAGAAGCAAGGATATTCTTATTTGTCAGCCTAGCACCTTTCGGCAGGCCAGTTGTTCCTGAAGTATAGAGTTGTATTACATCATCATCATTTTTGCCTTTAAGCTTTGGATCACTGTCATCAAAGCTTGCTTTCCAAGCATCATAACTTTCCCATGTCTCATGATCTCCCATTGCAATGATTTTTTTAACATGGGTAAACTGATCTTGAATGGATTCAATCAGTGGATAAAAGTCAGGACCAACGAATAAGAGCTCACTTTCAGAATCATTCACAACGAAAACAACCTCAGGACCTGCAAGCCTCCAATTTAGTCCAACCAAAACCGTTCTTGATTTAATGGTTCCATACTGAATCTCAGCATAATCAACCGAATTCTTCGCAAGAACAGCAATTCGAGAGTTTGGATTACATCCTTCTTTAAAAATACCGTTGGCGATGATGTTTGCTCTACGGTCATATTCCTTGTATGTCATTTCATCGTCATTCATCTTGAATGCGATATCATCAGCGGATTGTTTCATTCGCCATTCGTAGACTTCTAGTAGTGTTTCTTTTCTGGGGAATTTACTCATTTTTAAATTCAATTTAATTAATCATAAGTTAATACACTAATCTAAATTAAAACCACTCTCAAGAGGCATAGTTCATGTAAAATGACGCCAAGGAGAGATGGCAGAGTGGTCGATTGCGCAGGCTTGGAAAGCTTGTAAAGGTTAATAGCCTTTCGAGGGTTCGAATCCCTCTCTCTCCGCCAGCTAATTAATGTTTCTATAATCGAGTGGCGGGTTCCGATTACCAAGTAGAGGTATGTATTCAAAGTCTTCACCCGTCCTTTCAGCGAGTTCTTTTTTAGCTTCGTCTGCAATGCCAGGATCTAGATAAATTGCTTTTGCAGTATCAGTTAATAGTTGTACTGCGAGTTTCGTTCCTTTTAGACCGATGCTCATACCTCCAGAGGCCACAGCTTGCCATGAATGAGCTGATGTCCCTGGAACCCAAGTTGCAATTCTTGCACCCGCAGTCGGAACCAGCCAACTGACATCACCGACATCAGTAGAACCATATCCGTGAGTCATTTTGTAATTTAAAACTTCTTCTTGGTCTCCAATCTCAGAATCATTATCGATAAATGATTTCATAATTGTTTTTGCATATTCGGTCTCTGCATCTGAATACTTAATGCCTCCTCGATTTTCAAGATTCTTATGCATTATTTTCTGAAGCGTATCATTCGGCATCAAAGAATAGTTGCCGTGCATGACCTCATAGCTCATTTGAGTTTCTGTACCCATAGCTGCACCTTCAGCTGCTTTTATGACCCTTAAAAATAGCTCTTCTACAACATCTTTATCGGGATGGCGAATGTAATAATAAACCTCTGCCTCTTCTGGAATCACATTTGGAGCCAAGCCACCTTTAGTGATGACATAATGCATGCGAGATTCTTGAGGTATATGTTCTCTCATTAAATTTGTCATCATATTCAATGCTTCAACACCATCTAGAGCTGATCGTCCTTTATGTGGGGCGCTTGCAGCATGAGCTGAAATCCCTTTGTATTTGATTTTCACTGATTTGTTGGCATTTGATGTTCTTGGGCGAGCATGATTCACGCTGCCAGGGTGCCAGTGCAACACTATGTCTACATCATCAAAGAGACCAGATCTTGCCATGTAAACTTTACCCGATCCGCCTTCCTCTGCAGGAGTGCCATAAAAACGAATGGTTCCATTGATGTTGTTATTTTTCATCCAGTCTTTGACCGCAACGGCAGACCAAGCAGAACCTGCTCCAAACAAATGATGACCACAGGCATGTCCAGCATCTTCATTGGATCCATTTTCTCTATACGGAGAGGATGATTGTGATACGCCAGGTAAGGCATCGAATTCCCCTAAAATTGCAACAGTGGGATAACCAGCGCCATATTCAGCTATGAATGCCGTGGGAATGTCTGCAACACCTTCAGTGATTTCAAAACCATGACCTTTGAGTGAGTCAATGAGCAGTTTTGAGCTTTCATATTCTTGATATCCAACTTCAGCGAGTTCCCAAATCTTCATTGCAATGTCTTCATATTGCCTCTGATGTTGATTGATAGAGCTGTCATCAGAATTGACTTCTATAGAGCTCATTATGCTGAGCGTGGTAATAAAAATTATTATCTTTTTATTCATGTCTTTTTATTATCGATATTAATCTAGTAATCATTACTTCCTAAAGATATTATCATTGTATTGCTTATAACATACTTATATACATTCATTAGATATGATTGATTACATACTATTAATTCTTCTGGCACTAGAATACCTTTATTTCGGTCTTCTTGGGCTCATTGATCCTGCAAGCACTTCAGCACTGGTGGCTTTTACACTGAATGAAACAATATCATTCAGTGAGTTCAGAGCACTCTACAGCTTCTTTACATTTATTGGCCTTTTGTCTGTCATTGCCATTTTTGAAAAAAGTCTCAGACTGAATACATATTTTGTTATCGCTCTTTTGAATGGAAGCTTTGTTTTCGGGAGAGTCGTTAGCATTCTTCACGATGGAATGCCTGATCAGCTCTTATGGACTATATTTGTTGTTGATTTTACAGTTTTTATTCTTGCTGCTTGGCGTTATAACGCTCTCAGATAGTAGTTCTATAAATTTTTACCAATAAATTCTAAAGTTCGATCCAGAGCTAAATTAGCAGAGCTCTCATGATAATCTGCCCGCATATCGCAATTAAAACCATGTCCAGCATTTGCATAAACATGGACTGTTGCATCTTGATAAGTGTTCCTGATTAAATCAACAGCATCCATAGGTATGGCATGATCATTCTCACCAAAGTGGTACATAATTGGAATGTCGATTTTCAGATCAGTATAATTATTTGCAATCATTCCACCGTAATAACTGACAGCACAATCAAAATTAAGCTTAGAGGCAGCAATGTGTGTAAGCATGCCACCGTAACAGTAACCAACAACCGCTGTTTTTGTGCCTAAATAACTCTGTGCAGATTGAATGTCAGACATTGCATAATCATCTGATAGTTTCATTTTATAACCCACACCTTTCTCTATTTGTGTGTAATCCAGTGTTATATTTCTTTCAAAACGATCATAGATTGCCGGTGCAATGACGTGATAGCCATTTGAAGCAAATTTATGACAAACAGCCTGAATGTGGTCTGTGATTCCAAATATTTCCTGAATGACAACGATGTTTCCAATTGGATCATCAGCTTTGACTGAGAACGCATCTAATTCATGTCCGTCTTTCGCTGTTAATCGAATCCATTCACTTATCATCAAATACCCCATCTATGGGTTGTTTATGTTTTAATGATTTTATTAGAATAGAGATTGTTATGAAAGTCGAAAACAAAAGAGTCATTATCACAGGTTCAGCAAACGGCATCGGATCGTCTTTATCGCATGTCTTTAGAGAAAAAAATGTAGAGTCAATGGTATTGGTTGACCTTGATGAATCAAATAACCAGAAACTTGCAAATGAAGTCGGCGGCATACCCTATAAAGCAGATGTTGGAAATGAAGATGACATCATTGATCTCATTGAATTTGCAAAACAAGAAATGGGTGGAGTAGATATCTTTTGTTCAAATGCAGGTATTTCAGGAGCAGGTGGTCTGCTCAGCACATCGAATGAAGATTGGAATGCGATATGGAATGTTAATGTCATGTCACATATTCATGCAGCCAAACATTCATTACCAATGATGCTGGATCAAGGATCTGGGTATTTTATGAATACAGCCTCAGCTGCGGGTTTATTGACACAATTGGGTGCAGCAGGCTATTCAGTCACGAAATCAGCTGCTGTGAGTTTTGCTGAGTGGTTAAAAATCACTTATGGCGAAAGAGGGATTGGTGTGTCTTGCCTATGTCCTCAAGGTGTTCGAACACCAATGGTTGAAGATGCCCCTGAAATTGTTGGTTCACTCGTTAGCATTGATGGTCTATTAGAGCCTGATGATGTAGCCAATGAAGTGATTGAATGCATTGAGAAGGATCAATTTCTAATCACACCTCATCCAGAGGTCTTAGACTATATGAAGATAAAAGTCAGTGATCCAGATAGATGGATAGCAGGCATGCAGTCATTAACAAAACAATTAATTGAAGCTTTTCCAGATGCAAAGCCCATGCTTAGAGATTTAATTAACGAAGAAGATTTAGACTGACAAATTGGTTAGCACCTTAGGTAAGGCATCTACATATCTTTGAACATCAGATAAATTTCCCATACTGACTCTAGACCAATTATGGTAATCACCATATTTTCCTCTGATGAGTATATTGTCTTTTAACATTTCATCTCTGAACTTGTCGGCATCAATAGCCCCTAGATTCGCAAGAACAAAGTTTGTTTCTGATGGTAAATAACTTAGACCATTTGATTGCAGTCCATTTTCTACAATCTCTTTGGCTTGATTGATCTTTTCACGAGAAAAATTCATAAAATCTTTGTCTTCATATGTGGCAATTGCAGCTGACACACCTGCCATAGAAAGTGATGCTTCACCTGTACCATTGAATCTAATTTCATTGATTACATCGGGTTGACCAATCATGTATCCGACTCTTTGACCAGCTAACCCATATATTTTTGAGAATGTCCTAGATATTGCGACATTGTAGCCATCCCTAACAAGGTCTACCATGGTATTTTTTTCTGGCTCAGCTGTCACCTCATTGTAGGCTTCATCAATAACAACCAAGGCATTTTCTGACATTCTTTTTACTGATTCTCTTAAAAGTTCAGAATTGATAATCATTCCTGAAGGATTATTTGGATTCACAATAAAAACCACCGAAACATTTTTTCTGCTCAATGACTCAATTGATTGAAGGTCTATCGTCATGTCTTCATTATCATTGACTCTAATCACCCTAGCACCAGAGTTCTTAGCCAGACTCAGGTGAACATCATAAGTCAGACCCGATGACAGTATGGATCCTTGACGAGCTTTAACTTGAGATAAGATAGTCAAAGCTTGAGTTGAGCCAGCACTGATCGCGATATTAGTGTTATCTAAACCATTATGGTCAGCAATCATAGATTTCAAGTAATCGACCAGATGATCAGGATAATAAGCACCTTTAAAAGATGAGGTTGTTATTGCTTCTATGGCACGCTCACTTGGTCCATAGTAGTTTTCATTCCAATGCAATCTTGCCAGCCCTTCCTTAGGGCCGTAGTTTAGATTCTGTGCAAAAACTGAGTATGGAAGAATATTAGAGGAAATCCCAATTCCAGCAATATAAGCTGATTTTCTAAATAATTGTCTTCTAGTAAGATTCATGCAAATTAGAGATTAACTTTTTTTATTATTTAATGCTATACAAGATGAAGGTACTATCAATTAGTGTCCAATAATAAACCAACACAATTTCAAAAAGACGTATGGAAAGCCATAGATGACATCCCTCGTGGTGAAACAAGAACATACAAAGAATTAGCATCATCCATAGGTCGTCCCAATGCATATCGAGCTGTTGCCAATGCCTGTGGAAAGAATCCTAATCCAATAAAAACGCCATGTCATAGAGTCATATCATCTGATGGCAGCATTGGTGGATACTCTGCAAAAGGAGGAGTTGAAAAGAAAAAAGCATTATTGAAAAAAGAGGGGATTGTATTTGATTAAATGATTATTACTGAAAAATTTAACCAAGCATTTGATTCAAATGACATAGATGTTTCATTCAATTAATATGTATTTTCTTACCAAGGAGTGAACGATGAAAGAATTTAAAGGTAAAACAGCAGTAATCACAGGAGCTGCCAGCGGGATCGGTTATGCATTGGCAGAAAAATTCGCCAATGAAGGAATGAACATTGTTCTTGCTGATATTGAGCAAGATGCTTTAGATATTGCTGTAAAAAAGATATCAAACATTGGTGTTGAGTCATTTGGAATCAATATAGATGTGATGCATAAAGACTCCGTAGATTACTTATTCAATGAATCAGTAAAAGCTTTCAGCAAGGTTCACATACTTTGTAACAATGCCGGTGTGGCCAGCACTGTGGTTGCTGATGGAATATGGGAATTGGACGAAAAAGACTGGGATTGGGTTTTGGGAGTTAATTTTTACGGGACCCTCTACGGTATTCAATCGTTTGTACCCCACATGATCAATCATAAGGAAGAGGGCCATGTTTTAAATACAATATCTCTTGCAGGAATTTTGCCTGGGGAAGCTATTTATGGTGTCAGCAAGCATGCTGCATTGGCATTGAGCGAATCATTATGGCAAGGACTGAAGAATATCAAAGCAAACATTGGTGCCTCAGTATTGTGCCCGGGGTTTGTCAATACCAATATTATTGAATCAAATCGAAACAGACCAGATCATCTTTCCTCATCTAATAAAACAAACTTTATACTAAAAAAACTGGCCTCATCAGTATTAAAGAGAGGCAAAGAACCCAATGAAATCGCCGACACAACATTTGATGCCATCAAGCAGAATCATTTTTATATCCTTCCGCATACAAGTTATGATGATATGATCAAAGAAAGATTTTCAAGAATTCTTGCAAGAACCGAGCCACAATCTGCTGACATGCAGGAAATCCTAAAAGGAACACTCATGGGCAATAAAGGCGAGTGGTAATTTTATACAAAATTCTTCGATACATTGTTATTACAATTATTTGTTTGTTCATTACCTTTATTGCATTGCTGGTTTATTTGTTTGTCACTCAAACAAATATCGAACAAGTCAACTATATTGAAGGATGTCAATCCGATGATGCTTTGACTGTTTATTGTGACTTTCAAAATCCTGAAGATCTAGCAGTACTTCCAGATGGCAGGCACATACTCGTATCCGAATTCGGTGCAATCACCCCATTGAGCCCAGTTAATGTTCGTGGAAATTTATCGTTATTGGATACGACAGATGGCACTAAGAAAAATATAGAAATCGAAATGTCTGATAATGTCTGGGGAGATCCAGAATGTGAGAGAGAGAACATGATATTTTCTCCCCATGGCATCGATATCAATCAACGAATAGACGGGTCTTATCAACTGGCTATCATCAATCATATGCCTACAGAAACCATTGAATTATTTGAATTGATTGAAATCAATGATGCTTGGTCACTTACATGGAGAGGGTGCGTTGATGCTCCGGCGCATGGATACTTCAACGATGTTGCACTGAAGTCCAATGGTTCATTTTATGTTTCCCAAATGTACGATAAAAATATATCTCTATTAATGCTTGCTGTCTTGGACACTACAAAAGAGGATACGGGTTACGTCTACCATTGGACAAGAAGAAATGGTTTCAAAAGATTGATCAATACAGATGGCGCTTTTCCAAACGGCGTTGAGCTGTCTAACGATGAAAGCAATTTATTTATCAACTATGCATTTGGCAATAAGATATCAAAATACAATTTGAGCTCAAAGACAATAGAAGCATCATTCAGTATGAACGGAATACCAGACAACATTACAATCGACGGCGATTACTTATGGGTTGGCACTCAAGATTACAGCGGTCTAGATTCATTGATTTACTGTGGGGTATTTGCAAAAGATATTTTTGAGGATCCGATGATCAATCAATGCCCACTTCCATTTGCAGCTTATCATCTAAAACAATCTGATTTATCGCTTGTCAATTCTTACAAATATTCAAATACTGTCATGGGCACTGCGACTGTTGCATTATCAGTGAATGGACAGTTATATTTTGGCACATATCACGGCGATCGAATCGCCTCAGTAGAAATATCAAAGGAGTAACAATGAAGGCTTATTTATGCAAAGAATTTGGACCAATCGCTTCACATAAAATAGAGAGTATTGATATCCCAACACCGGGTGATAATGATGTCCTCATTGAAGTCTATGCAGCAGGCGTGGCATTCCCTGATGTTTTGGTGGTTCAAGGTTTATATCAAATCAAGCCTGAATTCCCATTTTCACCAGGTGGAGAATTTACAGGTCTCATTAAAGATGTAGGTTCAAATGTTAAGGGATGGAAGCCAGGAGACCGAGTCATAGGATTCAAAGGTAGCGGTGGTTTTGCTGAATACGCAATTTGTAATCAGTTTAATATTATGCCATTACCTGAATCGATGGATTATTTGACAGGTTCAATCTTTCCATTGAATTATGGGACATCAATACATGCTTTCAAGCAAAGAGCTGAACTTCAGGAAAATGATAACGTTCTGATAATGGGTGCCGCCGGAGGATTAGGTATATCTGCTATTCATGTGGCGAAAGCAATGGGTGCAAGGGTCATTGCTGCTGCATCAGAATTGGAAAAATTAGAGCTATGCAAAGAAGCCGGTGCAGATGAAACAATTCTCTATCCAAAAGACTTAAGTGACAGCAATGATCAAAAGGCTTTCTCAAATAAAATCAAAGAACTAACCAATGGAAATGGTGTGGATGTAGTATTTGATCCAGTTGGAGGCCACTATTCAGAACCAGCTTTGAGAGCAATGGCATGGAAAGGAAGGTATCTTGTGATTGGATTTACATCAAGCATTCCAAAGATTCCACTTAACTTGGCATTGTTAAAAGGTTGTCAGATAGTCGGAGTTTTTTGGGGTAGCTTTTGCATTAGAGAAGCAATGCTGAATGCACAAAACTTCAATGAATTATTTGAAATGCATGCCAAGAAAATGATTCAGCCAAAAGTTGAAAAAATTTATTCTCTTGAACAGACAAGAGAGGCAATTGAGTCATTAGCAAATCGAGAAGCAAAAGGGAAAGTGGCAATACAAATCAAAAGCGAGTGAATTCAAGATACAAATACTACATTCTCTTTTATCTCACAACACTGAATGTTCTTAGTTTTGTTGATCGTCAATTATTGGCGAGTTTTTCAAACTTCATTGTTCCAGACTTGGGACTGACCAATACTGAATTTGGAATTTTAACAGGTTTGGCTTTCATCATTTTTTACTCTGTAATGGGCGTAATCATGGGAGCAATTGCTGATCGTGTTCATAGACCGAAATTCATGGCAATTGGTGTAGCATTGTGGTCACTTTTAACTGCAGCAACAGGAATGGCCAAAAACTTTTGGATGCTATTTTTACCAAGAATATTTATTGGAGTCGGTGAATCCATACTTACACCAACAGCCATATCGTATATGTCAGATTATTTTCCAAAAAGAAACATGGGCTTTGTCGCAGGATTCTATTACATTGCAGTTCCCCTCGGTGTAGCACTGTCATTCTATATTGCAGGTTATCTTGGTCCAATATGGGGATGGAGAAATTGCTTCTATGCACTGGGAGTACTTGGCTTGATATTGGCATTCATTACTTATTTCTTTAAAGAATCCGATAAACGGCAAGAAGACATGATTTTGAATGAAGGCAAATTGAATATCAATATCGACGTCTTAAAGGAATCATTTTCAGAGCTGAGAGCCACCATAAGATCAAACTTATCGTTAAGACTTACAATCTACGCTGGCATAGCAGTGAACTTTGTTCTTGGCGCTACGGTTTTTGATCAGTTATGGTTGGTCAATGACAAGGGTTTTGATCGAGCACAAATACTTCTGATTAGCGGATCAATTGGACTTCCTGCAGGTATTCTGGGCACTCTATTTGGCGGGCTTGGCAGTGATTATTATGTAAGAAAAACAGGCAATGGGAGACAACTGTTTCTATTTTGGTGTTTGTTGATATTCACTCCATTTATTCTTTTGTATAGATTAACAGATGATACAGGAACTTTATTTTTTGCTCTGATGTTTCTTGGCTTTTTTCAATGGGGAACAATATATGGACCCACAACCTCAGCAGTTCAGGAAATGGCTCCCAAGAACCACAAGGCAGTTGTTCTCGCTTACTATATCTTTATGGTGAATTTTATCGGCCTTGGATTTTCGACAACTACGGCTGGCATAATGATTGATGCTTTGATTGCCATGGGTATTGAGAATCCATATTCTGTGACAATTATCACATTTCAAGCCTTGGCTGCAATTTGTCTACCTCTATATTACTTCGCAGGGAAGAAGCGACAAGAATCAAGCTAGTTTTTGCTGAAAATCAGCTCCTCAGCCTTAACTTTTCCATATCTAAGGTCCACAACATCTTTGATATAGTTCTGTGTATTTCTCCATGGATCTCTATTACCTTGTCTTGGGAATAGATGAGCAGATCTTGTTACATAACCAGAATTGAAATCAAGCCATGTGCCTTCTTCACCAATTTCAGAATTTGGGGATGGAGTAGCAACTTTGTAACCATGCTTGTCCATATAATTTAGGATCTTACACGTATACTCTGCTGTTAAGTCAGCCCTCAAAGTCCATGATGCATTCGTATAGCCAAATGTCCATACCACATTTGGAACATCACCAAGCATCATGCCTTTATAAGTCATGGTTTTTGAAATATCGATGGTCTCATCATCCACTTTAATTTCAATATTGCTGCATACCATCAATTTTAGACCAGTTGCTGTCACGATGATGTCTGCTTGCAGCTCATTGCCTGATTTGAGTTTAATTCCATTTGATGTAAATGAATCAATATGATCTGTGACAACTGAGGCTTTTCCTTCGTTAATAGCATTGAATAAATCACCATCTGGGACAAGACAGAGTCGTTGCTCCCATGGATTATATGAAGGTGTAAAATGCTTATCTACATTGTATTCAGGGTTGAGCTTTTCTTTTACGACACCAATCAGGAATTCTTTAATCAGTTTCGGATCTTTTCTTGCTCGCTTAAAGAACCATGATTGCAATTGGATATTTTTCCAGCGCATTACAAAGTAAGACACAGTTTTGCCCATGAATCGTCTAAAGAATGCACCAATGGGGTCTATGTTGGGTCTGACCATATAATAAGTGGGTGAACGTTGTAGCATGGTGATATGTTTTGTTTCATCTGCCATAGATGGAATCAATGTGACTGCAGTGGCGCCACTTCCAATAACCACAACATTTTTGTCTTTGTAATTGAGACCTTCTGGCCAATGTTGGGGGTGAATAATCTCTCCATTGAAGTCACTTTGACCTTCGAATTCTGGTTCATGACCATTCTCATAGTCATAGTAACCAACACAAAAGTATAAAAAATTGCAGCTAATTACACTCACATTGTCATCAGTATTACTTTGATAATTGACATACCATTTTGATTCATCTGATTTCCATGATGCTTTTGTTACGTGTGAATCAAATTGAATTTTATCTCTGAAGTCATTCTCATCAACAACCGTATTCAGATAATCCAAAATAGCATCGCCACCAGCAACCAAGTTTTTTCCAGTCCATGGTTTGAATCTGTAACCCATCGTTGTCATATCAGAGTCAGAACGAATTCCTGGATATCTAAATAAATCCCATGTACCGCCTAAGTTTTTTCGAGACTCAAGGATCTTAAAGCTTTTACTTGGACATTTATTTTTTAAATAATATCCAGCACCAATCCCAGATATACCAGCACCGACTATTAATACATCTATGTGTTCTTCATTCATTTCTATGGTTACTTCTAACTGAGAAGATTGTAATATATCTTATTCCACTGTGTTGTTAAATTTCTTAGACGATGAACTATTTAGTACTGGCAAGAAAATGGCGCCCCAAGAGCTTTTCAGAAGTCTCGGGGCAAGATCATGTTGTAAAAGCCATTCAAAACTCGCTTAAGCAGAACAAAGTACATCATGCATTGTTGTTCACTGGAACGAGAGGTGTCGGGAAAACCACCATTGCTAGATTGTTTGCAAAATCCTTGAATTGTGACACAGGCATCACACCTGAGCCATGCGGTAAATGTAAATCCTGTGTCTCAATTGATGAGGGCAACTTCATGGATCTAATAGAAGTTGATGCAGCTTCACAACGAGGAATTGATGACACGAGAGAGTTATTGGAAAACGCTCAATACACTCCAACTGTAGGACGATATAAGGTTTACTTGATTGATGAAGTGCATCAATTGACAAAAGAAGCATTCAATGCGCTTTTAAAGACACTCGAAGAACCGCCGGAGCATATGAAGTTCTTATTGGCGACCACCGAAAGTGAAAAAATCCCAATCACAGTTTTGTCCAGGTGTTTAAAGTTCAATCTAAAGAAAATATCAGAAGAACAAATTGCTGAGAGAATGAAAGAAATACTCGATGCAGAAAAAATAAAATACGAGGAGGGCGCGTTATCCATTATCAGCAAATCAGCTGACGGAAGCATGAGAGACGCTTTGAGCTTATTGGATCAGGCTTTAGCTTATGAAGACTATGAATTATCTGAAGATAATGTAATCGATATGCTCGGGTTAATTGACAACAAATATGCTCTTTCGATTGTCCAATCTATTCTTAATCAGGACTCGAAACTGCTCAGAGAGCAACTCGATGGATTGGACTCTAAGTACCCTAACTATCATGATGTTCTAGATAACATTGCAAGCATTGCTCAAGATATTGCCTATCTTCAAGTTTTAGATACCTCCAAAGTCGATGTTCAAGATGAAATCATCGAACTATCAAATAGTCACTCACCCGAACTCATCCAATTGATTTACCAGATTGCCATCAATTCAAAAAAAGACCTGTCCTTGGCCCCTAGTGCCAGAGAAGGATTCACAATGGCTGTTCTTCGGATGTATGCCTTTCAGATATCTGATACGCAGTCCGTCCCAAATAAAGCATCTGATTCTGTAGAAAAAAAAATTAAAAAATCAGAACCGTTAGTCAATGGGCACACTGATCCAAAGATTTTTTCGTCAAAAAACTGGACCAAAGAGGTCTCAAGAATGAGCATAAGAGGTGCAGT
Organism: Pseudomonadota bacterium; assembly: GCA_029979325.1. The sequence goes on along the minus strand of JAPOHS010000006.1, from coordinate 15,362 downwards.
TAAACAACTTGCTGCCAATTGTTTCTTTGACCGTATGGATGACAATGTTCTTTACTTAAAAATTCACAGTGAAAATGAACATCAGATGATCGATAGAGCTGTAGATGGTTTAAAATCATACCTTACGAATCACTACGATGGATTTAAAAAAGTCATCATTCAGATTGAAGCTGAAAATGGGCAAACATTGGCAGGGGAAGAAAAAATTAAAAACGAAGAACAAATCATTATGAATGAGTCCAGGGCCAGCTCTGATCCTCTAGTTCAAGAATATGTCGATTTATTCAATGCCACTATCGAAGAGACAAAATGAAACACTTTAGTCCAATACTCCAAGATCTGGTCAATGCATTTAAGGGCCTTCCAGGAATTGGTGTCAAGAGTGCACAAAGAATAGTATTCAATTTGATTCAACAGAATCAGGAGAAAGCAATATTTCTTTCAGATGCCATTAAAAATGCTCTAGAAAATATCAATGAGTGTTCCAATTGCAGAATGTATACGGATTCAGAGCTTTGTGAAATCTGTAGTGATCCAAAAAGAGATTCAGCACTGCTCTGCGTGATTGAATCACCGGCTGACATGATAGCAATAGAAAACTCAATGTCTTTCAATGGTAAATACTTTGTCCTAATGGGTAAACTCTCTCCACTGGATGGTATTGGACCGGATCAGCTTAAACTCGATAAACTTGAGTCAATCATAAAAGACGGCTCCCTGAATGAAATTATCTTGGCAAACAGTCCTACAATTGAAGGCGAAGCCACAGCTTCATATATATTAAGCCTGATAAAAGATAGTGACATAAAGGCCACTCGAATTGCATACGGGGTACCTATGGGTGGCGAACTTGAGTACGTTGACTCAAACACATTGACTCAGGCATTAAATAATCGATCATTGGTCACTAAGAAATAGACTCAAGTATTTTTACATAGTGAGTATGTCGTGTCTGCGACGATTCAGAATCCAGCATTGAATCTTTGACAGAGCATTTCGGTTCATTTACGTGCAAACAATCCCTGTACTTACAGTTATTCCTTGATGACAACATTTCAATGAATCCATCTTGCACATGATGTTTATTTGAAATATTTGGATATAAATTTTCCATACCTGGTGTATCAAAAAGGTATGTATCTTCTTCTATGATATGAAGCTTTGTGGTTGTTGTTGTATGTCTTCCTCGTTGATTTTTATCTGAGAGCGTATTGGTTTTTATGCAATCATCCTGAAGCAACCAATTTATCAGTGTCGACTTTCCAACACCAGATTGGCCCAATAATATTGAAGATTCATTTTTTAAGATATCCAATAGGAATTCTTTATTGACATCCTCTTTTGCTGAGACGATTGATATTGGATAACCAAGATCTGCATAGTAATTGAGTGATTTCTTGAGTGATGCATGATCTAAATCGCACTTGTTGATGACGATATTGACTTTACATTGATTCGTCTCTGCAATCAGTATCAACTTGTCCAGCAAGAATAAATTGGGTTTTGGCTCAGAAGACAGAACAACAATTGCATTGGTCACATTATTAGCAATGTTCTGGATCACTCCATTGGATCCCATTTTCTTGAGTGAATTGTCCTCATCCAATTTCATCTCGATTGTGCAATCATCTGAAACCAGTTCATTGCATATTACTTTATCTCCAATTACCAGATTCGATTGTTTCTGAATTAAGATAAATGACTGAAAGCCATCAATGGCATTCCAGCAAAGTCCTCTATTGCCATAGAGCTCTGTTACGATTGATATATTGTTTGCACCTTTCATTTTTAAGTTTTCTAAATATCAATGTATAAGTTTGATAAAATCTGTCTCTATGTCAAATTCTTCAAAACGACTGATTTGGATAGACCTTGAAATGACAGGTCTTGATACATTCAATGATTCAATTTTAGAAATTGCAACCGTTGTGACTGATGCTGACTTAGAAATTGTTGCAGAAGGACCCAATTTAGCGATTTACCATGATGATGAAAGGCTCGACCAGATGGATGATTGGAACAAAAGAACCCATTCAAGATCTGGTTTATTGGATCGGGTCAGATCCTCAAACTTATCAATAAGAGATGCTGAAGATCAAACCTTGGAATTCCTGCAAAAATTGACAAATAAGAAGGAAGCTCCGCTATGTGGCAATAGCATTTGTCAAGACAGACGATTCTTAGCTAGACTCATGCCAGACTTAGAAGATCATTTTCAATATCGGAATCTCGATGTAACCTCAATTAAGATCACCGCTCAACTCTGGGCACCTGATATCTCAAGATCATTTGTTAAGAACTCCAATCATCTAGCAAGAGATGATATTTATGACTCAATATATGAGCTGAGACACTACCGGAATCACTTTCTTAAAATTGAGGTTGATTAAGCAAAAAATAGCCAAATATTTGCAATAAGACCTGTAATGAAAACAATGCTTCTTAAAGAACCTTTTTCAGTTATGTAGAAGTATCCGTGAAGTATTCTTGATAATAAGAAGGCCACACACAGCAAGTCAATCATCGACTGTTCATTACCAAGTTGATGAGAAATGATCACTGCTGCTGCAAAAGCTGGAAATGTTTCATAACAATTCTGCTCTGCATTATAGGCATTCTTGGCTTTTCCAGATAGCATAGCAATATGGTCTCTTGGGGAATCATTATCGTATTTGACTTCGCTGTAACCATACTTGGAAACTCCAGCCCAAAATATTGGTAAGAGCATGCATATCAATAAACAAATATATCCAATGGTCATATCATTATCCTCCTTTAATCTATCGGTGATTGATTATATTATGATGTAAGTTAACTATAATGGGTTATAGGTGAAAGACTACTTAAAATTTGAACAAAAACCTAAGCTTGTATTGAACCAAGATATAGCAACCCTCTCAAAACTCAATGATCAGCTGACGGAGAATAATTTTAAACTTTTTAATGAACTTATTCTCGATTCAATACCCAATGATGATCGAGATTCTCATGAAGGAAAGTACAGTGTCAAAACATATAGGCTGACCAATTCAAGCATGCCATCCATTGAGGTGTGCATAGAAAATCTTTCAAAATATACGAAACATGCCTATATGTGTATTGATCCATTAAAAAAAACGGGGAATGTTCACTTTAGACCTTTTACATTTAGAACCAAGATATACATAGATGCCAAGCTTATAGAGGTCTATGATTTATCTGAAGGAACAGTCAGCCAAAATTCAGAAACTGGCATATCAAAAAATCTACTAAAGAAATCTGGGATTAATGAAAAAATTATTTTATCAACCATATTCAATGATTGGTTGAAGGAACTGATCTCTATAGATTACCAATTATCATAGATGGCAACCACCTCACCATTTTCAAATAAAAGCTTTTTGCAACTATTTGTCGCTCAAATTATTGCTTTGGTTGGCACAGGGTTTACTACTATTGCTCTTGCCTTATTGGCCTATGATTTTGCATTAAATGAAGCGGGCAGGGTGTTAGGCATAGCACTAGCAATCAAGATGATTGCTTATGTTGTCTTTGCCCCAATTATTGGGGGATTCGTTCATCGCATACCAAGAAAACTTTTTCTAATACTCATGGATGTATTAAGGGCCATTGTTGTCCTCATGATTCCATTTATTAGCCAAGTTTGGCATATATATGTTCTGATATTCGTTTTAAATTTATTTTCAGCTGGATTTAAGCCCGTTTTTCAAGCATTGATACCAGACATATTGGTCGATGAAAAAGATTATGGTAAAGCACTTGCTTACTCCAGAGTTGCATATGACTTAGAAAATATTCTCAGTCCAACATTTGCAGCCATCGCACTTTTGTATTTCAGCTATACAGGCCTATTTATAATAAACTCAGCTGCGTTTATTATTTCAGCATTGATTATTCTGATTACAGCATTACCGAAAGATAAGCTAATAGAAAGAACAGGCAATGTCGTTGATGAGATAACATTCGGTATACTTTCTTATTTGAAAACACCCAGGTTAAGAGCACTATTTATATTATATTTTGGCATTGCATTGGCAAGTTCAATGATCATTGTAAATACTGTCATCTATGTTAAAGACTATCTCTACTTATCTGATTCGACGGTAGCAATATTTATGGCCTCATCCGGGCTAGGCTCAATGATTATTGCATTCATATATCCTTATCTTAATGAGAAGATGATTGATAAGTATATTACTCAACTTGGTGTCTTTGTATTGGCGCTGTCCATGTTTTTTATGTCCTATGAACCGATTTATTTATTTGCTTTGATTGCATGGTTCTTAACTGGAATCGGACTATCACTTTCACAAATACCGTCAGGAAAAATTGTGAATATGTCATCGAGCCCATCAGACAGAACAGCATATTTTACAGCACAATTTTCTTTGTCACATTTATCTTGGTTTTTTGGATACCTGCTCGCAGGTGAATTGGTATTTATGTTTGGATTCAGCTTTACCGCAAGTTTATTCTCTATGATTGTGATGGTTTGTTTGTTATTCAGTCTATTATTTTGGCCAAATGAAGAGAATACTCATGAAATGCTGCATACCCATGATAGCATTGCTCATAACCATACTCACAAGCATGATGATGACCATCACGATCATGTGCACTCAGACAACCAAGATGAACACTCACACGATCATGTGCACAGAGCTGTTACTCATGAGCACGAATTTTTTATCGATATCCATCACCAAAGTTGGCCAAAATAGAGCGATAGAATTTTAGGAATTATCTATCGGATCATATGATGTCGAAGATGATGCACTTTGATGCTTCTGCATGATCATATCCAACATTACAGAATAGACTTGATTGAGAATGGTCTCATCACGAAAGTCATCGAAATCATAATCATCAGAATAGCCTAGTTCTGATAGCTTTGCTGTTCGCCTACTTTCTACCTCATTCTTTTTTGAATCTCTTCTTGCCAATCGTTTTTCATAATTAAGAGTTATCAAATCTATATCTGCTTCTTTTTCAAAATACTCAATTTCATCATTCATGTACTGAATAGCAGGATTATCTTTTTCTCTGATTTGATGATTCCTTGTAAGAATACTCTTTGTGACTTCGAGCTCAGGATCTTTTGAATAATCGAGCCCGATGATTTGGTCCCATGGTAATGTATTGTTTTTATTTTCTTCCCCAACCACTGTTTCATCTATAAATGAGGGGAGAGAAATATCAGGAATGACACCTTTGTTTTGGGTCCCAGAACCATTCACTCTATAATACTTTGCAATAGTCAGTGTCAGCTGACCGAATCCTTTTTCTGATTTGTATCTTGAGTAACGATCAAGTGGATAAAGATTCTGCACTGATCCTTTACCAAATGATTTCTGACCGATCACAAGACCCCTTGAATAATCTTGGATTGCTGCAGCAAATATTTCTGATGCAGAAGCGCTGAATCGATCAATGACTACCGAGATAGGCCCATCATAAATGGTTCCTGGTATAGGGTCATCAATCACCTCAATATTGTCTTCCATATCTTTAAGTTGGACAACTGGGCCTTCATCAATAAATAGTCCAGTCAGCCCAGTGGCTTCATCGAGCAAACCACCAGAATTTCCTCTGAGATCAATGACAAGAGCGTCTATACCGATTTCTTTGAATTCATTTACAATCTTTTTAACATCAGAGGTGGTGCTTTTGAAATCCTTATCGCCCCTTCGTCTTGCAGCATAATCTTGATAAAAGCCTGGAATCTTAATGACGCCTATTTGATAGTCTCTATCATCATCATTGATTGTTTTGATAAAACTGGATGCAGCCTGTTCCTCTAAAGAGATCTCATCTCTTGTGAGTGCGATTTCATATGGGATTGCATCACCATCCTGGGCAGCTGGCAATATTTTTAAAGTTATTACTGTTCCTTTGGGGCCTCGGATAAGTTTTACTACTTCATTGACATCCCAACCGATGACATCAATCATTTTTCCATCATCATAAACACCGATGATCTTATCCAATGGTTTGATTGTTCCATCTTTAAAGGCTGGACCCCCAGGAATTAAGTCAACGATCTGGATAAAATCATCATTCGTTTGAAGTCGGGCTCCTATCCCCTGATATGAAAGGCTTGTTTGTATTTCGTATTCCTCAGCCTCTGATGGATTCAGGTAACTCGAGTGAGGATCTAAATGATTCATATAGGCATTCAGAAAAACATTGAGCACATCTTGTTCATCGTATTCATTGATTCTTTTTATGAATCTTAGATAACGTTTATTTAATGTTTCTTTTGCAGTGTTTAGTTCTTGGCCAGCAATAACAAGTGATAACAAATCATTCGTGGTTTTCTTAGTCCATTCATCATGAATGACATCCTCATCATATTTCCACTTGTTCTTTGTATTCTTGAATTGGTATTCTTCATTAGATTCAAAGCCTTGAATGCTATCAATCACTTGTAATGAGTGATCGAGTCTTTGCTGAACTCGAAGTCGATACGTTGAAAAAATATCAAATATCGGTCTCAACTCACCATTCCTTAAAGAATCATCCAGCTGATATTTATAACGTTGAAAATAGATGATGTCAGATTGTGAGAAATACATTTTATTCCGATCCAATGTATCAATGTATTCATTCAGTATTTTGATTGAGGATTCATTATCAATCGTTGACTGTGAGTAATGCGCACGCTCACTGATTGCAGCAACCAAGCGAGTCAAATAAGCATCTTCTGCGTTCAATTCAAGGATTTGGGGAATATTACCCCCATCATTAGCTAAAACATTCAGTGGGATCAAGAGAACCATAGCTAAAATTAATTTCTTAAACATTCTAGACATAACCTCTAATTAGAAAAGAAACTGACAATTTGATCTGAAAGACCCTCACAAGCATTCGACTGAGTTCTCGCCAGTATGGGAATTGGTATAACAAGAGCTGGTATCATTGATGTACCAGTTACATTGGCACTGACGTTACCGACAGAGGTCTCTTGCGTTAAATCCCATACTGAAGCGTTGTATGCTGAAGTATCATCCCACCATGCAAATCCAAAGCAACCACCACCACCAGGACCTGCAGCACAAGATAGGGCACCAGAACTGGCATTGGTTTTTGTCTCTCCAGTGATTTTAATGAGGTATTTGATTTTCATTTCAGAAAGTTGATTCTTTATGAGCTCATTGCCCAATATTTTTGGAAGGTCTTCGATGTTTTGTGGCGCTGTACTCGGCTCAAACCATGGGTAAAAAAGATTCTGGAATTGTCTTGTTGGAATAATTTCGAACGTGTTCTGTTTTTTTGAAATGGAGCTATTCAGACAGTCCATAAAATCCAGTTCCGTCTGATTGCCAGTGTGATAACTATTGGAGAGAAGCACTATGGATTCATCACCACTGATTGTAAATGCAGTGTTGACTTCTTCATCGATACGTGTGGTTGAACATCCAGTCATGATGACAAAAGAAAGTACCGCAATGTATTTTTTAGACGATGTCATATTAACCAATCATATCAGTGATGTTATCTAATTCATCTTGCGCTTTGATGCTTAAATTGGCACCCGTGTCTCTGAGGGCAATCTGGATTGCTCTTTTGAAAGCCTCATCTCCTTGAAAGACCCCAGTCTCCTGTTCGCCATATCCAGTGATGATCCAATCATCAATGGCACGCTCATTTTCATCTAGAATTTGAATGCTATATTTAAACCAAACAGAGTATTTCTGATTCGCAGCCATTTGTGGAGTTAAGTATTCAAATTTATCCAATTTAATATCAATCTGAATAAGTTTAGATAATTCATCAGAGTTCGTTTCTTGCCCATTGATCGAGAAAAAAGATGAGAATATATTTTCAAACAGCTTTGCTTGGGTGTTGCCAAAATTAATCTCAACGGAGGCCTCTCTTTTTTGTAGTTGCTCTGGAGTGAAAATAAAGTTTTTTATTTCTTCATCAAAAGTTAGATTAGCTGTAATACTCTCATAATTTTTTACGAGCGGTTTTGGGATATATGTATCAATGACTAGGTTTTGAGAACCGCAGCCGATCAAAAACAATGACTGTAGGATTAAAAGTTTTTTTACTGCATTATTCATATGCAGTAATAGTATACGTGTGATTCAAATAATTTAGATGATCTTTATATGAATTAAATATGAATTAACCGTAATGGCAGCAATTAATCGAGTGCATTCTCATTGAATGCTTCAATTGAATCTTCATCTGCTTCTGGTTCGGCATCTGGCCATATTTTTGTAAATTTTGTACCTTCCAAGCTCAATCCAGCTATCAATCCTTTATGCCCAAAGACAAAACCCACTATAGGATCCTGCGCTTCTGTTGAATCAAGAGAACCGCCAGCACCCATATCTAATAGTGCAACTGAGCCATCCACTCCAACTTGCCAACCCGAACTATAAAGGAAGTCATCCATTGCCTCATCATCATAGAAGAGAATTATTAAATCTTTTGATCCGATGCCCAATTGCAAGCCAAGAGAACCACTGAATGCCCTATAATATTGGACTTTTATATTATCAACTACCAGTGCACCTTCACCATATTCCATGCCTAATACGAGTCCAGCTTTTATCATTTTAGGTATAACTAAAATGCCTCTTGCACCATCGAGGTAAGTCTGTGCACCTTGTATTTCATTAGTGAATCTATCAATTGCACTTTCAATGGCAGCATCGATTTCAAGACTGCTTTTGGCGTTAATATTTGCACCAAAGAGCAAAATGAAAATGTAAAAAAATCCCAATGTCTTAGTCATATCATTTAGTCGTCGTCTAGATTTCATTCTCAGTCCTTTAAAATATCTTTATACAAATCAGTTCTTCTGTCTCTAAAGAAACCCCATGATGACCGATGTTCCTGAAGTGAGTCAAGATCCAATTCATGAACAATGTATTCTTCTTTATCTCTCGAGCATTCTTTAACTTTAACTCCAGTACCGTCTGTAATGAAAGAAGAACCATAAAATGTCATTGAGAATTTATCATTTACCTCAGTGCCTATACGGTTCGATGCAATCACAGGCAATGTATTTGCCGCAGAATGTCCTTGCATAACCAATTGCCACGAGTCTTTAGAATCCATTTCTGGAGAATCTGGCTCACTACCAATGGCTGTTGGGTAAAACAGAAGTTCGGCTCCATTTAAAGCCATAATTCTTGCTGCCTCTGGAAACCACTGATCCCAGCAAATACCAATGCCGATTTTTGCATACTTTGTATCGAAGACCATAAAGCCAGTATTGCCAGGATGAAAATAATACTTCTCTTCATAACCCGGTCCATCTGGGATATGAGATTTTCTATAAGGCTCACTGATGCTTCCATCGGCATCGATAACAGCAAGTGAGTTGTAAAATGTATTGTTATCTTTTTCAAAAAAACTGATGGGCAGTACAACAGACAACTCATTGGCTATTTCGGACATTTCTTGGAGAAGAGGATTGTTTTTATAGGGTTTTGCTAGATTGAATTCCTCAGGCTTGTTGAGACAGCAAAAGTATTCAGATTCAAATAATTCCTGAATCAAGATGATTTGTGCACCTTCATCTGCAGCCTGTCGAATCAGTTTTTTTGCTTTTTCTATGTTTGCTTCAGAGTCTCTTGTGCATGCCATTTGTGTTGCAGCTACTGTAACTATTTTTGCCATATTCCTATTTGATATTTAAATTTTTGGTTGTTGTTGAGTGATACAATGTACACAGCCACCACCTTCTACGATTGGCCTTCCTGGAACAGTCACTACTGATTTATTCTTAAATACATTTTTGATCTTTTCAATAGCATCATTGTCTTTATCATCATCAAATATCGGTAAGACAATTCCTTGATTGGCAATATAGAAATTTATGTAAGACATGGGGAGTCGTTCATTTAAAAACGTATCATATGAAGGTTGATCAATGGTGACAATCTCATACGGCTTCCCATCGATATCTTTTGCATAACTAAGACGATTTAGATTTTCCTTGAGTTTGTCATAATTGCTATCAGTGGAATCCTCTTCATTTAAGGCAATGATAATATTACCTGGTGCAAAACAAGCCAAATTATCGATATGTCCACCAGTATCGTCATATTCAAGTGCTGCAATAAGCCAAATAAAATTATCCACTCCGAGGAAATTGGACAGTATCATTTCAGCCTCTTTTTTATCCAATCCAGGATTCCTATTTGGATCCAGAAGGACATCCTCTGTAATCATCAAGGTTCCTCCGCCATCTGTATGAATGGCACCGCCTTCCAATGTAATCGGCGCCTGAAAGTATTCTGCGGATGTTTGTTTGATGACTCGTTTTGCAACATTACTGTCATTCAAATAATCAGGACCCAACATCTCGCCATAGTTGTTGAATATCCAATCAACACCACCCAAATTTTTTCCATTGGTAATGAATGTTGGTCCTGTATCACGACACCAACTGTCATCAATGGTTAGTTCAAAAACTTCAACTGATTGATTTACAAGATTTTTGCATTCATCCGAGTCACTAGCATTCGAAATCATCGTGACATTTTCAAACTGTGATATGGCATTGGCAGCTGCAGCATATCCATCTCTCATCCTTTTCGTGTCTGGATATCGATCTAAATCTAACCCAGTCGGCCACATCATCCAGCAACTATCATGTATTTCCCATTCTGCTGGCATCCAGAAACCGAGATCTTTTGGATATTTTTTGTATTGATTCATCTTGATGATTTTTTTGGAGGCGGCGGGAATCGAACCCGCGTCCGCTAGCTATCCATATTATGATCTACATGCTTATCACTTTCTTCAATTTTATATTTAAGCACCGAAAGGAAGGTGATTTTAAATACGATCTCTTATTTTTATTTAATCAAAACAATTAGAGCAAACTGTTATGACGAACTTGGATAATCGTCATTGATAAAATCCTCCAAGTAAAACCTCATCAATGCCAGCTGGTTTATGCAGCTAGAGCGTAGTTGTCGTTTGCAACTAAATTTTATTCAGATTTATTTACGAGAACTCTGAATCTCGACATGCACATAAAACTTCAACACCAACGTCGAAACCTTTGCGCCCCCTATAATTAGTAAATGGGATACTATCCTAATGCAATCGATGCAATGAATAAAGGGATTCTAATCAGAATGCTTGGCAACAGATTCTTTAATCCATTCGATATAGTATGGGTGAGTGAGCAAGCCTTTGGAATTAAAAGTGTAATCAAAGCCCTCAAAGTCTTTTGCTAGCTTCCTTTGTATTCCCTGACCTGACATTAAGTTTGAAACCATTAAGACACGTTTACCTTCATCTTTAGAGGTTTTCATAAAGCTTTTGATATTTTCTAGATTTCGATCCCTAATTTCCTTGGGTGCATCATCCTGGAGTGTGAATGCCTTCACTGTCTTGATAGGAGTGTGTTGCTTTATATAGTCACCGATATTATTCATCAGATCCAACTCGATCTCGTTGTCAGCTTGATCGATTGGACCATGAGCGATGATGATCAATACTTCATTTGATGGATCAGAGCTGATTTCATTTGTATATTCCAAAATTATTTTTTTTGCATACAGGTCATCACTGATTGGCTCAAGCATCACAATTTTTTCATTATTAATCTGTTCTACATCTGCATACGCATAATTCTCTTCTAGGCTAAAGATATAATTCCACTGCCTGACTAATGTGTTGTGTGCCGTGCTGCTCACAGGGACGACGAAAATCTTGTCTACATTATTGTGAACCATTTCATTCACTGAACATATGACATGGGACGATGTCATCATACTCATTCCCATCGATAAAGTGGTCTGATAGATCATGCCAACTGATTGAGCGCTGTTGAATAAATCTAGATCACCGCCTGGTCCATAACCATGAGCCATGATCAAAACTCCATGGTTCTTTGAGCCTTGATTGGAAACAGGCCAGAAGTAGTTGGGGCCCATCATCTTCATCATTCCCATGATCTGTTCATTGCTCATTCTTTTCATGCTTGGTATAGATGATCTGAGCTGATCAAAGCTTCGATCCATGCCATGATGCATCATTTTAGGATATTTCTTTCCCAATTCATCTTGGGTATATTCACAATGACTCATATCCATTGCAAAAATCCCAGTCGAAACCAGGGCCAATAATGTAACTATAGATTTAATCATGGGATAGATATTATCACAGGTTTATCGAATGCCATTTGTAACTTACAAACTGTTACAAGATACAAATCATCTATTCAGTTTTTTTAATCGATCTGCTTGACGCTTCCAGTCACGTTCCTTGATTAATGATCTCTTATCTTGTTTCTTTCTTCCTTTTGCAAGACCTATAGAGACTTTCACATTCCCGTTTTTCCAATACATTGAAAGCGGAACCAAGGTATGCCCCTTTTCATTGACCAATGAACTGATTTTATTAATCTCTCTTCGATGCATTAACAGCTTCCTTGTTCGAGTTGATTCTGACTCGTCTATGACATTTGAATTGGGAAGCGGAGATAAATGAGACCCAATGAGTAAGAGCTCTGAGCCTTTGATTGTCGCATAGCTCTCTTTAATATTCCCTCTGCCTTCCCTCAATGATTTAACCTCCCAGCCTTTGAGAGAAATGCCCGCTTCGTATTCATCAATAATAATGTAATCGAAACGAGCTTTTTTGTTGTTAACGATTGTGTTTGCCATAAGATGTCAAATCGATTAGTTTTATGATTTCAATATACATATCATCTTTGATTAATGAGCAATCATCAAGACAATCAATCTCGTTCATCACTTCATGGCCAATGGTCATCAAGATTTACCTTCATACTTGCAGTAACCGGCTCCGCTATTGGTTTAGGAAATATTTGGAAATTCCCATACATTGCTGGTGAAAATGGTGGCGGTGCATTTGTCCTCATCTATTTAATTTGTATTTTTGTCATTGGCTTTCCAATCATGGTTTCTGAAATCATGTTGGGCAGGAGAGGTCGAAGAAATCCAATTACTTCAATGAAGATCCTTGGCCGAGAAGAGCAAGGCAATGAAGCTTGGGCATATGTAGGCCTAATTGGACTAATGGCAGGTTTTATCATTTTATCTTACTACAGTGTAATAGCTGGATGGACACTGCATTATTTTAAATTGTCAATATTCGGAGAGTTATCAAATCTTAATAATGTAGCAGCCCAATCAATTTTTGGCGAATTGACAGGATCTGCAGTTTCCCAGTTGCTTTATCACACCATTTTCATGCTAATCACAATCGCAATCATTGCACAAGGCATTAAAGACGGACTGGAGCGAGCAGTGAAGTTTATGATGCCTGGATTGCTTTTCATTTTGATTATTCTTCTTTTATATTCTATTTTTCAGGGAGATTTCTTGGCTGGTGTCAATTTCTTACTCAAGCCTGATTTTTCAAAAATAACATCACAAAGTATTCTTGCAGCAATGGGGCAGGCTTTCTTTACATTGAGTCTAGGAATGGGTTGCATTGTCATGTACGGCGCTTATTTACCGAAAAATGAATCAATCGTTCGAACGACAACAACAATAATATTTTGTGACACAGCCATTGCGTTATTGGCTGGATTGGTTATCTTTCCAATTGTTTTTCAATTTGGACTTAAACCGACAGATGGTCCGGGATTGATATTCTTAACTCTGCCGCTTGCTTTTAGTGAAATCGCTGGTGGCTATTTGTTCTCAAGCCTTTTCTTTATATTATTGTCATTCGCTGCAATCACTTCTGCACTGAGCTTGTTGGAGCCTTCGGTGGCATGGATGATCGAAAACAAGAACTACAGCAGAGGTAAATCTGCAATCATCATTGGCTTTTTAATATGGATACTCGGATTTTTATCAATATTTTCTTTCAATGTGCTTTCTGACTTCACTTTTTGGAAAGGGACACTGTTTGATAATTTCGACTATTTAGCAAGCAACATCATGCTTCCATTGAGTGGCCTAATGTTTACAATTTTTGCAAGTTGGGTCATGAAAAGCGATCGCTCTCTAGAAGAACTATCTGATGTTTCAGTAAATATCTATAGACTCTGGAGATTCAGTGCAAGATACATTGCACCATTTGGAGTGATACTAGTATTTCTTAATGCCATTGGTATCATCTGATTTGAAAAAATACTCTCGAACATTTTCAGTCAACAAGTCCATTGATGAAGTATTTGATGTGCTTAATAATGTTGAAGATTATCAATCATTCATACCATTTTGCTCTGAATCAAAAATAATTGATCAAACAGAGAGTACAATTAGAGCATCGCTACAACTGTCTTTTTTAAATACAAGCTCAGAATTCATCAGTGAAAATACTTTTAAAGAAAATGAATTTATAGATATGAAATTTGTAAAAGGCCCATTTAGATCGTTTCACGCGAAATGGCTTTTTGATGATATCAATGAGAATAAAACAAATCTGACATTCCAGATGAGTTACTCAATTGGCAATCCTTTTACAGAGCTAATGTTTTCAAAAAATATAGATATTGTCAGCCAAAGGATCGTTGAGGCATTTAAAAGAAAGATTGAAGGATAGGGCTTAAATTTCAGGCCTTGTTAGAACATCTTTTTCTATCTTGATCACCCTTTCATTTTCAAAATAAACGACCAACCAGTATCTCTGATCATCAGCTAATGGGTCAGAGCTCATTCTGTCTTGATATAAGTAAATATAATCCCAGCGGTCTGTTTGATATGGGTTGCCAATTACTGGACCTCCAAGCAAATAACGGATCTGGCTTTTTGTCATACCGACTTCAATTCTGTCAATATTCTCGATCTTTAATAAGTTTCCTTGTTGCAGGTCTGGCCTGTAAACACAGGAAGAAACGATAAAGCAAAGTAAAATTAAATTTATAAAATAATATTTACGCATTTCTCTTATCATGGCCCCAAAATAATTTTGACCTCAGTGTTTCATAATAGTCATATTGACTTGGATGAATAAACTCTACGGTGCTATCTGATTTGCTGATGATAATACAATCACCACCTGATATCTCAGAAATAATTTCTCCATCAAGGCTGATTTCTATCAAATCATCATTCTGATCTGTGAATTCAAGTTTTATATCGCAACCGGATGATATAACCATTGGCCTATTGGTCAGTGTATGAGGCGCTATTGGAACCAATAAGAAAGTATCTGAATTTGGATTAATGATGGGCCCACCACAACTGAGAGAATATGCCGTAGAGCCAGTCGGTGTGGATACAATATATCCATCACCTTGATTGGAATTCACATAATTGCCATCAATCGAAGTAAGCACATTGATCATTCTTCCGGTTTTCGTTTTATTGATCACTAAATCATTGATTGCATGTCCAATAAAACGTTCTTTGTTGTTATTCAATATTCTCACTTCAAGCAATATTCTAGACTCTGTTTGATAGTCTCCC
>JAPOHS010000069.1 GCA_029979325.1 Pseudomonadota bacterium | reverse complement strand
AATGACTGCTATGCTCAGAATCTGGAGGTTATTAAGACTAGAGCTGAGCCGTTAAATATTGAAATAGTTTTTGGGGATCCCCTCAAAGATTTGAAAGACCTAGATTGTTTTGGTGTTCTTCTTCAGTACCCAAATACTTATGGTGCTTTTAGTGATTTTACAAAGCTGATAGAATCTATTCATGAGAAGAAGGCACTTGTCGCAGTGAGTGCTGACATACTGGCTTTAACACTTTTGAGGCCACCTGGTGAGATGGGTGCTGATATTGTAGTTGGCAATACTCAAAGATTTGGGGTTCCAATTGGTTATGGAGGTCCTCATGCAGCTTATATGTCGACCAGAGACAAATATAAACGGTCAATGCCTGGAAGAATTATTGGTGCTTCAGTTGATACAAAAGGAAGGCTTGCATACCGACTAGCATTACAAACCCGGGAGCAACACATAAGAAGAGAGAAAGCTACAAGTAACATTTGTACTGCGCAAGCTTTATTGGCTATTATGGCTAGTATGTATGCTGTCTATCATGGTCCAGAGGGATTAAGAAACATTGCTCGGCGTATTTTTAAATATGCAGCTGTCTTTGCTGATGGTATGAAGGATATGGGCTTTCATGTTGTTAATGACACTTTTTTTGATACTCTTACAATTGAGGTTAAAAATTCAGATGCAATAGTGATGCAAGCTGAAAAAAATGGATACAATATTAATGTATTTAGTAAAACGCTTGTCTCAGTCTCGTTTGATGAACTTAGTACTCCAGAAGACATAGAGTACTTATGGAGAATTTTTAATACTGAATCAGAATTAAGCGCGCAGTCATTATTTGAAAAAAGTAAATCAAAAATTAAAAAAAGTTTAAAGAGGGAATCTGATTTTCTTACGCATGAGGTCTTTAATACTTATCGTTCTGAAACCAACATGATGAGATATATTCGGTACCTTGGAGATAAAGATATTGCACTGGATCGATCTATGATTCCACTGGGCTCCTGCACCATGAAACTTAATGCTGCAGCAGAGCTGATACCAGTGAGTTGGCCAGAATTTTCTCAAATTCATCCAGCAGTCCCTATGAACCAGGTGATTGGATACCAGCAGATGATTAGTGAGCTTGAGGAGATGCTATGTGAGGCAACTGGATACGCAGCAATTTCACTTCAGCCTAATTCTGGAGCTCAGGGAGAATATGCTGGATTAATTGCAATAAGGGGATATCATCGAAGCAGGGGTGATGACAATCGAAATATCTGCTTGATTCCATCATCAGCTCACGGAACAAATCCTGCCTCTGCTCAGATGGCCGGAATGAAAGTCATAGTCATTGATAGCACTGATGATGGTAATATCGACCTTGAAGATTTGAGAGCAAAAACCAAAGAGCATGAAGAAAATCTTGCAGCGATAATGATTACATATCCTTCTACTCATGGGGTGTTTGAAAAAGACGTGAGAGAAGTTTGTAATATTGTTCATGATGCTGGTGGACAAGTCTATATTGACGGAGCAAACATGAATGCAATGGTTGGTGTCTCGGCTCCTGGAGAGTTTGGTGGTGATGTCTCACACCTTAATCTTCATAAGACATTTGCTATACCTCATGGTGGGGGTGGCCCAGGTGTTGGACCAATTGGAGTTAAAGAACATCTCATCGATTTTTTACCAAGAACACCTCTAAATAATACAGATGTTGGCAGCATTTCTGGGGCTCCTTGGGGCTCAGGAAGCATCCTTCCAATTAGCTGGATGTATATAGCTATGCTTGGAAAAGATGGCCTCTATGAGTCAACATGTAACGCCATTCTTAATGCAAACTATATTGCTAAGCGTCTTGCGGAGCATTATCCGATTCTATATTCTGATGAGAATGGAAGGATTGCACATGAGTGTATTATCGACATTAGGCCGATTAAGGACACTGTTGGAATAGGTGTTGATGATGTAGCTAAACGTCTCATAGATTTTGGTTTTCACGCACCAACAATGTCTTTTCCTGTAGCAGGAACGTTGATGATTGAGCCAACAGAGTCGGAGTCTATGGATGAGCTTGATCGATTCTGTGAAGCAATGATTCAAATAAGAAAAGAAATCAAAAAGGTTGAATCGGGTGAATACTCTACTGAAGATAATCCATTAATTAATTCGCCACACACTCTAGAAATGGTAACATCAACGCAATGGGAGTTTTCATACTCCAGAGAAGAGGCCGCTTATCCAGTCGAGAGCCTAAGGCGAGTGAAGTACTGGCCGCCAGTGTCTAGAGTGGATAATGTCTATGGCGATAAGAATTTAGTTTGTTCTTGTCCAAGCATTGAAGATTATAAGTAGATTTTTATGAAATCATTCTTGATTAGCGTTTTGGGAGACGATAAGCCTGGACTTGTTGACGGCTTGTCAAAGATCATTGTTTCAAATAATGGAGACTGGATTGAAAGCAATATGTCTAGTTTTGAGGGTAAGTTTGCTGGAATTCTTAAAGTCAATGTCCCCTCAAGTGATGCTTCAAATCTAAAAAAAGATTTAACTACTGCTTCTTTAGGTCTTCAAATTGCTTGTGAAGAGACGCACCCGGTTGATGAGCTAAGTAATGTTAAAAGCTACAATATAGAGCTTATTGGACAAAATCATGTTGGCATTATTAATAAACTTTCCCATGTTTTGGCGGATGAGTTACAAGCTAATGTTGAAGAGTTAAAGACTGAAATTATCGATGCTTCGATGTCAGGAGAGCAACTTTTCAAAGCTGAAATTACACTTCATTTACCGAGTGATCTTGATGAAAATCTTGTTAGAGATAAGCTTGAGCTTATTGCTGATGAGATGATGGTTGAGATTTATTCATACGAGAGCTAGGCCTAATTAAACCTGCATCTAAAATTCTCCGTGGGCAATAAAAGCGCTATTTCTGTAGCTTTTTTTTCCATAATTGAATGGTTGGTTATTTGGGAGTAAGACTGTACCGCCCGCTGCTCTCAATACGGCATCTCCTGCAGCAGTATCCCATTCCATTGTTGGTCCAAATCTAGGGTATACATCTGCTTCACCACAAGCGACCAAGCAAAATTTCAATGAAGAGCCTATTGAAATTGTCTCCCTAACATTGTTGCTTGTAAGCCACTGATCTGTTGATTCATCTCTATGGGATACGCTAGCAACTGCTACAGGACCCGAACTGGGAACTGCTCGTATTTTAATTTCTTTAAAGTCAACATCAGATTCTTCAAAGGCTCCTGTTAAGGTAGAGCCAAAAAACATTCGATTAAGTGCCGGTGCAAAAACAACACCTAAGGTAGGAATACCATTTTCAATAAGACCAATATTTACAGTAAATGAGCCAAGCCCATCTTTCTTTAGAAACTCTTTTGTACCATCAAGTGGATCAATCAGAAAAAATTGATTGCTAACATCTAAATCATGACTACTGGAATTCTCCTCAGAGACAATTGGGATATTAGGAATGATGTTCTTAAGTCTACTTAAAATGACTTTATCCGCAGCTTTATCCGCAAGGGTGACCGGCGAACCATCATCTTTGTAGTTAACGTCAAATGAACTTTCATAAATCTTCATTATCTCGCGACCTGCATCTCGAGCTACTAACTTTAACTCATCAAGTAATTGTGGATATTCTATTGTTTTCATTATTTAATCAAGTATATCTAGTTAATTCTTGAAAATATATCAACGCAAAGGAAATAGAACTTGATAAAAATTTGATTTATAAATTGATAATTTAAATCCCAAGGTTTTAAACAATAATGTTGTTCTCTGGGCCATATGGAAACTGAGTAATATCATAGGCACTATCTTCAGTCAGAACCATAACATCGTGTTCTCTATACCCTCCTGCGCCAGGCTTACCTTCAGGAATCATGATCATAGGCTCCATAGATACGACCATATTTTTTTGAAGGACTGTATCAATATCTTCTCTAAGCTCAACACCAGCTTCACGCCCATAGTAATGAGATAGAACTCCAAATGAATGACCGTAACCAAATGTTCTGCTCTCAAGTAAGCCGTATTCTTCAAAAATCTTATTCAGTTCAAGTGCTATATCTTTACATGCAACTCCTGGTTTGATCAGTTTCATCCCTTCTTCATGAACCTTTACATTAATTTCCCAAAGCCTTAAAGACTCATCATCAACGTGATCATAGAATAAGGTTCTTTCGAGGGCAACATAATAGCCAGCAATCATAGAGAAGCAGTTGAGACTGAGGATGTCTCCTTTTTGAACTTTTCTTGTTGTTACAGGGTTGTGTGCGCCATCAGTATTGATTCCAGATTGAAACCAAGTCCATGTATCCATAAGCTCCGAGTGAGGATAGCGTTTCGCTATTTCACGAACCATTGCCTGGGTAGAATGAAGAGCCACCTCATGCTCTGGGACTCCTTCCTTGATTGCTTCAACTAAAGCCGCTCCGCCTATATCACAAACATTAGCACCCTGGATGATGTGGGCAATTTCTTCATCTGATTTGATGGAGCGCATTTTCATACAGTCAACCGATATATCGATAAATTGTGCTTGGTTAAATGCTGCTTGGAGCTTATCTAAGCGCTCCTTGGTGATATGATCATATTCGATGCCAATTTTTCCACCATTATTAACGATTTGTTGAAGCGCATAAAAGAAGCTATCTTTTTGCCAGTCTGTATATACCAAGTTCTCACCAAAGGTTCTTCTGAATGGTTGACCGCCATCAATATTGGCAGTAACCGAAGTGACTTTGTCTTGTGTTACTACCAGAGCGTATGGCCTTCCAAAAGAACAGTAGAGGAAGTCGCTGTAGTAATTGATGCCATGTATAGAGGTAAAGATAACAGTATCTATATTACTTTGAGCCATGTGG
>JAPOHS010000068.1 GCA_029979325.1 Pseudomonadota bacterium | reverse complement strand
TAGGTCTCTAAAGTATTTCTCCATTGTTTTCTATGTTTGGTATTACGCCATTCAAATTGTTTTTCTTCAATAAAGTCTTTTGCTAAATCGGAAAAAATATCTTCAAATCCTTTGGTGTAAAGTGCTCCGTAATTGGGAGGCAGCTGAACACCGATTAGAAGAACAGTAATGTTGTTGCTTTGTGCTGAGCTAATCATGTCTCTGAGGTTTTTCTCAATGGCTTTTAGTGAGGTGCCCCTTAACCCATCATTGCCACCAAGCTCTAAAATTAAAATCTCAGGAGAGTATTTTTTTAGCAAGCGAGGAAGTCGTGAAATGCCACCCGAGGTGGTATCTCCACTGACTCCTGCATTGATTACTCTATAGGAAGCCCCCGCTTTATCGATTTTTGATTGAAGCAGCGATGGCCATGCTTGATCATAGTTTACCCCTAGTCCAGCACTGAGGCTGTCTCCCAGAATTAGAATATTTTTATCTACGGGCTCATTTGCATTGGCTGTTGCCGTCATCATCGGTAAAATGACTAGCCATAATAAAAGGTTCCGAATGAATAAAATCATCTTAGAAGTTTCCAATGTTACAAAAAACGTTACCAGCCCTGAGGGCGAACTAACCATTGTAAATGATATCAGTCTTTCCTTGGAGGAGGGTATTTTTGCCTCCATCTTGGGACCATCTGGATCTGGTAAAACCACACTCCTTGCAATCATGGCCGGTCTTGATCTGCCGAGCAGGGGATCCGTGAAGCTTCTTGATAAAGAAATCACAAGCTTAAATGAGGATAAGAGGGCCCAGATTAGAAGCAAGGATGTCGGTTTTGTTTTTCAGTCTTTTCATTTGCTGCCCAGATTATCAGCTCTAGACAATGTGATGATGCCACTCGAGATACTCGGCGCGAAAGATGCAAAGGAGAGGGCACTAAAAGCTTTGGATGAAGTGGGCTTGTCCAAAAGAACAGGACATGTTCCCCATCAATTATCTGGTGGAGAAAAGCAACGCGTAGCAATCGCTAGAGCCATGGTTAAAAATCCCAGCATTTTATTTGCGGATGAGCCCACTGGAAATTTAGACCAATCAAGCACTGATAATATTCTTGAACTATTGCTGCGAATCAATCAACAAACAAAGACGACTTTAGTTGTCGTAACACATGATCAGCAGCTAGCAGCGCAATCGGATATGGTCTTCGAGCTGCAAGAAGGAAAATTAAAATGCTGAATGGCATTCTCTTTGGGCTAAAAAAGTTTTTTTCAGAAATCGGATCAGGAGACATGATCATCCTATTTTCTTCACTGATTCTTTCTGTAACCGCAATATCAGGCGTCGGGTTTTTAAGCGATCGCTTTCAACGCTCCATCGAACAACAAGCCTCAATCGTTCTTGGTGCCGAGATGGTTTTTAGGTCTGGTGCGCCCATCGAAGATCGGTATATTCAAGCAGCAGAATTGATGGAAATAAAAACTGCAGAAATCACCTCATTCTTAACCATGGCACTGACGGATGATGGCAATATACTTGCATCAATTAAAGCAGTTTCAAGCGCTTATCCTTTGGTAGGCAACCTACAGGTTATTCCTCAAGGACAGAGCAGCATAAATCTTGATTTCAAACAACCACCAGCTTCGGCTGTTTGGGTAGAAGAAAAAATATTGGAGGCGTTGAATACAAAACCAGGCGAATTGATCACACTTGGCAACAAATCGTTTAAGATAACCGGAACACTCGTTGATTTCCCCGATCGAAGCACTGGATTCTTATCTTTCTCTCCCACCATTATTGTCAATCAGACTGACCTGGATGAAATGGGGGTTATACAAGCAGGCAGCAGAGTGGTTTATCGACAGCTTTATTCGGCAGAACCCAGTCTGCTCGAATCTTTTTTAAAAGAGGTGGAAGGAGATTTGAATGAAGTTCGTGTACAGAAAGTTTCAGACATTGAGGGACAGCTTGGCAATTCAGTCAATGAGTCATCTCAATTTGCAAATCTTGCAGCATTGTTCACCATTTTAATCACCCTGGTGTCTTCCATGATAGCTGCTAGACGATATGCTAAAAGACACCTTTTGAATACAACACTCATGAAAGTATTCGGCGCATCAAAAAGATTCATATTGTGGTCACAAATCAGTCAGCTAACCATGCTGGTTATGATGGCAACTCTTATAGGTTGTTCGTTGGGATTCTCAGTGCAAGCACTTCTGGAAAGCATTTTGAGCCACATCATCAATAGAGAATTACCACCACCAACTGCAAAACCATTGTTATTGGGGTTTTTAACTGCTTGCTGCATTGTGATTGCTGCATGTGGACCCTATCTGAGAGTTTTGGGATTGGTCGAGCCAATTCGACTCTTAAGAAAAGATGACACACAAGGGTCTAAATCAGAGGCATCAATTTATTTATTTTCTTTCTTGGTTTTCAGCCTATTCCTTTTGTTTATCTTCAATGATCTTCGTTTGGTTGCCAGCATTCTATTTGCACTTCTTGGCCTTGTAATTTTACTCGCAGGGATTGGTTACTTATTGATATTCTCTACCAAACTGTCACCCGTTTTCGGTGGTTACGGATGGTTAATGGGCCTTAGAAATCTTTCTAAAAGAGCTTCTGAGAATTTATTGCAAGTCATTGTGTTTGGTGTCTCTCTGACATTTCTAATTGTTCTTGCCGAAACGCGCTCAGATCTGGTGAATACTTGGCGTTCCAGTTTAGACCAAGACACGCCAAACTATTTCTTTTTTAACATTCAGGATTACCAGTTAAATGATGTAAAAACTTTTTTTAATAATGAGATGGAAGCAACACCTCAATTTACACCATTGATTCGTGGAAGACTGATTGGCGCGTCATCAGCGGATGGCGCTCTCTTAGATGTCGGAGAGATGATGCAAAGAGAATCAAATCTCACTTGGTTCAATGAGCTTCCAGAAAACAATTCAATTAAAGAGGGTTCCTGGTGGGGAGATGAAGATGAGGATGGCTCTTTTATTTCTGTAGATGCTCAAGCGGCAAAATCAATGGGGCTATCAATTGGGGATCAGCTTGAGTTCAATGTGGCCGGGGAAAATTTCACAGTTGAGGTTAAAAATCTTAGAGAAATTAAATGGGAAAGCTTCTCGCCAAACTTCTTTTTTGTGCTTTCACCCGCCATCGCGAATGAGCTTCCTCAGTCTTATATCACAAGCCTGAAGGTCGATAATAAATCAGAAGCGGTTGATATTTTTATTGAGCGGTTTCCAACAATCACCAGCGTAGATCTAGAGGCAGCTCTTGATCAGATTCGCGTCGTCTTAGACACTGCATCAACAGCTGTGCAGTATATTTTTTTACTCTCTCTCTTGGCTGGAGTGCTGACCCTAATTGCTTCGATTTTTTCAACGGTAGAGGAGCGGAACAAAGAAAATGCGGTCATGAAGGCAATGGGGGCTAAACAGAGGGATATTCTTCAAATTGCTTTGGCAGAATTTGGAGCATTGGGCTTGGTCGCATCGATCACATCACTTTTTGTTGCGATAGGTTTTTCTGCGTATGTATCTATACAGATTTTTGAAACAAGTTATACGCCTAATGCCACAATCATCGCATCAGGCTTAATAACAGGCTTTGTTCTCATCCTTCTCACAGGCATGTTTGTCGTTTATAGAGCCCTGTCTGTACCAGCTGTTAAAACACTGAGAAGTTAAGCGCTAAATCAAAGCAAGAGCCATTAAAATAAGACAAATAATCGAGCCCAGCCATACCACAGTGCGGATGTATAAGATTCCAGCTGCATAGACCAAGAGATAGAGAAACCTCAGGAAAACCCAAGTCATCGCGTACATTGTGTTATCCACCTCAGTAATGATTGATAAGATTGCGAGCGCGAGAAATGCAGGCAAGCTTTCTTGCAGGTTTGAAGAGGCCCTAAGAATTCTTGCGGAAACCGAAGCTGGATCAATTGGTTTCTCTTTATCTCTATTCGACAATAAGTAAGACATGCTTTTAATATTGATTACCAATGCACCAGTCATTGGAATGATCCAAATTTGAAGCAGCGCCAATGTAAGCGCCATGATTATTATTGTGACCATTTTTTACTCTCCTCTCTTATGTTCTGTTTGGTAATTGCAGTTTTGAAATTTTTATATTTGGATTTTTTATGCCCCAGACCCAAGGACCTCAAGCATTCTGAATATAATTTCAACGGTGCGAATAAATAGTTCCATGGCTACTTCAATAGCATTTGCCCATGAGCCTTCATATTCATTTAAGCCAAGTGGAATTATGAGACTGCCTTGATATGTAAGCAACAATGGAAACCAAACCATTCCATACCAGGCCATTATTTTTCTCACCTTCGGGCTAACATTCCATGGTGTGCCAATGGCAATGCCCCAAAATAACAAGCTCTGTAAGTGATAGATCAGCAAGGGCAAGAAAAATAGCGGTAATAACAATCCCAGAATTTCCATATAGATGCTTCCTGATAATATTATGCCAGTAGAAACACTGAGGAATGAACCCATTATTGTCAGCACAAAGATTTTCAAAACATCGTTTTCATTGAGCTCTAAAATAAATAAGGAAAAAATTGGTGAAATCCAAAGCCCGGTTGCAAGCATAAGGCTGAATGGAATAAATGTTGGAAGTTGGTAGCCGGCAGCCCTTTCCCATGAGAGCGACATCATGGTAAATAAAACGAAAAGAAAAAACATGCCAAAGCAAAAACCATAAGCTTCATAAATTCTCTTATAACCTTCTGTGCCTTCATTATCTGAATCAATGGGCACGAGATCTAACCGTCCTTTTTCATCGTAGGTTTCTTTAAATTCAATGAAGAAAAACATCTCACCTCTTTTGGCAGATATTCGACATCGCTGAATGAATGCGACAACACTT
>JAPOHS010000067.1 GCA_029979325.1 Pseudomonadota bacterium | reverse complement strand
GATCATGCAATACTTTCAGATAAAACTCCGAAAGCTTTATCTGAATATGGTTTTTTTTCTGATCCACTCAATCAAGTCCCAAACGAGGGTGTAGTGCCTTACGAACTCATTACGGCTTTATTTTCAGACTATAGTGATAAGCACCGTTTTGTATATCTTCCAGATGGGACAACTGCAAAATACAATGGTGAGGATGTTTTTGATTTTCCCATTGGGACAGCACTCATAAAAACATTCTCTTATCAAACTACTGAAGGCGGAACACTTCTGCTTGAAACACGTTTATTACTCAACAAAGAAGATGGATGGGATGCACTCACGTATGTTTGGGATATCGATAGAGGAGATGCTTACTTGACACTAGGCGGGAAAACCATCGAAGTGACTGACGTCATTACACCAACGAATGCAAGCTTCATAAGATATAGAGCCCCGAATAAGAATCAATGCAAGGAATGTCATTTAAAAGATGGTGCTGTTGAGCCCATAGGTCCGAAACCGAGAAACATCAATAAAGCGATCGCTTATGAGGATGGAATAGAGAGCAATCAAATGGCTCATTGGGCAGTTATTGGGTTTCTAGAAGAAAAGCCTTATTCAAATGACTCAATGGTTAATGCATTCAATAAGAATCATGATATCAATATGAGAGCAAGGTCATATTTAGATATAAATTGTGGTCATTGTCATTCACCAAAAGGTTCTGCAAGTTCATCTGGCCTTTATTTATCTATTGAAGACAAGGAATTTGGCGTTTATAAGAAGCCTGTCGCTGCAGGGAGAGGAAGCGGAGGGCTTAGCTACTCAATTGTTCCTGGAAAAGCCGAGGAATCGATACTTTTATTTCGAATGCTATCAAATGAACCAGATGTCATGATGCCTGAGTCAGGAAGATCGCTCATGCATGTTGAGGCCATCGAACTGATTACAGAATGGATTAATGAAATGAAATGACAGATAAGAAGGATATTAAAACAAGAAAAAAATCACCGGCTCATGCTGTTTCAAAAATTCATGAGACAAAAAAAAGATATAAACGAACACAGCAAAAGAAAGAAGTGAAAGATTTGATTAAGGAAGATTCATGAGATTTTTTCTCTCTCTCATAGTCATCGGACTCATAAGTATTGATGACATAAATGCATCCGAGAATCATGGGACAAGATTGGTTCTGCTTGGCACAGGCACACCAAATGCTGAGCCTGATAGGTCAGGCCCATCCTTAGCAATAATCATTCAAGATAAATCATATATTGTTGATTTTGGTCCTGGAATAGTTAGACAAGCCAATAAATTATATACCCAAGATAATGATGCTTTTATATCCCTTAAGCCAAGTAATTTAGAAGTCGCATTTCTGACTCATCTTCATTCTGATCACACGACCGGTTATCCGGATCTGATATTTACACCATGGGTTCTTGAGCGTGATACGCCTTTAAAAGTTTTTGGGCCTAAAGGCATTAAATCAATGACAGAGAATATCTTAGAAGCATATGGTTCTGATATTAGATACAGAATAGATGGCTCAGAGCCAGCGAATGAAACAGGCTGGAATGTAGAAGTAGATGAGATAGATGAAGGAATTGTTTATAAAGATGACTTAGTGGAGGTGGTGGCATTTAAAGTGAGTCATGGCTCATGGGAAAATGCATTTGGCTACAAATTCACCACTACTGATAAAACAATAATCATTTCCGGTGACACGGCTCCCAGTGACAAGCTAGTAGAGATGGCTAAGGGCAGTGATATTTTGGTTCATGAAGTGTATTCGCAATCTGGTTTTGACCGCAGATCAGAGGTTTGGAAAAATTATCATTCAAAGCATCATACTTCAACAAATGAACTTGCTGATATTGCCAATATTGCAAAACCAAAATTACTATTATTAACACACATACTTTTCTGGGGATCTTCCGAAGAAGAGATTATCGATGAGATAGGGTCCAGCTATTCTGGAAAAGTGATTATTGGTGAAGACTTATCGGTTTACTGAGATGACCCAGATTATAAATACATCATTGATTATTGGCTTCGGTGGATTCATCGGAACGATTCTTAGATTTTTGATTAGCTCATCGATAGAAAAGACTTTTGCCACATCATTTCCAATAGGGACAATACTGGTGAATTTGATCGGGTGTTTTTTAATCGGATTGGTTTCTGGTTATTTCACACAAAAACTGGAAGACCAAACGCAATTATTCTTCTTTCTCACCGTAGGTATTCTTGGGGGGTTTACAACATTTTCAGCGATTGCTATGGAGTCACAATTATTCATAGAGAATGGAGAATTTCTAAAGATGATATCTTACATTGTTCTTCAGGCCACACTCGGCATCATTCTATGTTTGATTGGTTACAATCTGATAAAGAATTGAAATGAATGTGAGAAATAAAACGGCACTAATCACAGGCGCTTCAGCAGGTATTGGTAAATCTTTTGCAGAGGTGTTTTTTAAAAATGGTTTTAATTTAGTCCTTACCGCAAGAAGGGCAGATAGATTAGATTCTTTAAGAGCAAATTTACTCGAGTCATCAAGGCGCCAAAAGATAGACATATTTCCAGCTGATCTCAGTGATCAAAATGCCCCTAAACAAATATTTAACTTTTGCAAAGAACAAAATATTCACATCGATGCACTCATCAATAATGCAGGCTATGGCAATCCAAAATCTTTTGAAAAAATTAAATGGGATGAGCATTCTGATTTTATTCAGGTGATGATTGGTTCTGTGACAGAACTGATACATATCTTCTTACCCGGGATGATTGAGAGACAATATGGAAGAATCATTAATGTTGCATCTTTGGCACCCTATATTCCTCCTGCTGATAGAGGAGGTCTCTATAGTCCTGTGAAAATTTATCAAATCAAACTCTCTGAGGGCATCCATTTTGAATACATGGATCAGAATATTTTTTGTACAGCAGTCTGTCCTGGGCTTACAAGAAGCGAGTTTCATGTTGCTGCAGATATGCCAGAGGTTGCAAATACACCTGATTTCCTATGGATGACTTCAGAAAAGGTAGCACAGCAAGGTTACTTTGCTGTAATGAATGGAAAAAGTTTAGTCATTAATGGTTGGTTAAATAAGTTCTTTGCATTAATCTCAACTTTAATTCCGAAGATATTAACCAAAAGAATAGGTAAATATTTAACTAAAAAAAGGATGCCAAACCGAGTAGACCCATGAAAACAATAAAACCATTACTGTATTCACTAATAATCATTCCATTATTTGTCTCGAACGTCATCGCTCAAGAAATTGATGATGAGCCAGATCCATTTGATATTCCCATGACTGATTCCCCGATTCAATCAGATGAGATACCCATGAGTCTTGAGGAGGATTTTCGCGAAGACACCCTAGGAGATGAGCGAGTAAATCAAAAAGAACGTAAAGATAAAATCTACATTAAAGGGAAGGCCACTGTTGTTGACGGAGATACCATTACCATCGATAACACCAAGATCAGATTCAGCGGTATTGATGCACCTGAGTCTTATTACTATGGAATGACACAGTACTGTGAAAGACCCAATGGAAAGATTTGGGCCTGTGGAAAGAAAGCCACTGCTGCATTAAAAAAGCTCATCGGTAAACATGAAGTTGAATGCACAGATGAAGGTGAGGATAAATATGGAAGGACGCTCAGCATCTGCTATGCAAACGGTGTCGACTTGCAATCTGAAATGGTCAGAACAGGAATGGCAGTTGCCTACATTCGCTATTCAACTCGATATGAAGAAGAGATGATAGAAGCGATGGTAAATAGAGCTGGAATTTGGAGCGGTGACTTTTTAGATCCTGAAGACTGGAGAAGACAAAACAGAAAACGAGATTAACTCAATCTATCCGCTCATAACCCTCGGCCATCGGTCATGAATGCTGTGTTCAAGCTCGGGTTCAATTGTTACTACATATAGTCTCTGCTCTTGCTTTTCTACAGCGACTAATCCTTGTATCCACTGTCCTTTAACCAAATCAAACCAATGACTTTTTCCCTCATGATCTTTTTCCATAAAGCTCTGCACAGGTATTTTGACGGGTTTTGGAAACCATCTATCCCAAATTCCAGCATGAATAGAGTCCAGTCTCGCCCATCCCCCCAATGGAAGTTTTCCTGATTGTCCTTTGCGCCTTCCCCAAAGTATCAATTTTGTATCACTTTCTTTTGTTATGACCGGAAGTTTTGCTTTTGGATTGGGGAAGTACACCCTCATGTGTTCCCCATTATGTGTATATGAAGCTCCGCCACACATGTCATTGAATTGTCTGTCTATGACCGGATGGCTTCCAAGCCGGTGCGATCACATCGGGCATGCTTGATCTGTGCATTAAATTGCTGGGTGCGATCGTTAGATTGCCATATTTTTGATTGATTGAATCTATGACTCTATTTTTTATGGCAATATTCGCATGTTCACCTTGTTCCAAGAAATCCATTTGTTGATTTGATTTTTGTGGATTCAGAGCGGTAACTTGTATCTGATGAATGCCCTCGCCATGCCATCTATGTCTAATCATTTTTTCTCCAAGTTGCATGATCTTTATTCCATCATCAATAGAGTAGGCGAGCTTCATTTTGGATCCTATCCAGCCATTCTTAGTTTTTAGTCCAATGAAGAATACCGAAGACTTAAGATCATGTTTTCTGAGTCGAGCACCCACTTTTTCACTCATGTGTTGCAAATATGTAAGGATGATTCTTTTGTTATGCGTATCCGGAGGCATAACTTTTCCATGACCTATTGATTTTGGTGGAGCAACGATGGTTTGTATTTGTTCGGGATCTTTGCCTTGAGCCATCAACCAAATTCTCCGACCTGGATGCCCAAAATGCTTGCCAAGAACACTGATTGGTATATTTTTCATATCGC
>JAPOHS010000066.1 GCA_029979325.1 Pseudomonadota bacterium | reverse complement strand
CCATAGAGATTATCGAATTTAGATTTTGTCACCGAGTCATTGACATTGATTGCAGGACACATGAGCGTTCCATCTTTCTCCATGTTGTAGAGACGCAATACACCAGTTGTTGTTTCTTCTGACACTCCGATGATGTCTTTCATCAGTTCAGGGTATTTTTCATGCATGAGACCCGTCAAATCTCCGCCGTCATCAAGTATGAGATTAGGTGTCCAACCATTTGGTCCTTTGATTGTTTGTTCTACGCACCACCAGTATTCTTCCTCACTCTCATCTTTCCATGCAAATATTGGAATGCCTTTGGCTGCTAGAGCAGCTGCAGCATGATCTTGTGTTGAGAAGATATTACAAGAAGACCACCTGATATCAGCACCGAGTTCAATCAATGTTTCAATGAGTACCGCTGTTTGAATGGTCATATGAAGACAGCCGGCAATCCTTGCACCTTTTAGAGGCTTTTCTTTTCCGAATTCTTCTCTGATGCTCATCAAGCCCGGCATTTCTGTTTCTGCAATCTTGATTTCCTTTTCACCCCATTCAGCCAGAGAAATATCAGCGACTTTGTAATCGTTCATCAAATCAATTTTGTTTTCTTTTGCTGTTTCAGCCATGTTAGTTTCCTTTAATCATAAATAGTTAAATCATCATTCGGCTTGAATTACAAGCCAGATTGCTCCTTGAGTGCATCGGATCGATCAGTTTTTTCCCAAGGGAATTCTTCATCTTCTCTGCCAAAGTGACCATACGCTGCTGATTTCTCATAAATTGGTTGGAGTAGATCCAGCATGTTCATGATCCCATAAGGAGTTAAATCAAAATTTTCATTCACCAAATGCACAATTTCCTCTTCTGAAACTTTTTCTGTACCAAAAGTTTTTATTCTTACAGAGGTTGGTTTTGCAACACCAATGGCATATGAGACTTGAATTTCACATCGATCTGCCAACCCAGCAGCAACGACATTTTTGGCTACATATCTTGCTGCATATGCTGCAGAACGATCAACCTTTGATGGGTCTTTTCCAGAAAATGCACCGCCCCCATGCCTCGCCATACCGCCATAGGTATCAACGATGATTTTTCTTCCTGTCAAACCACAGTCTCCGACTGGCCCACCAATGATGAAATTTCCAGTGGGGTTGATGAGATATTGCGTTGAATCAGTGAGCAAGTCTTCAGGAAGAATTGGTTTAATAATATGTTCCATGACACCTTCTTGAATATCATTCATTGAGATATTTTCATCATGTTGAGTGGATAGAACAACCGTATCTATTGATTTAGGTTTTCCATCTTCAAAAAGAATGGTTACCTGACTCTTTGCATCGGGTCTCAGCCAACTGAGCTCACCGCTTCTTCTGACATCTGCATGCCGCTTCACAAGCTGATGAGATAATTGAATTGTTGCTGGCATCAGTTCCTTTGTCTCATTGGTGGCATAACCAAACATGAGCCCTTGATCACCTGCGCCTTGTTCTTTTTTATCAGCACGGTCAACGCCCATCGCTATATCCGGAGATTGTTTACTGATTGCGGATAGGACTTCACAAGATTGATCATCAAAGCCAAGTTCTTCTCTGTCATAGCCGATCCTTTTGATGGTTCGTCTAGCAATGGCCTCATAATCAACATTGGCACTTGTTGTGATTTCACCAGCAAGGACAACCAGCCCCGTCTTTACAAGCGTTTCAACAGCAACTCTGCAGCCCTTATCTTGTTCAAGAATTGCATCCAAGATCGCATCTGAAATTTGATCAGCCATTTTGTCAGGATGACCCTCTCCAACAGACTCAGATGTCATTAAATATGTTTGATTTGGCATATTTTTTTCTCCGTTATCCGCGGGATTATATATCCTTATTCTTGATTTTTATAGAATCAATGAAAATTTGTTGCCAGCCGGTGATTAGTCATAGACAATAATGGATGTTTCATTAATTAAAACTCTCAAAAGATTAGTAGAATATTCACAGCAATCCCGTCATCAGTATCGAAAAGAAAAAATTAGCAGATTGTATTAGGGTTTTGTCAGCAGATGCTGTGCAAGAGGCAAATTCTGGACATCCTGGCATGCCTATGGGAATGGCTGACATTGCTGAAGTGCTTTGGAATGATCACATGAAGCACAATCCAACAAATCCTAAATGGGTAGATCGCGATCGATTTGTGCTCTCCAATGGCCATGGCTCGATGCTTTTATATTCCCTCTTGCATTTAACAGGTTATCCACTGAGCATTGAGGACATAAAAAAATTCAGACAATTTGGATCTCACACTGCTGGGCATCCTGAGCTTGATCTTGAACTCGGAATTGAAACCACGACTGGACCCCTTGGGCAGGGGATTACAAATGCAGTTGGCATGGCTCTCGCTGAGAGTATCCTTGCATCAAAATTCAACACAGGTAATCATTCAATTGTGGATCACTTCACTTATGTTTTTCTTGGTGACGGGTGTCTTATGGAAGGTATTTCACATGAAGCATGCTCACTTGCAGGCACTTTGAATCTGGGCAAGTTAATTTGCATTTACGATGACAATGGGATTTCAATTGATGGTGAAGTAGATGAATGGTTTGATGAGGATGTTTGTGCAAGATTCAAGTCATATGGATGGCATGTCATAGAGGATGTGGATGGTCATGATGCGGATGCCATTTCAAAAGCAATCACAGAGGCAAAAGCATCTGATAAGCCGTCCTTAATAGATTGCAAAACAGTCATTGGATTTGGCTCTCCCAATAAAGCTGGAACAGCTGATACGCATGGTGCACCCCTAGGAGATGAAGAAATTGCCAATGTGAGAGATGCACTGAGTTGGCAGCATGATCGGTTTGAGATCCCGACTGAGATCAAGAATGCGTGGGATTGCAGAGAAAAGGGACAATCAGCGGAAAACGACTGGAATGAGAGGTTTGAACAATACAAATCTGAAAACCCAGAACTGGCGGATGAATTCTTGGCAAGCATGGATGGAAACATCAGCAATGAGATGGCTCATCTTGATGCATTGATTGATGAATTAAGAGAAGATGCGGATGTCGTTGCCACACGAAAATCATCACTTGTTGCTCTGAACGCTTTGAAGGAAGATCAGTCAAACATGATAGGCGGTTCTGCTGATCTAACAGGCTCGGTTTGCACATACCATGATGCTTCAAAACCAATCACAAAAGATGACCACGATGGTAATTACATATTCTATGGTGTAAGAGAATTTGGAATGTCTGCAATCATGAATGGAATAGCCCTTCATGGAGGATTGATTCCTTATGCCGGAACATTTTTAACCTTCAGCGATTACTCAAGAAACGCGATTCGAATGGCAGCGATGATGGAGCTAGGGGTGATACATGTTCTGACCCATGATTCCATTGGTCTAGGAGAAGATGGGCCAACACATCAACCGATAGAACATGTCCCAAGCCTCAGGTTGATTCCTGGACTGGATGTATGGAGACCATGTGACACGCTTGAGACGGCAGTTGCTTGGAAGATGGCCACTCAAAAAAGAAAGACCCCCTCTGCGTTGATTTTAACCAGGCAATCATTGCCTCAGTATGATCGATCAGAAAAGATCACAGATAACATCCAGAAGGGAGGTTATGTTTTAATCGGAGAAGAGGATTCACAGCCCGATGCAATCATCATCGCAACAGGTTCAGAGGTCCAATATGCAGTCAATGCCTCAAATGCACTCCAATCAGAAGGGTATTCCATCAGAGTGGTCTCAATGCCGTGCGTTGAAATATTTGAGCAACAATCGGATGAATACAGAGCATCTGTGATCCCACATGACATTGAAAAAATCATGGTGATTGAGGCTTCAATGGCAAGTGCCTGGAGAGGGTATGCAGGTCGAAAAGGAGTTGTGGTTGGTATGGAGAGCTTTGGCGCATCTGCACCAGCTCCTGAATTATTCAAACACTTTGGTTTTTCAGACGAAAATGTGATCGA
The DNA here is from genome assembly GCA_029979325.1 of Pseudomonadota bacterium. The sequence goes on along the minus strand of JAPOHS010000066.1, from coordinate 931 downwards.
AAAACTAAAGACAATGATTAACAGTTAAGAAGGAAAGGAGACTGTAATGACAGTAAAAATAGCAATCAATGGATACGGAAGAATTGGCAGAAATGTAATGAGAGCTCTCTATGAGAGTGGGCGCACTGATGAGTTACAAGTTGTTGCAATCAATGACCTCGGTGATGCCAATAGCAATGCCCATTTAACAAAATATGATACGGCACATGGACCATTTCCATATTCAGTAGAAGCTCGAGATGATGCACTCATTGTCAATGGTGATGAGATTAAAGTTTACGCTGAGAGAGATCCTGAGCAACTGCCTTGGGGTGATCTTGGTGTCGATGTTGTGCTTGAGTGCACAGGCTTTTTTGCAAAAAAAGAGTTGGCAAGTAAACACATCAATGCCGGTGCGAAGAAGGTCGTGATCTCTGCACCAGCAGGTACTGACATCGATGCAACCATTGTATACGGCGTCAACCATGACACCCTTTCAAAGGATGATACTGTGATCTCAAACGCATCTTGTACAACCAATTGTCTTGCTCCACTTGTTAAACCCATACATGAGAGCATTGGGCTCGAGAGTGGGATCATGACAACCATTCATGCTTATACGAATGATCAAGTCTTGACCGATGTCATGCACAGTGATCTCAGAAGAGCCAGGTCAGCTACACAATCAATGATTCCAACCAAAACAGGTGCGGCCGCTGCAGTCGGCCTTGTCTTGCCTGAACTGGATGGAAAACTCGATGGCTTTTCCGTCAGGGTACCGACCATTAACGTTTCATTGGTCGATCTCAGTTTTATCGCTTCCAGAGAAACTTCAGTCGATGAGATCAATGAGGTGGTTAAAGCGGCATCAGATGGTGCTCTAAAAGGAGTGCTTGATTACAGCGACGGACCATTGGTATCGATTGATTTCAACCACAATCCTGCATCTTCC
>JAPOHS010000065.1 GCA_029979325.1 Pseudomonadota bacterium | reverse complement strand
AAAACATCCTTACAGATATCGATCAAGACACCAGAACACAAATTTGGGCTGGCATTGATTTAGCAGTCAATGTCTTGGCTGTTATCACGGCGATGTTCGGAACCGCAAGGCTCACAAAGAACTTTGGATTGACTGTCACATTGCCTCTTGTGCCAATGATCATCGTTTTTGGAATGCTGATATTGGCAATCTCGCCGATCCTTTGGGTGGTTGTTGGATTACAAGTTGTCAGAAGAGCAGGGGAGTATGCGATTACAAAACCGGCAAGAGAAATGCTATTTACAACTCTAGATCGAGATGTTCGATTCAAAGGAAAGAGTGTCATTGATGTCGTTGTATATAGAGCAGGAGATATCATGTGGGCCTGGCTTTTCACTGGTCTCACACAAGTGCTTGGTTTGACACTTGGAGGTGTTGCAGCTGTTGGAAGTGCTGTGGCAATCGTTTGGTCTTACCTGGGATTTCGCTTAGGCAAACATTTTGACTCCGAATAAATTAATCATACTTTTAGGCCTTGGAATGATGCTTGCCATCATTGGAATGCTGATTTTTGGTCTTCTAAGTCACTGATTTATATATTAATAATAAATCCGACCAATTGATTATGAGTCCTTATCTATGGGAATTTCTTGTTTTTCTTTCGGGGCTTCAATCTTTCTTGTGGAATCAGCAATGCCCATTTCTTCAATCTTTCTGACAGATGGCATTAAGCGACTCTCCCATGATCTCACACCATCATTGTAGGATTTGATTGCTCTTCCTAAATCAGTTCCAATTTTTGTGAAGAAATCATCATTGAATTTTTTCAGCCTTGCATGCACCTCTGAGGCTTGCTGCTTTATATTCTCTGCATTTTCATATACTTCCTGCTGTTGCCAAGTTAGCATGATTGTTTTCAATGCCGCATAAACAAGCGAGGGAGGACATATCATGACTCTATGTTTTGCGGCTTGCTCGACAAGGTCAGGAATCTGTTCTATAGCAGACATGTAGATCGAAACATTTGGCATATACATGATTACAAAGTCAGGCGTTTTCTTTCCAATCGCACCTGAGTAGTCTTTCTTTCCTAATTTTTTTGCATGATCTAGAACATTTTTAGCATGGTCTTTGAGTTTTGATTTTTTGAGGTTTTCATCATCTATTTCAATTGCTTCTTTATAGAGCTTCATCGGGGCTTTTGAGTCAATAATGATTGTGCCCTGATCTGGTGTATTCACATATACATCCGGCCTGTAATCACCCTGATCAGTTTTTTCTGATTGTTGCTCACTGAAGTTTACTCCTTTTACAAATCCAGCTGTTTCAAGCATGACTTTCAGTGACTCTTCAGCAAGTGCACCTTGTTGTCCTGGGTTTGACAGTGCCTCTGCCCACTGAGTATGAGATTTTGTTAGATCACCAACTTCTTGAGCAAGGTTCTTAGTGTTTGCATCCCAAGTTGAAGAGGCTTTTATGATTGCCGTATTGAGTGCTTCTAATCTCTTGGAAAGATCATCTTTATTTTGTTTATTGTCATCAGAGATTTCATTTTGAATTTCTGATAATTCATCTCTCGCTGTTTCTCTAAAAATTGATTTCAGGAATCCTGGCAATAACTTAAATGTGACACCACCACCAATGATGGCTCCTACAATAAAGGCAAGAATGAGTTCAAGGTTCATTGATTTATCTTATCATTAATCAAATCATCAGACGGATAAGATAAGCCCTCTATTGGGTGGTATGTTTCCTTGTACTGTATCTATGAAAGTCTCTTTGATTTCAGTCATGCCTGAGCCTCGATTGACTTTCAGCCACTGGTCACTGTGTATTTGAAATTCCTTCAAGCTCATCCCAATTCTTTTTTGAACTTCGCCAGCGCCCCATTCTTCAGTTCTCTTCTGAGCTTGCGTTGGAGCAAAGAAAAATGTGGGCTTGGCTCCTGGAAATTGGCTCATATCTCCTTCGAGGTTATCTAGATGTGTCGCTCCAACCTTGCATGAATATTTCACATGATCACCAAAGTGTTCGTGCAGATCCTTCATCGCATCATAATGACCGGCCATATCCACAATCATGATCTTTTGAGAATTATACATGGTCTTAACTTCATCATAAGTTAAGACCTCATCGTAGCAATCCAAACTATTGGTGAATGATTGATTCTTTTCAGAAGTGATTCCAATTATTCTCTTAAGCCCTCTTTGTTTTGCCACAAAAGCAAGTGCAATGCTTGTCTTTGATGAAGCACAAGTGATGACGTATGCATCGGCACCAAAATGATCATTATCAAACATGAAATCATCCACCAACCATGAGGTGAGAAATAGGCCCCTTAATAAAAGATCCTGATCTTCTCTTTCTTCCTCATAGAGCGGGTTAAATCGAACGTCATCAAACCTTGAATAAATCGGTGCCAATTTTGTTCTGTGTTCGCTCACATCACTGAAACCACTTTTGGTGATTTTGCCTGCCTTGGCAATGAGATGAGTCGACATGGGATAAAAGCCCCAGTATCGATTGCCGACTTCAATTTCAGGATGATTGGATTGAATGACATTGGCATAGCCCATAGCCGGGATTCTGCCATACCCATCTGTGGTTGGAAAAAACTGCCAATAGCCCAACATGTCCCCTGATGCGGCATAAGAAATATTATTCGAAGTCAGTGCAAATCGATCGACTTCAAAGACCACTTCATTTTCATTGAGATCGCCATTGAATGTTGTGGTTTGGACTCGAGTATTGAGCCAATTGGTTTTCTCAACCTCAAAGGTTTTGATTTCGATTGAGTTACTCAATATCTAGGCCATAGATGCGAATCGCATTGTCACGCATGAGTTTTCTTCTGACTTCTGGTTTGAAACCAATCTCATTAATATCATCGGTTGTTTTCTTAAAATCAAGGACTGGGAAGTCTGTGCCAAAGATGACTTTGTCTTGACCATAACTATTCACGTAATGCGTGAAACTTTTCGGCCAATATTTGGGTCGATGGGCATCGCATCCAATGTAAATGTTTTCATGTTTCCAAGCCATTGAGATCATCTCATCGTGCCATGGAATGCCAACGTGAATCCCGATGAGTTTCAATTCTGGCAAATCACAAGCGACCGCATCGAGCGTGATGGGTTGCCCAACACTTCTTGTGCGATACTCTTTTGAGTAGATCATCGACTGACCCACCTGCATTTGTATGGGTACATCCAGCTCACAACATTTTGCATAAAATGGATAATATTTTGCATGATCAGGTGCCAATTCATACCAGTGTGGATAGAGGTGTGCGCCTATAAAGCCCATATTCTTTACCGCATCTTCAAAAGCTCTGACCCCATCCATGCCATCAAAAGGATCGATTCCAGCAAGCCCATAAAAACGATCGGGATATTCCTCACACGCCCTTGCGACAATTTCATAAGGCATGTGATAACAACCCGGCATGCCGACTCTTCCTGAATGTGCTGCAATGAGAAATGCTTTTTCTATGCCCGCGGTTTCCATTCTCTCGATCATTTCATCAAGTGACAATCCCGTCATCAGAGAGTCCTTTGCATTCATTTTTCCTACAAAGAAATCATCGCCCCAATCGGGTCTTTGTGAGAGGGCTTCTCTCGTCCAAATATTCACCACCGCATCGATGGCTTTGTAATCGTAATTATTTTCTTCACTCATGCCGAGAACGATAGCAAATCTTGAGTCAATATACTATGATAGCGACACGTGCAAGGGGTGGCTATTGCCTGAGACTTTAGGGAACCCTTTGAACCTGAACCATATAATAATGGCGTAGGAATGCATAATCCAAATAATAAAAATAATGGGTGATGGACTTGGTTATTTGGAGCCGGTCCTGTTCCAGTTCAATGGCGGAGGTGTACCATGCAAAACATAATTTTATCCAATTATATTCACTCCTTTACTAGGGCTCTGAGTCTCGGCTTGTTATCGATGACCATGGTCCCGCTGCAAATTGATGCAGCAGAGATCGAAGAGATCGTAGTCAAGGCAAGCTATCGAGAGATCGCTTTAGAGAAAAATGATGGCAGTTTATTGGTTCTCAATGAGGATCAACTCAAAGCAGAGCCAATCAAGCATTTAGAGCAACTCTCATTTTTGGTACCAAATCTCAATTTTGCATTGAGTGATGGGCGTCCAAGGTATTTTCAAATCAGAGGGATTGGTGAACAATCAGGCTATGAGGGCACACCAAATTCATCAGTGGGGCTCATGATTGATGACATTGATTTTTCTGGTCAAGGCGGCATTTCCAGCAGCTTTGATATGGAGCAAGTTGAGGTGCATCGAGGCCCACAAGGTTCTCGTATGGGTGCCAATGCGCTTGCAGGTATGATCTATATGCGATCAAAAGAGCCAACAGAGATTTTCTCTGGATTATCTGAAGTGACTCTGGGTTCAGACGGGATCAGATCCATTGGATTGGCATTTGGTGGGCCTTTTCAAGAAAATCCAGACACAAAATACCGTTTTTCAATCAGGCAAGATCAAAGTGATGGCTTTAGAAAAAATTCTTATCTCAATCGAGACGACACAACGGGTAAGGATGAGTTGACTGCTCGACTGAAGTTGAGTCATCAGGTGAATGAGAATACCGATATCAATCTGCTCATTCAAAAGTCTGATTTTGAAGCGATGTCCGATTCTTGGACCACAGATGGCAGTCTCAACACACTCTCAGATAAGCCAGGATTTGATTCTCAAGATTCCAATGCCTATGGTCTGAAAATCAATCATGATGCCAAAGCATTTTCCTTTCAGAGTCTCACGAGTGGAACGAGTTCTGACATCATTGTGAGCTATGATGCCGACTGGAGTAATCCAGTGGATAATGCGCCTTATACGTATGATTTTTATTCTGAAACCTTGAGAACAAGGAGATCATTCAATCAGGAATTCAGATTACTTTCTGATCCAATCAGTTATGAATCAGGACAAACATTTGCATG
>JAPOHS010000064.1 GCA_029979325.1 Pseudomonadota bacterium | reverse complement strand
AATCCATGAGCTTTAAGACTGTCTACATTGCTAGTTTCTTAGGATATGCAACGCATGGACTTCTTGACGCGTGTACTTCTTATGGAACATTACTTTTTTGGCCTTTTTCAAATGAGAGGATAACTTGGAATAATATATCTATTGTTGATCCACTATTTACAATTCCAATATTAATATTTCTTGTAATTGCTATAAAAACTAAAAAAAAGACATTTAGTTTTTTTGGAATTGGATGGATTATATTTTATTTAACTCTAGGGTATGTTCAATATGAAAGAGCTTTATCAGCTGCAATAGAACTAGCTACTATGAGAGGGCATAATGCTGAGCGTCTGACTCTTAAACCATCATTTGGAAATTTGATTTTATGGAAGTCCATTTATCAAAATAAAGAAACTTTTTATGTTGATGCTATAAGAACAGCCCAGTCATCAACTTGGTGCTTAGGTGAAAGCATTAGGGTATTTGATTATCAGTATCACGTGCCCAACCTTGACAAAGGCAGCCAACAATCAAAGGATATTGAAAGATTTCGTTGGTTTTCACAAGACTATTTGGGTTATGACGAAGAGAACAAGCTTGTCTCAGATATTCGTTACTCGATGATCCCAAATCAGATCGCACCGATGTGGGGATTGGTTATAGATGATCAGCGAGGCAAAAATGAGCATGCGATTTGGTGGACAAGTCGGAGTTTGGATCAAAGTCAGTTAGACTTATTCAAAGAGATGTTAAGCGGTAAACAATGTAAACGTTTTTAAATATTATAGAAGCAATAAAAAAATCAAGATGAATAGACGAGAATTTTTGTATGGAACAACGGCTCTTTCGATACCGGTATTGTCGGGTTGTGACGTTAGTGATGAGCACATTATAAGCATTGATACAAACTATCCTGTTAGCCCATTTGGTGCAAAATCCACTGCAGAGGAGGTAACACTGGGATTGGATTTAACTGGAAAGACAGCAGTAGTCACAGGTTGTAATTCTGGTCTAGGGCTTGAGACCATGCGGGTCTTATCTCTTAGGGGCGCTCATGTTATTGGTACCGGAAGAACACTTGAGAAAGCCAGTAAAGCTTGTTCCACTATGCCTGGCAAAACCACACCTGTGGCGTTGGAATTGTCCAGCTTAGAATCTGTTTTAGAGTGTGCAGAAAGCATTAATGAATTAGGTCTTGAAATTGATATTCTTATTTGCAATGCCGGCATTAACACTTTTGGTGAATCGGTAGAGTTGGTGAACGGTGTCGAAAGAACATTTGCTGTGAATTATCTCGGTCATTTTGTATTGGTAAATAGATTAATGCCATTAATGAAGAAGTCTCAGGAGAGTCGGATTGTTCATGTTGGAAGTATGTCTGCTTATATTCAGGCTCCTGCGGTAGGCATAGATTTTGATAATCTTCGAGGTGAAGGCCCATTTGATCCACAAGAAGCTTATGGTCGATCCAAGTTAGCCAATGCCTTATTTTCTCTCGAGCTTGCCTCACGATTAAAAGGCTCCAATATTACTTCAAATGTTATTCATCCCGGTTTAGTTAAAACAAATATTGCTCGAAGCGCTCCCATCCCTCTTCGCAAGGCTTTTGAGTGGTTTGGTCACCTGATTGCAAAAACAGTCGAAGAAGGAGCCGCAACTCAGGTATACGTGGCTTCTCATCCCGATCTAAAAGGAGTCAGCGGTGCGTATTTTGAGGATTGCAATGCAGTTACCGTGAGTGGGAACCATTTCATATTTGATAAATCAATGGCAGAGCGACTATGGGCTGTGGGAGAGGATATGGCTCAGGGTTATCTGCTTTAAAGGAGAAAAAATGACCAAAAATAAAATAATTCTTATATCACTATTCTTAATTCTTATACCGATTTCTATTCTTAATAGTCAAACTGATTCAAAAATTAAATATATAGAATTCAATGAAATCGGTAATCCTGCTGAGGTGCTCACTGTAAAAGAAGAAGAATCTAGACCATTAAAAAGCAGTGAAGTTAGAGTGAGAGTTTTAGCAGTACCAATTCATCCATCAGACTTACTCCAAGTCAGCGGTAATTACGGAGTGGAGCCCATTCTGCCGTCTACGCCTGGCAAGGAAGGCATTGGCAGAGTGCTAGAGACATCGTCAGAAGTAAAACATTTAAAAGTGGGACAATTGGTGTTGTTAGCAGGCAGTGAAAATGGCACGTGGCGCAATGAAATAGTTGCTCCAGCCTCAGGATTCATTCCTTTACCCGATATGGGAGCGATCGACTCCACTATGATTGAACAATTATCAATGACAATAGTTAACCCGATGACAGCTTTTCTTATGCTTACTGAATTCACTGATCTTAAAGAAGAACAATGGATTATCCAGAGTGCTTCAAATTCAGCCGTTGGTGGATATGTTATCCAATTTGCAAAGCAACGCGGCATAAAGACTATCAATGTCGTTCGACGCCCAGGTTTAGAGAAAGATTTGTTGGCAAAAGGAGCAGATGTTGTACTGATAGACGGACCAGATCTTGCAGAAAAAATCTCTATTGCAACTGGTGGTGATCCAGTCATTCTTGCATTAGATGCTGTCGGTGGCGAGACATATATTCGGCTAGCAAATAGCCTAGGTTATGGCGGCACTCTTGTTGCTTATGGTGGTCTCTCAGGAAAAGGGGCAATCTTGGATACAGGTTTGACTATCTTAAATGATCTTCGCCTACGTGGCTTTTGGCTTACCAAGTGGTACGAGAAAGCTGGAATACAGGATGTACAAGCGGCTTTAGGAATGATCATTCCAATGATCGTAAAGGGCGATCTAAATGCAAATATTGACTCTCGTTTTAATCTCAATGAGATAAAAGAAGCCGTGATTCGAGCAGAGCAAGGTGGAAGGAACGGTAAGGTATTGATCGTGCCTAATGCTGAATAGAAATATTTCTTTTAACACAGGAGAGAAACATGAATGATCCACTGAATCTGAAGCAATACATCAGGACCGTTAATGATTTCCCAATTGATGGAATAACTTTTAGAGACATTACAAGTCTCATCGAGACTCCTGAGGCATTTATTAAGACTTGCTCAGAGCTTACAAGGATTTCACGGTCTTTTAATGCCACATCCATTGCAAGCATTGAAAGCAGGGGGTTTATATTCGCAGGTTCAATAGCTAAAGATTTGTCTTTGCCTTTTATCCTTGCTAGGAAGCCTGGAAAGTTACCCAATGAGACTTTCGTTAAGGGATTTGATTTAGAGTATGGAAGCACGTCTATCGAGATTCAAAAAAATACCATGGTAAATGAATCTGACAGAGTTGTTATAGTCGATGATCTGGTCGCAACTGGAGGAACGGCCATTGCCTGTGCTGAGTTACTCACTGAGAACTTCAATGTTCAAAATGAAAATATTTTAATCCTTGCAGTCATTGATTTACCGGATCTGGGAGGAAGTCAACTGATTGCCGATCAAGGATATGGGATTGAAACCCTTGTAAGCTATACTTCATAGCGAAGTTTTCATATGGAGTAAGCCTTGAATAGACTTATAATCAGTTTTTTTATCCTATCTTCTTTGGGTCTAGGATCCTCTATTGCTCAGGACAACTCGAATGGTGAAGATCTATTCAACAAGAACTGTATTGATTGTCACCTAAACTCAGAATTAAAAGCACCCAGCTTAGATTCATTAAGGATGATGTCTAAGCAGTCAATCATCCAATCAATGGAGAGTGGCATCATGAAGATGCAGTCTGCAGGTTTATCTGATTCAGAGATCAGTGCCATTGCTGAATATTTACAGCCAGCCGATTCATCCCTGAACCCAAATGGATTTTGTACTGGAAAGCCTTATCTAAAGAGTGGACCGACTTGGAACAGCTGGGGCAACTCACTGGACCAAAAACGCTTTCAGAAAGAATCCGTGAGCAGAATTAACATTGAAAATATTTCGAATTTAGAAATGAAATGGGTATTTGGAGTTCCAGAAACAGGCAGGGTCAGGTCTCAACCTTCAGTCGCAGGTGGATTACTCTTTTTTGGCAGCCAGTCAGGGCTCGTTTATGCAATTGATGCTGAAAGCGGATGTATATGGTGGACATACGAAGCAAAAGCAGAAGTGAGAAATGCAATTGCTATAGATCTTGACGAATCGAACCTTCCTATAGACATATATTTCGGTGATTTTGAGGGAAGGGTATATAGACTGGATGCAATATCAGGAAAGGAAAAATGGATCAAAAAACCAAATGAACATCCGCTCACCACTATTACAGGCTCAATTACAATTTATGAGAATGAAATTTTCATTCCTCTTTCCTCAGTCGAAATAGTCACAGCAATTAACGAAGATTATGAATGTTGTACTTTTCGAGGAGGCATAGTTGCCATGAATAAGTCCACTGGTGAGACCAAGTGGAAGTTCCACACAGTTGATGAACCAATTGAGACTGGTTTTAATGATGCGAGCAGTAAGCAATGGGGACCTTCCGGAGTACCGGTCTGGTCAAGCCCAACTATAGATAAAGAAAGAGGAAGGCTATACATCGGCACTGGTCAAAACTACTCTCCTCCTGCTACAAATATGAGCGACTCTATCATCGCTGTAGATTTGAATACTGGGAAAAAGGTTTGGTCTCTTCAATCAGATGACGATGATATATGGAATGGATCATGTGTCAGGGATAGAATCAATTGTGATTTTGAGATCGGGTCAAATTTTGATTTTGGAGCATCTCCAATGCTCATTTCTGATGAAGAAAAAGGCGATTTGATCATTGCAGGTCAGAAATCAGGAATGCTTTATGCTATTGACCCAGATAAGGGAGACACAGTTTGGAATAAGAGAATCGGTAAAGGCGGCGAGCATGGCGGAGTCCACTGGTCGCTATCATCTGATGGAAAAAAAATATTTGTACCAGTTGGAGATATAGGAAATCACCCAAAAGCAATTGGTGATAGTAGATCTGGGATATATGCATTTGATCCATATACCGGAAATCAATTGTGGAGTTACGAAGCTTCAGTCAATTGCACTGATAATACATTTGAGTGCTATTCTGGTTTTTCCGCAGCCATATCATCAACCGATGAGATCATCTTTGCTGGAAACTTAAATGGGATCTTATATGCAATATCAACAAAAAATGGAGAAGCGGTTTGGGAATTCAATACACGAAAAGAATTTCAGACTATCAATTTTATTTCTGCCAATGGAGGAACCATTGATGCAACCGGACCCGTGATATCTGAAAGAATGATTTATATCAATTCTGGTTATGGAGGATATGGTAAATTACCAGGCAATGCATTGATTGCATTTGAGATCATTGATTAGGTTATTTAGATGACAAAAGACAAAATCAATGTCAATAGATGAAGTGTGAAGTGTCACAAACTCACCAGGGCGAAACTCCACTTTTTGTCTACCAGAAAAGATACGACAAAATGTTTTACCATCAAAGTTAGCACGATTCTGCATCACGGATT
>JAPOHS010000063.1 GCA_029979325.1 Pseudomonadota bacterium | reverse complement strand
GGATCACTCTTTCATCCAACCATTCTTTGATATCAGGCCTTGAAAAGTATTCGCCAAGTGTTCTGCAATCAGGACACCAATTTCCTCCCATCTGAAGAAGAATATATTTATTGTTTGATTTTGCTTTTTTTAGCGCCTTAATAATTTCTTCGCCAGCAATAGCAGACTCATCGTAAGGTTTGTAATCCGTAATTCCCCAACCATTAAAGCTGAACAACAGTGCTGATATGAGGATGAGTTTTTTCATTATTTGATTTCACGTTCAACGATGTCGGATTGAAGGAACTGGACTTTCAGTTCTCCTTCCTCAATGACTAAAAAAACACTTTCCATCCAGAAAGAATGAACAGATTCACCATCAGCAGTTTTGAATATGCCTTTGTTGTAATATGAGACATGAGCAGAATCGGTTCCAAGCGTCACTTTAAAATCTGACAGTGTCCACTCAGTTTCAATAATGCTGCTTGTTGCTTCAGTTACGAATTGATGGAATGAGTCGAGATCAAGATCCAATCCATCTTCAAAGATTTGAAAATCTTCGGTAACAACATTCGAAAATTCTTCCCTATCATATCTCTCAATATCCAAAAGATAGAAGAACTCCTCAATTTTTGCGATCGCTGTTTCTTCCGAAACTTCATAAGAGTAAGCATTCAGACAGATGAGTAGCGTAAGGGCACAGGTAAATTTTTTCATACCCTGAGATTAACAAAAAACGCTTATTTCACAAATTATTGTGCAATGGATTTAAAAACCTTTTTTATAACCAATGGTCAATGTTAAATCTTCTTCCATCTGTGGACCATTGAGTTTTTGCTCGAATGGAACTGTGAGCTCCAGTCCCAGACTGTCTCCATTTGTTAAAGTTTTGTCTAATCCCAAGGACAACTTAAAGCTTGATCCGCCATAGTTTTTCGGGTTCGCAGTTTGTACCGGAGCCATGATTCTCATATCTCTTCCATCGATAGAATCGATGTCTGAATAAGATAATCGAACAGAGCCCCAGAGCGTATCGCTCAAACTTTTTCCTGCCCAACCATTCAGACTGAGACTGTCTCCAAAATTCCAGTCCTTGTCATTGATGATGCTTTTAAATGTGATTTGTCCACCATACGACCAGTCATCTGAATTTTTTGTGACATTCAATCCTGCAATGAAAGAAGTGGATTCATCTCCAATCTGCATAGAGTATGGAAGAATCATCTCTTTGGTCATATTCATTGGTGTCAATACATTCCCAGTTTCATCATTGTCACCGATTGATTTCTCAATTCCGATTTGGGCACTCATTTGATAGCCATCGCTTTCTTGGAGTTTAATCAGACTTGATAGAGAAATGCTTGAGAGGCCACTTGTATTGGTATTAAAGTTTCCCAAAAGATTTCTTTGCATCATGGGAGCATATGTAGATAAGGTCATATCTTTCTCCACATACATTGCCATGAACATCAGTGTTTGACGATCACTCAATCCATACATGCCACCGATCATGGTCATATCCATGTCCATTTCTTGGGGCACGACACTCAGTTTAGGTGGCATCCCCATCATCGGATAAGGATTGGGCAGATTGATGATTTCACTATCTGTCAATGAATCGCCATCATCGCTGTTGCCTTTCATGCTCATTCTCATTTGTCTGATTGAGAGCATGAAATGACCCTTTTCATGGACTTGGCTTCCCATCACGCCTATCGGCGATTGATGTGCGCCATGATGCATGGAATGATCCATTTCGTCACCATGCATTCCCTCATGATTCATCATTGAATGATCCATTGTTGAGTGGTCCATCGAATGGTCATCTGTCGAATGATCATGTTCATTTTCATCGGCAGAAAGATTAATTGATATCAAAATAATGACCACAAACAGGCAAGTCTTCCTCATTGTTTTACTCTCCTTTTTCTAGATTTTTCATCAAGGAGTATGCATTGCAGATATTCGCTCCCATCTGCTCTGGTCCCTCTGATGATTTGTGACTTAAAATCGCAATATTGTCCGATCGTTTGTTCAATATTCCAAGCATTGATTGACTCCCCATTTGATATCACCCAAAGGAGGTCTCCAGTTTTACAATTTTTTTTGATTGCATCCTTTAGATCATGAAAATTTTTGCCACTCACCCAGCAATACTTTTCGTCTTTTTTCTCATTATCAGTGTTACCCCATGCTGGATTAAAAATAAAAAATGAAACGATCAATAGGATGATGAAAACAATGAATGAAGTATTTCTTTTGATTTGATCATTGCTCATTTTCTTCATTGAATTTCTCCTTTGGCAATCACCAAATGAATATCTTTTGTGTTGGAGATGGATTCGATTGGATTTTGATTTAGGATCACCAAATCAGCCAATTTCCCAACTTCAATTGTTCCCATTTGATCCTCCAGACCAAAAAACTCTGCCGGGGAGATTGTTGCCGATCTCAGCACATCGATGTTTGATAATCCGGCCTCAGAGAGAAGTTCGAGTTCTTTATGCAGGCTGTATCCTGGTGTGAGGTATCCAATGGGTGTATCGGTGCCCGCAATGATTTTTACACCTTCTTCATGCATTCGATTCACCAGTGACAAACTCCAAGCATCAAATTTCAGAGCATTTTCTGTGGCATCAACAGCAGCGAGCTTCAATGATCCATCCATCCAATCTTGTTTTGCAGCTTCGGGCAGATCTTCATAGGTTTCTCGCCATTTTGGATCCGCATAGAATCGTCTCGAATCAAAGGTATTGATGGTCAGAGTGGGCGTTTGAAAAACACCATAGGCAGCGAGTTTTTTGATGATGCGAAGACAGCGTTCATCATCGGTATTGTCAATGGCGTAGTATCTTTGAGTTGAATGAATATGCGTTCGAAGCGCTGAACCTGCAATTTTTTCTTCATTCTCCAGATCGGATTGTCTCTCTTGTAAAAGATTATCGGCATCTTTGGCACAAGCCAGGTCCATATTTCTGACATGTTGCATGCCACCAAGCCCAGCTTCTATTGCCTCTTCAAGGTCAATGCTGAGGGGCACATGGCCTGTCACTCTCAAGCCATTTTCTTTTGCCACTTGTAATAACTCCAAATACGTGTCCCTTGTCAGCATTTCATATGATTTTAGAAATGTGACTCCTTCTGCAATGAGCGCATCCACCACGCCACGTATGTTCGAATTTTCATCGATGCCAATTGATAAATTCGGGAACCCAGGTTCCATTCCTTTATAGACCCTGTCTGCACCATCAATCAATGGACCCGCATAAAAAAGCCTTGGCGTGGTATTTGGGTTGTCTTTGATGTATTCCAATGAGGGCTGCAAATCTTTCATGATAGCGCCTGTATCTCTGATGCTGGTTACACCATTTTTTAAATAAAGATCAAAATGTGTTTTGTGATCGATCTCAGGGATAAAGGTGAGGTGTACATGTGCGTCCCATAAGCCTGGAATCAGGAATTTACCTGTACCATCTATGCGCCGAAGACCAGCATCAGTATTTTCAATGGATGAATTTGAAGCCGGCCCAATGGATTGTATTAAGCCATTTTCAATGTAAACCGTTTGTTCATTTCTCACCTCGTTCTTTGCATCAATGACGGCGATATTTTCAATCACGATTCCTGCCTCTGAAGAGATAAATTGAAGGCCAATCAGTAACGTCAAAAATCTCATCCCATTTTTCATATTCCCTCCGAAATGACAAAGTCTCTGACCGAGCAATTGTTTATGTGTTTCAATGCTGCTTGATATTCCGAGCCTGCATAGACTGCTTCAGCAATTTCAAAACTTGGAAATTCAACCAATACCGTTCTTTCAAGCTTGGCATTTTCTTTATTGGTTTGTTGTCCACCCCTGACCAAGAACTTTCCATCGTTTTTAGCAACGATCTCCGTTGCGGCCTTTGCATACAATTCAAAGGCTGCTGGATCATGATATTCACATCTAACTATCCAGTAACCTTTCATATGGCCAAACCTCCATGCCATGAATGGCATTTCGAATATCCATGCTTAAATTGACGCTTCCCACACGTTCCTCGGTTTCAAGATTAAACAATGAAATTGAGGAGGGCGATGAACCCATCGCAATGTGATTTTCATCAATGACGCACAGTCCTCTTGCAAATCCTTGCCTTGCCACACGACTGTCATCAAAATCTCGATGGGTCAACTCTTCTTCTGGGAACAGCGGCACTCTGAAATTGACCTCCGAACCATCTCTTTTCACCCAACGCACGCAATTGCTTTGCGTATCATTGAAAAGAACGCCGTCTTTGAATGGTCTGGAATTGTGTGTCCCCTCAGGCAAGCTACAGAATTCTGATGGGTTCAAATCACTGTCCATTCTGATCAAGGCATTGGTTCGCAATCCGCTCACAAATAAGCCTCTTTTCGAGCATCGCACATTGTTGAGATGAAGATTGTTTCCGGGCTCAGGTCCATCCTCTGTTTTTGGATCATAGAGTTGTGATTTCCATCCTTCTTGGGTTTTTCGAAGGTGCAATCCACGAGTGAATTCATCTCGATCGAGATCAAAGACAAGGATTGAGTCAAATCCTGTAGAAGTAATGAAAAGTAAGTTTTCAAATCGATTGATTTCATGTGCATGTTTCAAGAATCTATTTTTATAGGATCTTTTTACTTGAAAATTCTGGTCATAGACAAATATCTCATCGCTTGCTGCAATAAATATTTCATCAGTTCTGAATTCAATGCCCCTCAGCCCTCGATCCCAGCCTCTGCCTGTGAAGTCAATCCCGGAATCATCCCAGTCCACGACCATGCTTGCTTCTTGTTTTTGAAAATCAACAAGATAAATGCCTCCATGGCTTTCGCCTTGTTGGCTGCCTCTGACAACAGAAGTTGCTATGATGGTTGGTAACTTTTGCATACCCTATTGTAATCCATATATATAATTTCTGAGTAGAGGTTTAATTTTGTTTTCAAATATGAACACTGACAAAAATATTTTATATCTGTCTATTTTTTTGATTTTTCTGAGCTCTTCTGTGCACTCTCAGAATCTTACGGATATTTACTGTGGCCATTTGTTGAATACTGAGTCTGGCAGTTGGCTTAAAAACGCTTTAATCAAAGTCGATCAGGACTCTGGAAGGGTAAAAGAGTTAGCGAGATATGCCACAGTAAGTAAGAATCTTTCAGAGAGCAGTTTGGATCTATCCGATCAGTTTTGTTTGCCTGGGCTGATAGATATGCATACGCATATTTCAGAGGATGTATCAGGAGATCTAATCGAGTTTTACACCATATCTCAAGAAGAGCAGCTAAAGATTGGAAGAGAGAATGCACGCATCACACTCATGGCTGGGTTTACTACTGTTCGTGATGTGGGCGTTTATATTGCATGGACGGATAAGAAACTCAGGGATGAGATAGATGCAAAAATAACTCCTGGGCCAAGAATGAAAGTGGCTGGTTATTACTTAACCATACCCGGTGGCGGAGGAGAGGTAGCGGTTCCAGG
>JAPOHS010000062.1 GCA_029979325.1 Pseudomonadota bacterium | reverse complement strand
ATGCGTTCACAACTCCTGGATACAGCAGGCTTGATGTAAGAGTCACTCAAGAGCTACCAAGCCCAATGGATGGTCATAAGTTTATTTTCTATCTTGACCTTCTAAATGTTCTAAATATGCTCGATGATGATAAAGGTCATGTTTATGAGTATAGCTATAACAATAGCAGGCAAATAGAAATTGACGGAGTTGATGATCAGGGTAGATTTATTATTTCTGGTGTTGATCCAGATGATAGTTACTTCATCAGAGATAACTCTGGACAGTCCAGATGGCAAATACAAATGGGACTTAAATATCAATTCTAAGTTTGTTTGTTAGAAATAAAGAAAGCCGCCTTTTTTGGCGGCTTTTTTTATTTTTTTTCACATTTCTGATGATTGCATCAGAACTGGTTAAAACTCTTAAATTTATTGTATAATCATCCGCCTTAAACAATTCTTCATGGGAAAGTGGCGGAATTGGTAGACGCGCTGGATTTAGGATCCAGTGGGGCAACCCGTGAGAGTTCGAGTCTCTCCTTTCCCACCATAAATAGGGGGATAGATAAATGTCAGGACTGACTGTAAAAGTAAAAAAACAAAAAGATTTGAAAAGGGAAGTGAAGGTCTCAGTTCCTGCATCTTTGGTGGAAGCAAAGAAGATGCAACGTTTTGAGCAAATTGCAAAAACTGCAAAGTTGCCTGGATTTAGACCCGGAAAGGCCCCAATCAATATAATTCAAAGTCAATATGGTAATCAGGTCAATCAAGAGATCCTCAGCGATGTACTAGAATCATCATATGCTGAAGCCATTACAGAAAAGGAATTAAAACCTGCTGGACCTCCTGAAGTGAGTATTGATCAATTCGTAGATGGCAGTGACTTCAAATACACTGCGAGTATTGAGATATTCCCAGAATTTGAATTAAAAGGATTGGATAAGATTAAACTTGAGAGACCATCAGCAACGGTAAAGCAAGGTGATATCAATGAAATGGTTGAAAACCTTCAGAAGCAGAGAGGTGAATGGAAATCCGTAGAAAGGACTGCAACAGACACTGACCAGCTTTTAATTGATTTCAAAGGCACATTGGATGGAGAGGTTTTTGAAGGCGGAAGTGCTGAAGATTTTGTAATGCAGTTAGGCGGTGGGCAGATGCTCCCTGAATTCGAAGAGGCATTAAAAGATTCAAAGCCAAATGATGAAAAAGATTTCGAGGTCACTTTTCCTGAAGAATATCATCAGCCGGATTTATCTGGTAAAACTGCAAACTTCAACGTCAAAGTAAAAGAAGTGAGAGAGTTGACTTTGGCTGAAGTTACGGAAGACTTCGTTAAAGGTTTTGGCATTGAGAGTGGAAAATACGATGATTTGGTCAAAGAAATATCCGACAGCATGGAAAAAGAGAAGGATTCAAAAATTAAAGAACAAGTCAGAATCGGACTGATGAATTATCTCAGAGAAAAAAATCAAATTCAGATTCCTGAGGTGATGATTACGAATGAAGCAACTGCAATGCAGAAGGATTGGATGAAGAGATCAGGCATTGAAGATGAATCCAAAGCACCTGAGCTAGAAAACTTCAATCAAATTGCCACTGAAAGAGTGCACTTGGGTTTGCTTGTCAATGAGTTGGTACTTTCAAGAGAGATGGAGCTCGATGAAGAAAGGGTGAAAACTAAACTTGGTGAAATAACGAATGCATATCCTAATGGTGATGAAATTAAAAAAATGTATGAGCAAACGCCTGAACTAATGGATCAATTAAGATCTATGGTTATGGAAGATCAAGTGGTAGATTGGCTAATAGATAAAACAACATTTACAGATAAAGATATAGAATTCAAGGAACTCATTAATAACCAAACATGACAATGAAAGAGGAAATAAACAGTCTAATCCCTATGGTGGTTGAGCAAACCCCAAGAGGTGAGAGGGCATTTGATATCTTTTCAAGACTGCTCAAAGACAATGTCATTTTTGCTGTTGGACCTATTGAAGATCACATGGCAAATCTGATTATTGCACAAATGTTATTCCTCGAAAGCGAGAATCCCAATAAAGACATTTATCTCTATATAAATTCTCCTGGAGGATCAATTACATCAGGCTTATCAATCTATGACACCATGCAATTCATTAAACCTGATGTGAGTACAATTTGCGTTGGACAAGCAGCCAGTATGGGGGCCATACTTTTAGCTGGCGGGGCACAATCGAAGCGTTTTTCTTTGCCAAACTCAAGAATGATGATTCATCAACCAATCTCCGGGTTTCAGGGTCAGGCCAGTGACATTGATATCCATGCCAAAGAGGTGCTCAAAATGAAATCCCTAGTTAATTCAATATTATCGAAGCACACTGGAAAAACTGAAAAGCAGATTGCCAAGGACACTGACAGAGATAACTTCATGGACGCACAAGCTGCATTAGATTATGGTTTGATTGATCAGATCCTTGAAGAAAGAAGCGAGGCGCTAAAACAAGATGCCTGATAAAGACAATAAAGGAACCGGAAGCAAAGAGAATAAAATTCTCTATTGTTCATTTTGTGGCAAAGGGCAAAATGAGGTCAGAAAACTGATTGCAGGTCCTTCAGTTTATATTTGTGATGAATGTGTCGATCTTTGTAATAACATCATAGAAGAAGAACTCAGTGGCGATGAGGAAAACCAAGACCTCATTCTCTATAAGCCGAAAGAAATCAAATCAATGCTTGATGACTATGTCATTGACCAAGATATTGCTAAGAAAGTTTTATCAGTGGCTGTTTATAATCACTATAAGAGATTAATCGATAAGCCAAAACCAAGAGATGAGGATTACGTTGAAGTTGGCAAGAGCAATATTCTTCTCATTGGGCCCACTGGATCAGGTAAAACGCTACTGGCACAAACGCTAGCACGCATATTGAATGTTCCATTTGCAATAGCAGATGCAACAACTCTTACTGAAGCAGGGTATGTCGGTGAAGATGTAGAAAACATTGTTCAGAAACTTCTACAGAATTGTGACTATGATGTAGAGAGAGCAGAGAAAGGGATTATATACATCGATGAGATTGATAAGATTTCAAGAAAAACCGATAATCCGTCAATCACCCGAGATGTTTCAGGAGAAGGCGTGCAGCAAGCCTTACTGAAATTGATTGAAGGGACGACAGCATCTGTTCCTCCCCAAGGTGGAAGAAAGCATCCTCAACAGGAATTCATTCAGGTTGATACTTCAAATATATTATTTATCTGTGGCGGGGCATTTTCCGGTCTAGAAAAAGTGATTGAGCACAGAACCAATAAATCTGGTATTGGCTTTCTCGCTGAGGTCAAAGATACCGAAGAGCATACAGATCTAGGTGCGACATTTGAGAAGGTTGAACCCGAAGATTTAATCAAATACGGTCTGATACCAGAATTTGTTGGGAGATTGCCAATCGTCTCAACTCTTCACGAGCTCAATAAAGAAGCGCTCGTTAGGATTTTAACTGAACCCAAGAATGCTTTAATTAAGCAATATCAAAAACTTTTTACTATGGAAGATACAAAGCTAGAATTCTTGCCAGAAGCGCTAACCAAGATTGCTGAACTTGCAATGTTGAGAAAAACGGGTGCCAGAGGATTGAGGACCATCCTTGAGGAAACCTTACTCGATACAATGTATGAAATTCCGTCTCATGAAAAGAAATTGGATAAGGTTGTTGTAAATGAGCAATTTGTGGTGAATAAATCGAAGCCATTTGTTGTCATCTCCAATGATTCCAAGCCATCAAAAAAGACAGATAAAATCAAATCTGAACCTGCCAAAAGAACTGGCACAAAATAATTGGTTAATCTCAATATCAGAGAACCTGAATGAAGGCTTGAAAAAGCTATTTTTGACCATATAAATAAATTATGATGAGAAATGAAGACTGAACATGGCTGAAAACAAAGAAAAAATATCACTAGACATTGTAATGGATAAGCCTCTTCTACCCTTAAGAGATGTAGTTGTTTATCCGCACATGGTAATCCCCCTATTTGTCGGCAGAGAGAAATCAAAACTCGCTTTGGAAGAAGCCATGAGTGATGATAAGAAGATTCTTCTTTCATCACAAAAAAGATCTGATATTGATGACCCATCTATCAAAGACGTCAATACGGTAGGTACACTCGCAAATATATTGCAATTGGTGACACTTCCGGATGGGACAGTTAAGTTGCTTGTAGAGGGTGTTTCGAGGGTTGATCTCTTGGACATTCGGTCAGATGAGTTTTTTAAGGCAGACTTTTGTCCACTTGATGAATTTGGTGATGAGAGTGATAAGGATATTCAAGCATTAAGAAGAACAATGATTTCTCAAGTGGAGAGTTATGTGCGAATGACTAAAAAAGTCCCCGCTGAAGTAGTGAATACTCTTGCAAGCATCAAAGAAAGTGGAAGATTGGTGGATACCATAGTGGCTCATATGTCCTTGAAGCTTGATGAGAAGCAGAAGATCTTAGAACAAATTAACATCAAAGAAAGGCTTGAGTATGTCATTGGCCTGATAGAAGTTGAAATAGACATGATTGAAGTTGAGCAGAAAGTGAGAGGTCGTGTCAAAGATCAGATGGAAAAGAGCCAGAAAGAATACTACTTAAATGAACAGATGAAAGCGATTCAGAAAGAATTGGGTGATTTGGACAATGCCAATAATGAATTTGATGAGCTTGAGGAAAAGATTAAGCAATCGGGAATGACAAAAGAGGCTGATGAAAAAGCATCATCAGAGCTGAAAAAGCTTCAAATGATGTCACCTATGTCAGCTGAAGCCACTGTCGTTAGAAACTTTCTTGATGTTCTGGTTTCTGCACCTTGGAAAAAGAAAACAAAAGCAAAAGTGTCATTGGACCAAGCCCATGAAATTCTCGATGAGGATCATTACGGACTAAAAACGGTCAAGGAAAGAATTATCGAGTACCTTGCCGTCCAAAAAAGGGTGAAAAAACTCAAAGGTCCCATACTCTGTCTAGTGGGTCCTCCTGGGGTTGGAAAAACCTCTTTGGGGGCAAGCATTGCAAGAGCAACTGGCAGAAAATTTGTAAGAATGTCTCTTGGCGGTGTTAGAGATGAAGCGGAGATCAGAGGTCACAGAAGAACCTATATCGGAGCCATGCCAGGAAAGATCATGCAGAATCTAAATAAAGTAGGTGTTAGGAACCCACTTTTTCTTCTCGATGAGATTGATAAAATGTCGATGGACTTTAGAGGCGACCCATCTTCTGCGCTTCTCGAAGTTCTGGATCCAGAACAAAATACAACATTCAATGATCATTACATGGAAGTTGATTTCGATCTCTCTGATGTCATGTTCATTTGTACAGCCAATACTCTTAATATTCCTCCTCCATTGTTGGATAGAATGGAAGTCATTCGCATAGAGGGTTATACAGAAGATGAAAAAATGAATATCGCTGAGAGATATTTGGTTAAGAAGCAAACAGAAGCCAATGGCCTTAAAGATTCTGAAATAAAAATCACAAATAGCGCAATTCTCTCAATTATTCGTCACTATACGCGAGAAGCAGGTGTTAGAAACTTAGATCGTGAAATCGCTAAAATTGCTAGGAAAGTAGTGAAATCATTGGTCATGAAGT
>JAPOHS010000061.1 GCA_029979325.1 Pseudomonadota bacterium | reverse complement strand
TTTTTTCTCTCATTGTATCCATACATCCCCAATAACCATTGTGTTTATAAGCCATAAGTTGTTTTTTTTTACTTAATATTGGTAAATTTTCAAATTCATCGAACAAACTGCCATTATCCGAGTATTTAGTGAGATCAGGGATGATTGGCAAATTTGAAATCAAATCTACACCGTGCTTCTCAGAAAAATCATCTATATTCCCTTTGCCAAAAATATAATGATCTTTTCCAGAATCATCAGTGAAATAACTCATATTTTCTATCAAGCCAAGAACTTCAATATCAAGCTTCCTAAAAGCAATTAAAGATTTCTCCACATCGATTAATGAAATATTCTGAGGAGTGGTAACCAATATCGTTCCAGTTAAATTTGCTTTCTGAGAAATTGTAAGTTGAGCATCCCCTGTTCCAGGTGGCAGGTCAATGATCAAATATTCAAGATCATTCCAATTGGTCTGAAAAAGCAATTGATTGATGGCTTGAGAGAGCATTGGACCTCTCCAAATCATGGCATCATTGTTGGTTTGAACAAAGCCTATGGACATCAATTGAATACCATTACATTCGATTGGCTCAAATGACTTCCCATCCTTCGATGTGACTGATTGACCGGACACTCCAAATATCCTCGGTATGCTTGGTCCATAAATGTCCGCATCCAGTAAGCCAACTCTTGAGCCCGATTTTGATAGAGAAATTGCAAGATTGCTGCTAACTGTAGATTTCCCAACACCTCCTTTTCCTGAAGCGATGGCAATGATCTTGGTGTTTACTTTCACGACTTATTTTGAAAACTTACGTTTGATTTTTTTAAAGATCGATTCACCCCAATTTATTCTATCGTCCCTTTGAGTCTGCTTTTGTGAAGCCCTGATGCTTCCAAAATAAAAAAATATTCCGAGAGATATAACAATCAGAACAGAGAAAAAAAGGTCAGAGCTCACTAATCTCTCGAATAAATTTTTGCTAAGAGTCTGAGGATTTCAAGATAAAGCCAGATCAGAGTGACCATCAATGAAAAAGCGCCATAGGCCTCGAGATATTTTGGCGCACCCTGTTCTGCAGCTTGCTCGATGAAGTCAAAATCAAGCACCAGATTGAGTGCAGCAATCGCCACAACGACGAGGCTAAAACCAATGCCCATCAAGCTGTTTGAATGAATGAATCCTATGGGTCCCCCAAAGAAGCTCATGATAAAACTAATAAAATAGAGAATGAAAACACCCCCGGTTGCTGCAAATAGCATTAATCTAAAATTCTCAGTGGGTTTAATCAGACCAGATTTGTATGCCAGTAATAAGGCAGCAAGGGTACCAAAAGTGAGTGCCAAAGCTTGTATGACAATTCCATCAAAGGCAGACTCATACATGGCTGAAACAGCCCCCAAGGCCAATCCTTGAAGCGCGGCATATATAGGAGCAGATATATTGGCTGCGGTTGGTTTAAAAATAGTAACCATTGCAGTAATGAAGCCTCCGATGAGCCCAAAGTAAAACAATCCACTAGCTAAAC
The DNA here is from genome assembly GCA_029979325.1 of Pseudomonadota bacterium. The sequence goes on along the minus strand of JAPOHS010000061.1, from coordinate 4,388 downwards.
CAGGGTTGCTATAAAGCAAGTTCCAATTCAATGCAGCTGTTAAGGTACACAACAATAAATAAAACCCAGTCTTGTTGACTGCACCCGATAGAGTCATTACCTCATTGGTAGAAAAATCAGATGAACGATGAGTAAAAGCTTTGCTTCTAAAAGCTGGGTTACCTGATCTGCCAAACATTTCTAGCGCACGATGACGAGCCATTTTTTTCTCCTATTTGAACTACTTATTTGAGATCTTGACGACAATTTCAAGATCCTGTATCTGTGTATTATCCGGAAGTCTTGGGATATTCTCGACACTCATATCATCGCTTGCTATATCCATCAATTGACCGGTATCAACATTAAAGAAGTGATGATGAGGTTTTGTGGTGGAGTCATAATAGGTTCGGCTGGGATCAATTGTTACTTCGCTCACTATGCCGTATTTGGCAAATGCATTCAATGTGTTGTAAACAGTGGCCTTTGATATGGTATAGCCCTTTTGTTTTAGTTTTTCATGCACTTGTTCTGCTGATAAATGTTTTGGCTTATCAAGCAAGATCATACCGATGCGAGTGCGAGCTCTTGTGGGCCTTAAACCATAGAGCTTAAGCTTTTCCTGAACCTTTGATTTCAACTCAATTACATCATCCATAACGCTATTCTAAAATGGATTCCTTATTTTTCCAATATTTTCAATGTCTTATTGATTTTCTTTTTTTTAAAAGTTCTGCAACCAATAGCATCAGAATTCCAATTGTAATAAAACTATCAGCCAAATTGAACGCAGGAAAATAAAAGTGTCGAATAGTATCAATCCCATCTATGTCTATAAATCTTCTTTCGTAATAAAAAAGGATAAAATCTGTAACAGCGCCTTGCATTATTCGATCCATAAGATTTCCAATGGCGCCGCCGATGATCAATAGAATCCCAAACTCTTCTGTCTTTGACCAAGTGTTTTTGATTAAAAGAAAAATAAAGAACAAGATGGCTAATAGTGAAACGGCAATTAAAGGAAGTGTTTGAAGCCCAGATTGATAATCAAATAGACTGAAAGCAATCCCTTTATTAAATATCAATGTGAGATCCAGAAAGCTAAAAATATTTAATCTCTCATACTCACTAAAAGAAGCAACGATTAGGTTCTTTGACCATTGATCAAGAATAATGACTGCTGCAACAATGAATATTCTAAATATATAAAGGCTCATTTAGAAAAATGATCTCACTTCTGGAGAATCACTGATGTTGCTGATACACCGCGCACAAATTTCAGGATGTTCATCAGAATCACCGACTGATTCTTGCCTGTGCCAGCATCTGCCACATTTTTCTGCATCAGACTTTTTCACAATTACGCTTATGTCTTGATTGGAATCCAATGCATCATCTAACTGAAGATCTACAGATGAAGTGATAAATAAGAATCGAAGTTCTTCAGAAAATTGGTTCAGAAGATCATGGGTTTCTTGATCAACAGAAATAATCAAGTGAGCATCTAATGAGGAACCGATTTCACCATTATCTCTTGCAACCTCCAATGCTTTCAAAGCAATAGCATTGATTTGATTTAATTGATCCCAATCAATATCTGACTCAAACTTTGGCAAATCTAACCACTCAGAAAGAAATACAGATTCTACTTCTCTTTCAGGCATATGTTTCCATATTTCCTCAGCGGTAAAAGATAAGATTGGAGCTATCCAACGAGTCAATGATTCTGCTATTAAGTATAAAGCTGTTTGAGCTGACCTTCTTCCAAATGAGTTTGAAGGCATTGTATAAAGTCGATCTTTAAGAATATCTAAATAGAATCCGCCCATGTCATTGACACAAAAGTTATGTAAAAGCTGAATAATCTTATGAAATGAATAATTGTTATATTCATTCATAATTTGCTCATTCAAGATTGCCAATCGCTGTATGGCTAATTGATCCAGTAAAACCAAGTCTTCGACTTTTTGTTGATTGGTTTTGGGATCAAAATCATTCAGATTACTCAATAAAAATCTTGCTGTATTTCTGATTCTTCTATAAGTATCAGCATTGCGTTTTAATATCTGATCGGAAATTTTCATTTCACTGGTGTAATCAGTGGATGCAACCCAAAGTCTCAGGATATCGGCGCCCATATTATTAATCACTGATTGAGGTGAGACAGTATTTCCAAGTGACTTGGACATCTTGTGTCCATTTTCATCCACTACGAATCCATGCGTGAGCACTTCTTTATATGGTGCATGATTATTGATTGCTACTGAGGTAAGCAGAGAGCTTTGGAACCAACCTCGGTGCTGGTCAGATCCCTCAAGATACAGGTCAGCTTCATTTGTAATGTGATCAAAAAGATGGCTGACGGTTTTGTGGGCAATTCCCGAATCCATCCAAACATCCATTGTATCGGTAGATTTATCATATGAATTTGCATCATCACTCAGAAATTCTTCAGCATCTGCATCAAACCAAGCATCAATTCCCTGATCCTCGATTTTATCGGCAATCTGCTTGAGAAGTTTTGGAGTATCGGGATGAATAGTCTGATCATCTTTATGAGTAAATAGCGGAATAGGCACACCCCAATATCTTTGTCTCGAAATACACCAATCTGGTCTTGTTTCAATCATTCCATTGATTCTCTCTTCTCCCCATGTTGGTTTCCACTCAACATCTTTGATGGACTTCAAGCAAGCAGAACGAAAGTCTTCATTTTCCATACTAATAAACCACTGTCTTGTTGTTCTGAAGATCACAGGCGTTTTGTGTCTCCAACAGTGTGGGTAGCTGTGTTCAAATTTTTCATTTGAAATGAGTAAGCCCGACTCACGCAATCTTTCAATGATGTTGGATTCAGATTTAAAAATATGATCATTGGCAAAACTCTCTTTTGCATTGGTGAATACACCATAGCTATTGACATAGCAGTTGAGATCCAAATCGTTTTCTTTTCCGAGTTGAAAATCCTCATGCCCATGTGCAGGCGCGGTGTGAACTGAACCGGTTCCATTTTCAGTGGTAACATGATCTCCCAACAGAACAGGCACACTTCGTTCATCAAATGGATGCTGTAACTGAAGTCCTGAAAAGTTTTCAGCAGTGATTTCTTCGAGCATTTCTAAGTTTTCGACTCTCCACCTGTTTTCAATACTCTGTTTAAGATCATTGGCAATAATCACAAGAATGTCTCTTTCATCAATTCGCAAACCATAGATTCCGTAGGAAATCTCTCCACCCATCGCAACCGCTTCATTAGATGGAAGTGTCCATGGTGTTGTTGTCCAGATAGGAATATATAAATCGGTTTGGTCATCGATTTTCTTTGTGTTTGCTCTTTTAATAAAATCAGAAGGATCGACTATCTTGAATAATACATCGACTGATGTGGAAACTTTATCCATATACTCCACTTCTGCCTCAGCCAAAGCAGACTGACAATCCAAACACCAGTGCACTGGTTTATGCCCATATGTCACATGATTATTTGCATATATTTCAGCAAATGCTCGAATCTGCTCTGCTTCATATCTTTTATCAAGAGTCAAATATGGATTGTCCCACTCTCCGGGTACCCCTAAACGAATGAAGTCCTCTTTTTGCTCTTCAACTTGTCTCAACGCATATTCACGGCAATGGTCTCTGAATTCTCTTGCAGTCAATTTGGGACCAACCTTCCCTTTCTTCTTTTCTACCTGATGCTCAATTGGTAGGCCATGACAATCCCAACCAGGAAGATAAGGTGCATCATACCCAAACAAAGTTTTTGACTTGACAATGAAGTCTTTCAAAATCTTGTTGAGAGCATGCCCTATATGAATTTTTCCATTCGCATATGGGGGACCGTCCAGGAGAAGAAAAGGTTTTTTGCCTTCTCCTTTCTTTCTGATTTCCTTATACAAATCAATTTCATCCCAAAATTTTAGAATTTCAGGTTCTCGATTGGGCAGATTCGCCTTCATAGGAAAAGACGTACCTGGTAGATTCAAAGTGTCTTTATAATCTTTCATAGATGCTCATTTTGATGTGCATATTATAGTCGCTCGCTTGTGGATTCAATACGTAAGTCCTTCAACCTAAAACCAAGAAGAAAAAGAATTGAAAAATAAATAATCACTGACAACGAGATTAGAAAGAATAGTGATCTCAGCCTTTCTGAAAGTACACTGTTTGCCCACAGTGAATTTTCTGGATTAAAAGCCATTAAAAAAGCAATCATTGCAGCCGTAGCCAATGTAATTCTAAGGACATGCATCAGGCCATCTTGATTTAGCTCAATCAACCCATCGCCAATGAGCCTGAAAAGCAACAAGCCTGCATTAGTGATTGATGCAATTGAAAAGGCAAGCGCTAATCCCAAATGCGGATAATCAGAATTCTCACTCATGAAATAAAAGACGAATAGAATCGAT
>JAPOHS010000060.1 GCA_029979325.1 Pseudomonadota bacterium | reverse complement strand
GAAATATCAATCCTGTGAAGATTAAGCTGAATAAAATCCCAAATTTGAGTGCTGAATTTGAATCGATTTTATTTACTTTCTCGAGGTAATTATTCATGAAGTCTATGAGTTCACAATTGTGATTATTTTATATATCATCGAAATATAGATCATTTTGAGAAAAAAGTGTCAGACTTCTTTAAATTTTTCAAATCAGGCTCACCAGAAGTAAAAGTTGATGATGATATCAATTCAGTTGAAATGGCTGCTGCTGTTCTATTGATTGAAATGGCAAGAGCTGATTTTGAGCAAGATGATCTCGAAAATGAAATGATCATAGAACTCTTAAAAGAGTATTTTTTACTCGATCAAGAAGATGCACATGATTTGTTTCTTGAGGCAGAGAAGATTGCTGATAATTCAGTTTCTCTGCATGAATTTACTCGGACCCTCCATGAGACGCTCAACGACGAAGCCAAGAATGAAATCATTGAGATGCTTTGGCGTCTTGCTCTTGTCGATGATTCATTGGATCGTTATGAAGATTATCTGGTTAGAAAAATTGCTGATCTTCTTTACGTTTCAAATTCCAGTGTTTTGAGAATCAAACACGATTTAATCAACAATTAGAATCGACTTAATTTTATCAACCAAAGGTCCTATGTCTTCAAATATTGGGTTCAATACAGGTACAGCAAATTCTTGTTTCAATCCTGATGTGTCAAATGACTCACTTGCATTGATGGCAATCCCGATCACTTCTTTTCCATAATGCTCGATCAATTCTATTTCATCTTGTAACTCTGGAATAACAGCCTCGGCCGCTTCGCAGTTATCAAAATATTTTCTCTCCGCTGGATGCGCAAGAACAACTGCATCCACATCCCCAGAAAGCAATATTTCTGAGCCGCAAGGACCCGAGGGATTTCTAAGCGAAGATTGTCCTTCAATCAGCATCAAATCTGGTTGTTCTTCTTGTGCACAATCAATGATTGCTTTTTCAAGCTCACCCGAAACAAAATCATTCAGAGTTGAATCAAGGATTAGCCCGTGTTTGAAGCCCTGGAGAAATCCTGTTTGTCCTGTGAAGATCACCTCTGTTTTTATGCCAGATTCTCTTAAAGCCTGAACCAAGAATTGGCACATTGTTCTTTTTCCCGTTGCACAGTCTGTTCCAAGTACAGCCACTTTTGGGATTTCAATTTTTTTGATATCACCGTTCCAAAATCTCAATTCTTCTGCTTTTTTTGGCTTTCTGATGTCATGAATATTTACATCATTTTTCACGGCAAGTTCTGCAAGCTCAGGATCTTCCGATAAGAGTTGATGCAGTCCACAAACGACATCCATTCCACGTCTCAGTGCATCCTTTACGATTGATCGATGTTCCTCTGGAAGCATCCCGCCCCCAAACGCAACGCCCATCACAAGGTACTTAGGTTTCTGTGTCAATTCTTCCAGTGCGGTTGATAGATCTTTATATATCTCAAGATTATCTTTGCAGTGTTCTACATGATCTGCGCTCATAGAACCATAAAACTTTGGGTCTATAAGACCCAGTATTTGAAATCGATCAGAGTATCTTAATAATCCATGTGCTGTTTTGGCATGGATATCATCCAGCAGTCCCCCGCTGTATAAAAGAGCTGTACCAGAAATATCTTTCATCAATAGACTCCTAAGCCTGATTTATCTAGAACGCTCATGATTCCATTCTCACATTTATAACCGCCTTCCATTAAATCCCATCCTAAATCGAAAAAGCCATCCAAATCAATGTATTGAGTATTCTCACATGAGAGCGCAGTATGCAAAGCAGCTGAAATGCTGACTTTGCTTTCATCAAAGCATCCCCACATCAGTTTTATACCATTTTCATGAGCCAAGGCCGCTATTTTTTTTGCAGCTGAAACACCACCACATTTCATGAGTTTGATATTAAAGACTCCAAAAGGTCTTGGCTCTTGAACAAGGCGTATCGCATCATCGAAGATTTGTAGACTCTCATCTGCAACGCAAATTTCCCTTATCTCATCTGGAAAATAAAGCATCTCATCATTTTGATCTATCTCCATTGGCTGCTCTATTAACTCAAGCCCAAGATCAAATGTTTGATCATAAAATTTGATCAGCTCTTCTTTTGAGTAGCCCCTATTGGCATCAACCCGAATTTTTATTTTCTCAGGCTTCAATGCAAACAACGCTTTCATGCGTTCGATGTCTTCATCAACACAATCACCAATTTTAATTTTTAAGATTGAGAATCCATCTTCTATATGTTTCTCAGCTAATTCTACCGTCCTTTCCAGAGATGAAACACCAACTGTGATGGACGTATCAAAACTCTGATGTTTCATGCCCAATGCATCAGTGAGCGATTCTTTCCTTCTTTTAGCCCATAAATCATGAATCGCAATGTCAATCGCAGCATTTGCTTCTGTACTTGAAGTTAATTCTGATGCAATCCAATTGAAAGTTTCTTCATTTGGGGTGAGGTCTTTTTCAATTAAAGATAATGAGAAGGAATTTAAAATCTCAAAGCATTCCTTCACAGATTCTTCTGAATCATTCTTCGTGGCACATGACCCAAACCCAACATTTCCATCCGAGTCCTCTAAGGTGATGAAAGTATTCTTAATTGAATCATGAACATGTCCTGCAATCGCATAGGGTTCTTTTAACTGCATGTCATGTGTTTCAACATTTACATTTTTAATGATCATCGATTTATTTTAAGCCAGATGTTGGAAATTGGTACAAACAATTCCATTGAGCAGAATTTTTGCGGTTATATTTTCATTTATGAGCAGAGAAAATGACTGTATCAAGATAATTGCAATAAGAGGTGAGAAATCAAGCCCAGCAGGAACTGGAAGGCGTCTTCGAATAGGGTTTAAAACAGGAATAACCAATTGTCTAATAAAGTCCGAAGCACTGCTATGTTGATTGGGCATAAGCCAAGAGAGTATTGCGTGCAAAATTATTGAGAAAAAGAAAATAGTGAATACAAGATCAAGTATTTTTAAGCCAGAGAATAGGAATAAATCGAGAACACCAGGGCCCTTGATACAGTTCATGCCAAATAAAATAAGTCCAGAAAGAAACTCAATTATTATCGCCAGCATTATGGAGACGATTGCCAGCCTTCGAGGATCAGATGAATGACCAAGTGGAGAGATTAATCGATCAGTCATTATGCCTATTGCTTTATTGATTTGATTATATTCACTGACCCATCGTGATGAGAAAATCCTGATGACAAGCAGTAATAAGACTACATCAACAAGTGTTGTAAAAAGGAATAGGGCCAGATCAGTCATTTGAGAAAGATGAGAAATTATTTATTTTGACCAAGCTCAAACGACCTAACTTTTGCTGCTTCAATTGCCTCATCCCAAACCTGATCTAAATCATTTTTATCAAGAGACTTAAATGCGGCTTCAGTTGTGCCTCCAGGAGACATCACTTTCTTCTTTAATGTGACAAGATCATCTGCGCTGTTGAGTGCGAGTTGACTGGAGCCGATTGCTGTTTGTACAGAAAGTGTTTCTGCAATATCTTCTGGGATCCCAGATTTCATCGCAGCTTTTTTTAGGAGATCCATCATATGAAAAAAATAGGCTGGACCACTTCCTGAGACGGCTGTAATGGCATGCATCCATTCTTCATTCTGAACCCATATTGTTTTGCCAACAGAATTAAAAATATATGTTGCCAGTACAATTTCACTTTCTGTCAGATTAGACTGAATCAGCGCCGAGATTCCTCTTCCAACCAGGCAAGGTGTATTGGGCATAACCCTGCAAACTTTTGAGCCTTCCCCAAACAATGACACCATCGAATCAATCTCAATGCCAGCGGCTACAGAAATGATCATTTTTTCGTTGCTTTCACTGGTAAATGATTGTGCAGCTTCTTTAAAAACTTGGGGTTTTACACAGATGATGAGGACATCTGATTGATCAGAAACCTCTTGATTATTCTCATGGACATTGAGTTTTTTATTGAGAATGGAGAGGATATTTCTTCTGTCTTCACTTGGGTCCGAAACAAATATTTTTGACGCATCATGACCATGCAGTATGAGACCTCTGATGATTGCCTCAGCAACCATTCCTCCTCCAATGAATCCAATATTCTTATTCTCATGCATGTCAAAATTCTCTGTTCCCAAACAATGATGTGCCTATTCTAATCATATTTGACCCATTTTGAATGGCTATCTTGTAATCATCCGACATTCCCATGGACAGTGTATCGATTTCATGACCTTCAATTATTAGCTCCTTATATAGTTGATTTAGTCTACAAAAGTCATCATTTTTCTCTTCAAGAGAAGATTCAGGACTGGAGATACCCATTAATCCTCTGATTTTAATCTTTTCTAAATTCTGCATTTCATCCATCAGTTTTCTCACTTCAATGGGTTTAACCGATTCTCTTGCATCATTCTCATCTAGTTTAACTTGAATGCACACATTCATTGCCCCCTCACGCTTCCTTTGATTATTTAGTCTTTCTGCAATCTTGTATCGTGTGATTGAATGCACCCAATCAAAATGATTGGCAATGAGTTTTGTTTTGTTCGACTGAATGTTGCCGATAAAATGCCAAACGGCTTTTAAATCAAGCTGATTGATTCTTTCAACTGCCTCTTGTGCGAAGTTTTCAGCAAAATTTTGAATACCAAGCGCATGCAATGCTCTTATTTTTTCCAGTGATTGTTTTTTTGAAACAGCAATGATTTTTGGTTCTCCGTTTGGGCAATCCATTGCTTTAATTTCTGAAAGGATCGATGAAAGATTGTTCTCCAAATTCCCCATTAAGTATATATTTGCTCAGCTTTGAATACTGGCCCGTCTACGCAGACTCGTTTCATTTTTTGATCACCATTTTCAATGATTTTGACCGTGCAACCCGCACATCCTCCTATTGCACATGCCATATGTTCCTCAAGTGAAAGCATACAGTCCAATTGTTTTCTCTTTGCCAAAACAGCGACTGCCTCCAACATACTTTCTGGTCCACATGCATAAATGATTGTTTCATTCTTTTCTTCATCAGAAAGTGTATCTATATAACTGTCAGCCAGTTCGGTTACAAAGCCAGAGTGACAACCTTCATAACCCGCTTGACTGGATAACCGACATGCTATGCCCACATTTTCCATGTCATCAAGCGTGGTAATGATGTCTTCATCGATACCTGGCATGACCAAGTCAGATGCACTGGTTTGAAATGGAAAAGGTATTTCAGAACCAAAAAAGGCAACCAAATTAATTCCTTTGTTTATTTTTTTTAACTCTTCACCCATGAATAAGACAGGTGGAATACCGACGCCTCCGCCGATGAGGATTGCAGATTTTTTTTCTAGAGGATGATCAAATCCATTGCCAATCGGACCCATGACTTTGATCGCATCACCCTTTTTCATTTGACTCAATGATTCGAGTCCATGACCTACAGTTTTGTACATGAATTCTATTGTTCCAGCCTCTTTGGAAGAGCGCAGATATGAGAGAGGCCTTCTGAGGAGTGTATTTCCTCCGCATTCAACAAATGCAAATTGTCCTGGTTTAGCAGTTTGTGAAGATTTTTCTGCCTTCACGATCGTGATAAATTGATCTGCTTCAAATCTTATTTGCTCAACGATCTCTGCCTTTTCTTCAAAAATGATGTTTTTGCTTGTCATTTTATTGCTTCAATATCTCTGATAGAACTGCCATCCGAACGGCCACTCCATTTTCTACTTGCTTCAAGATAACCGATTGTTTTCCGTCAGCAACTTCATTTGAAATTTCAATTCCTCGATTCATCGGCCCTGGATGCATTACGATTGCATCAGACTTAGATAATGCAAGTTTTTCTTGAGATAATTGATATTCATTTGAATATTCCTCGAGTGATAGGCTGCTCTCATCCGAT
>JAPOHS010000005.1 GCA_029979325.1 Pseudomonadota bacterium | reverse complement strand
TTCCCATAAGGGGATACCTTTAAAAACCAATCTGGCTTATTACTCAAGTCAACTTCGGTTAACTCAAAAGGCAATTCTTTCTCAATCATAAGCATTCTGGTCCTTTGAGCGTAAGGACATCTTGCCGAACTATATATTTTTATGGGATCCATTGTTTATAACTGTTTCATAAGTGCATACCAGAAATCAAGCGTTGCATTGAACGCTGTGATTTCAATTCTTTCATTCAGCCCATGTCCTCTATATCCAGTTGGGTCAGTCATCATTGCACTGGTTCCATAAACTGGAACACCATTGCTTCTCAACTCAATTGCATCAGTGGCACCTGTAGACATCGTCGGAACAATTGGGAGATCAGGAAAGGCTACATCTATAGATGAGGAAATCAGCTCCAATATTTGATCTGTGATAGGTGAAGCTGGGCTTTTTCGGACATTTGTGATTGGGGTTACCACAATTTCATCGCCAACCAAACCTCTTATCTTTGAAAGAACTTCGTTTGAATCATCTTGTGGAAGGAGTCTGCAATTCACTGTCGCTGTGGCTGATACTGGGAGTGCATTTTCAGCATGTCCCCCTTCTAATTTTGTAGCGACACAAGTGGTCCGTGTGAGCGCATTCATCTGAGGATACTTTTCAAGAAGGCTTAAATTGTTTTGTTCTTCATTGAGAATCATTTTTATTTCTGATTTTTCAGAATCATTTGCATCTTTCATTTGAAACTCTAGAGTTGCACGTGTTGTTTGATTCAATGAGATCGGAAAATCAAACTGCTGAATCTTTTTGATTGCATCAGCAAGGTCATAAATAGCATTGTCTCTTCTTGGTATGGAGCTATGACCCCCTCTATTTTTTGCTGTCAGCGTGACAGAGAAATAGACTTTTTCAGCAGATTGCAACCTAAATGCTTCTGGGTCATCCATTGTTCCAGTCAGATAACCTCCATCAGAGTTCAACGCAAACGCAGCATTCTGAACATTTTTGTAATTTTCTCTAAAATAACGAATGCTCTGCATGCCAGTTTCTTCATCACCTGTGAGAAGCATGATGATATCGTTTTTGGGAACAAAGCCTTCAGTTCTCAGTTTGGCAAATGTTGCAATCAATCCGGCTGCTCCAGCTTTGTTATCAGAAGTACCACGTCCATGGAGGAATCCATCTATTTCGGTCATTTTAAACGGGTCTGTAATCCAAGATTCTTTTACCGCAGGAACAACATCAATATGAGCCATCACAATCACAGGTTCTGCAGAAGATTGTCCACGATAGATTGCATATAAACCCTTGGCTTCTTCAGTAGGGCCAACGACCTCAATGTCAGCGCTGATAAAACCATTGTCTAATAAAACAGACCCTGCATATTCGCTTACGGTCGAGGCTAAACCCATTGCCTCTGTTGACTCAATAGCAACCATTTCACCAAGGATCTCTCTTCCGGACTTATAAAAATCAGAATCATTTGCAAATAAATCAGTGACAATCATTAAGAAAAATAAACATATTAAATTGAGTTTATTCATCATCATCTCCTCTCCATTTCATGAGATATTTTAGTGCATCCTTTCCTGTTTGTAATCCAAGCTCTTGTACGAGCTGATGACCACCTGACTCATAAATAATCATCTCTATACGAGCTGAATTATTCATCATGTTCCTCATTTCATAAGCAAGCTCCACAGGCACCACACTATTTTTTTTGCCCCACATAATTAATGCGGGCGATGTAACCTCACTCAGCACAAGATTAATGTCGCCAGATACATACTGATTCACTCTTGCAATCTGCGCATCTCTTTGCCCTTCTCTCAGTAACAAGTCATACCATCGATCAATCAATTCATCGCTGACATTTTCTGGATCTCCAAAACCACTTCTAAGCAAAGACTCCGTAATCAGCCTTGGCGTAAAGTAGGCTATGATTTCAAAAGGTTTTGGCAGTGTTACAGGCTCGGTTCTTCCTCTTATCCTTGGGTTCAGTGCGCCTGGACTCACTAAAATAAGATTCTCGACTTTTTCTGGATTCCTTCTTGCATAGTGAAGACCAATGGTTCCTCCTAAAGAGGCGCCTGCAATACTCAGTTTTTGAACCTCAAATGCATTTATAAATTTTTCGAGCAAAAATACAGTTCTTTGCATGGAATAATCATTGCTTGGATCAGCTGCAGTAAGCCCATGACCAGGAATATCTATTCGTATGACTCTGTAATGATCTTTGAGTTGATTAACCCATGGTTTCCAATCGATAAGATTTGCATAGTTTGCATGAAGCAGCAGCAAATCAGGCCCCGAGCCGTCGATGGCGTAATGTAAATCGACCCCATCGATTTCAATAAAGCCAGAGGATTCTAGAAGGTATTTCGAATCTATTTCCTCTTTGCTTATCTCGCTTGGGTATCTCATATCAAGCTTGATCAATGCATACAATATCAAGGATGCAGCCAATATAAGCGTGATGATTATCTTTAGAAAACTTTTTACAAATTGAAACATAGAGTTCTCAATATACTTTAAAAATATCATTTAAGTCTTTACCATCATAGAGCAACACTTATGGACATCAAAAACAAAAAAGAAAATACGATGAAACCCTTTGAATTGGGCGACATCTTCCTTGGTTGTACCGAACTCATTGAAGACATCGATGATCACAAAGGCAATGGCAGAATCTTGCAATATGACAAGGATTTCAATCTCAAGGGTATTTTATGGACCGAAGGAACGGATCATCTTGTTATTGGACTCAAAATTGACCCCAAAGGTGTTCTCTGGGCTTTTGATATGCACAATCATATAGTGATCAGGGTTTCACCAGACGGCAAACAGTTACCCAATCATCATTTTGCCAACCGAGCTTTTTCCAATGTTACTTTTGATAAGGATGGAAATATCTATTTGGGCGAAGCGCTTGTAGGCAACACCCCATATCCAGGTAGTTATATGAAAAGATTACCAGGAAGCGATTTGATCGGAGAGGCAAATATTTACAAGTTCGACTCGAAATTGCAACTCCAGGAGATTTATGATGTTGCTTACTCTCCAGAATTTCATCATTTCAAAGGCGTCACCCACTCAACCATGCATCCCAGCGAAGCTTTTATAACCTATACCACTGAGATTGGAAAAAAGATCATGCGTTATGACATACAGCAATCAAAACAGATGGACGATTTATTGGTATTGCCAGGCGATCTCACTGATCAGAATGTTGCAATAGCTATCAATTATTTGAACGACGGAAGGTTGTTGCATTCAAGAGGCGACCGAATTGAGATCCTCAACGAAGATGGTGTAATCATTCAAACAATAGGTTTAGAAGATCATGGGTGGGGAATTGCACAGGTCAGTCCTTCGTATGATCAAGAGCATTTTTTTACTGCAAATATATTCACGGGTGTGGCAATGAAAATCAGAATCAGTGACGGCGAAATTTTAGGATCAATTGATACGGGTTACAAAGCACCTAAAAGAAGCTTAGCTGGAATTGCAGAGTATGGTTCTGTGAAGGATGCTTAGTCTATTTCCAGACTATAATGAAGGAACTCTCGATCTATTTCGTAACCCAGTGATTCATAGAGAGATTGGCCAATGTAATTGTCTTTGGCGGTAGCCAACTCAAGCCTTTTATAGCCATTTTCACTTGCAAAATCTCTTGCAGCATTCATCAATGAACGTCCGAGGCCTTTGCTTCGATGAGAATGATCAACAAATAAATCATAAAGGATCAGAATAGGCACAGCACTAACGGAACAAAAAGAAGGGTAGAGTTGAACAAATCCAGAGAGTCCATCATCATTTTCAGCAACAAAGATCATTGAGTCACCTTCATTGAATCTCGCTGAGATGTATTTTGAAGCTTTCTCCAAGTCATCTGCTTCTTCATAGAAGACTCGATAGAGATTGAACAATCTCCCCAGCTCATCGAGATGCCGACTTTCTGCTTTTATGATTCTATTCATCTTTTTTGGTAAGAAATTTTACCGATTTGATCATGATTTGTGAAACAGAAGCAGGAGATTCCTCATGCACGTAATGACCTGCATTTTGGATAATTTCTAGGCGACTGTTTTTAAAGCCATTTTTAAGCCGCATGGCTTCTTCCATGCTCTTATTGCGGTCTTCAATGCCAAATACAATCAGCGTTGGCAGCTCCACCTCGTTCATCAGATCAGCTTCATTGGCATCATATGACTTGCTGAGCATGCTACTCATTCCTGAAATATAGTCATCTGTTTGACTTCCAAGCATAACCCTATCCATGACTCTCTCCGTCACTATTGTTGGATTGTGATATGAACGCTTAAGAAAAGTTTCTCTAAAATTTCTGTCTGCAAACTGCTTCGCTGAAACCCTAGACATCGGAAAGATTAAATTCAGATATTTAGAAAACTCAGGAACACCCGTATTTATGATGCCTGGATTGAACAAAATCAACCCCTGAGTTTTCTGGTTATTCATGGCCACATGCATTGCAACCGCGCCACCCAATGAGTGCCCACCAATAACGAATGATTCCATATTCATTTTTTCTGCAAATGATTCGATGATGGAGGCTTGATTGATATTTGTATATTGATAGTGGATGGGTTTTTCCGATAACCCAAAACCAATCATGTCAATTGCATAAACATTATATGAGCGACTTATTTTAGGAGCCAAGCTGTTCCAAGTTCCTAGACTGTTCCCGAATCCATGTATCAGAATCAAGTTGGGCTTTTCTGAGCTCCATTCTGAAAATAACTGGTACCTGACCCGATGTTCATTGTGTTGAAAAAATTGATCTCTATCACTCTTGAGTAGGCTCAATGAGGTCGACTCATTTGGGATGTAAGCATAGACAATCAAGAAAGCATAGAGGGAGCAAATTGATACAACAATCGTTTGAAATATCCTTTTGATTATTTTTTTCAAGATAGCAAATCCAATTTAATATGCTGAACGAATTTTTATATTGCGAGTAGGTAGTTTATGAGTTGTACTCCCCTAAAGCAATTTCTGAAGCATCTGCCTGCTCGCTCTTTCAAAAAAAATTTCTCCACGCAATCAGCAGTCTCTAAAATTAAAAATTTAGAGGCCCTTCAAAGCAATTGATCTTTTGAGTTAGATGGTGGTTTGAGAAATTGAATAGGTATTCTGAGGACGTTCTTTAGGCGCTGTGAGTATCAGAGGTTGCTCAGAGATCACAACACCACCTGGTTGCTCCAATGTGATTGCAAAGCCTTTTGCTTTATCAATTGGAAGCTTAGGGCTGATTGGTATGATTGTTGGAGAATCTGCATTGACTATGTCAAAGACTCCACCATCCACAGGATTTGCGTGCATATTTGGATCGACGATCCATATTTGATATTGATTCTTGGAAGGATCATTCATTGGTAGTCCTGCCAATGTAATGAAACCCCTTTGACCATCATCGCTCCAAATGACTTCCCCAGAGCAATCACAGAATTCATCTGTTTGCGCATACCAATTGTATTCGATGAGATCACTAGAGGAGAACTCAAGCACGGCTTTCTTCACAGGTAGGTTGCGATAGTTGGTCTCATAATTTCTGAATTCAATCATTGAGATTGAGGTACCTATTGCGAGGAGACAAGTCATGGCCCAAGCTAGTTTTGGAGTTTGGAAGAGATCTTTGAAGATCTGAAGATAGGACGATCCATTATTGGCTGAATTGAAATCATTCAATATCTTGCGTTTGAATGCTTTTGGCATGCTGGATAGATTGAGGTCATCATTGACATAAAAAGATGCATCAGCAAGAGCGGCAATGGGCTCAAAATGATCAGGTGTATATTCAGGATACGCATCAAGCAAATGATTCAGCTCCAACTCTTCTGTATGAGACAATGGTTCGCAAGACCTCATTGCAAGAAGATCTAAAAGCTTATCTAATTTTTCTTTTGTTCTATCCATTATTTAGCTGAATTACCCTCGACTGCCTTTTATTCGTTGCAAAGGCATCTTTTAGTTTCATTAAATTTCTTCTTATTCTTGTTTTAACAGTTCCCAATGGGATATCGAGGATTTCTGAAATCTCCGAATGACTGTAGCCTTGATAAACAGACAGGTTAAGCAATTCCTGATCATCGGCATCCAGATCATCAATGGCGGACTTGACAAGCGCGAGATCTGTTTCTTCATTTAGCAGTGACTCCTTGTAGAGATGAATATTTTTATTCTCATCATCCATTGAGTCTTCGGATTTATGTTTTGTGATCTTTCTCAGGTAATCAATGAATCGTCTTCTTGCAATCATAGAAATGAAGGTAATCTCTGAAGCTTTGTTTGGATCAAATTTATCAGCAGACTTCCAAATCGCGATCATCACTTCTTGAACTGCATCTTCAAGATCAGACTGATTGCCCAGAAATTTTTTGCCAATTGACCAAACAAGATTGCCATACTTTTCAATGAGCATTTCAAAAGAACCAGGACGATTCTTTGCAATTAAATCCAAAATGGCATCGCTTTTACCCATCGAACGCCTTTTTTGCCTGGGTTGATTGATATTTTTCACGCTTGAGCCCAAAAAATCCCCTTTTAATATTTGAATTTGATATGAGTATTGTATTTCGTCTGATCATAGCTTTTGGATTCAATTTAGATAATTATGGTTTAATCCAGTCACCTGCAAAATTGCAACCAAATTTCACACCCATGGGCCCTTGGTTGCTGTCTTCATAATAGACCTCCTCCCATCCACCTCTTTCACAAGAGCCAATCGAGGATTGTCTTGGGCAGTCTCCGCTGCCAAATTGTGGATCGAGAATAGTCACGACGCCATCCCCAACTTCTGCAAAAGCTTCACAAAAGCTTTCTGAAACATTGGTTCTGCATGCTTTATAGGGATCGCCTGCAAATGGATTGTCAGCCATGTAAGTGCAATGACCATCACCGCTGGGTTTATTTGATTCGCTGTCATGATGATGGCTGGCATGAGCCACTCCATTCATGAATAAATTTATTAGAATGCCCGTAAGAATATATTTCATAAACACCATGTTTGTACTCCAATAGATGCTAATCTAATTCTATTATTTAAATACTCGCCACACAAACGAGATGTGCAAGCTTTTAAGTTCATCTAAAATAAAATGGCGATTCTTAACTTAAGGGAGGCTCTAAATGAAGACAGCGAAGCCAGATCAGATCAAGCTGTTTCTGATAATGATATCAATATTTCTTGTCGCTTCAGTCAATACAGAAGTGAATGCCAATGAAAGCCCAGTCATTGATTTAGATAAATCTACGGTACTGATCACAGGCTCAAACAGAGGCATTGGTTTATCGCTTGCTGAAAATTATGCTGAGCAAGGTTGGAATGTTGTTGCAACCTGTAGAAAACCAGATAAAGCGACAGATCTCATCTCGCTTAAAGAGAAATATGACAATGTGAACATCGAGCAGCTTGATGTGACTTCGCAGAAGCAAATCAATGCTCTTGCAGAAAAATACAAGGGAATACCGATCGATGTGTTATTAAACAATGCTGGCATATTGGGTGATATCAGAGATCAGGTATTTGGAGCATTGAATGAAGAAACATTCGAGCAAGTTTTTGCAGTAAATACTTTGGCTCCTTTGAAAGTTTCTGAGGCATTTGTGGAGCATGTTTCATTGAGTGAGCAAAAGAAGATTGTCTCGATGACAAGCGGACTCGGATCAATGCAGATCACTGCCAATCAAAGTTATTTTTATTTCTACCGAATGAGCAAGGCGGCATTGAATATGGCCGTTGTTGCAATGAACGCAAGCTTGAGAAATCAAGGCATCATCTCAGCTTTGATTGCGCCCGGTCAAGTTGATACAAAACTTTTGGAAGAGTCTGGGTATAGGGGGCCAAATAAAATTACACCAGATGAGAGCGCTAAAAGTTTGATCCGAATCATTGATTCATTGTCGCAAGAAACAATCAACAAAAACGGAAACAAAGCGATCAATGTCGATGACAGGGTTCTTCCCTGGTAATGTTTGTTTATCCTGAAATTAATCCAATTGCATTTTCTTTTGGACCAATAAAGATCGCTTGGTATGGCTTGATGTATCTATTGGGTTTTATTGCGGCTTATTGGTTGGCAATGAAAAGGACGAGCCAACATTGGTCTCCTTTGGCTAAGAATCAAATTGAGGACTTAATTTTTTATTCTGCGCTTGGAGTCATCATTGGTGGAAGATTAGGATATATGGTGTTTTATGACACTGAGTCACTTTTTTCTGATCCAATGAATTGGTTTTTGAGAGCGCCTCAAATTTGGCAAGGCGGCATGTCGTTTCATGGCGGCTTCTTAGGCGTGATTTTGGCGGCGAAGATTTTTTCATCCAATCTGAAAATAGATTTCATTTCATTGATTGATTTCGTTGCGCCTCTTGTACCAATCGGACTTGGTCTTGGGCGATTGGGAAATTTCATAAACAATGAGTTATGGGGAAAGCAAACAGACTCCCACTTAGGATTTCTTGTAGATGGAGTCGTTCGTCATCCGACCCAATTGTATGAGGCAGCATTAGAGGGACTGATTTTATTCTTGATCTTGTGGAGTTATTCTTGCCTTGAAAGAGGACGCGGACTGGTCGCAGCTGCTTTCTTATTCTATTACTCAATTTTTAGAATCCTTATCGAATTCTTTAGAGTCCCAGACGCTCATATTGGTTATCTCTATAGCGACTGGTTGACTCTTGGCCAATTGCTCTCATTGCCCATGCTAATCTTGGGTTTATGGATTATAATTAACCATAGATTCAAAGAAGTTTAAATCAGACAAAAGATAAGGAAAAGCTTTGAAGCAGTATCTAGACTTATTACAGAAAATTCTTGATGAGGGTCAGGTCAAGGACGATAGAACTGGCACTGGCACCAAAAGTTTCTTCGGCCATCAAATGCGCTTTGACTTAAATCAAGGATTCCCAATATTGACAACAAAAAAGATTTTTTTCAAAGGAGTTGTCTACGAGCTTTTATGGTTTCTGGATGGCTCTACAGACAACAATGAACTCAAAGAGAACGGCGTTCATATTTGGGATGAATGGGAGACAGACACAGGAGATCTAGGCCCCATTTATGGATTTCAATGGAGAAATTGGGTTGATCACAATAATGGCCAACACATTGATCAGATTCAGCAAGTCATTGATCAAATCAGAAGCAATCCCTCATCGAGAAGAATCATTGTGAGTGCCTGGAATGTTGCCGACTTACCTGATGAAAGCATTTCACCTCAAGAAAATGTGAAAAAGGGAAAGATGGCTTTGGCACCATGTCATGCCATTTTTCAATTTTTTGTTTCGCAAGGCAAACTCTCATGTCAGCTCTATCAGAGAAGCTGTGATACATTTTTGGGATTGGGATTTAATATTGCATCATATAGCTTGTTGACACATATGATTGCTCAACAATGTGATTTAGATGTGGGTGAATTCATTTGGACAGGGGGTGATGTGCATCTCTACCTCAATCATTTGGAGCAGGCAAATGAACAACTGCAAAGAGAACCGTATCCTCTGCCAACTCTCAGAATTAATCGAAAGCCAGCATCAATTTTTGAATACAGGTATGAGGATTTTGAACTCATCAATTATCAATCACATCCGCATATATCGGCACCTATCTCGATATAGAGCTTTGAATCTTAATTCTCTTTTGAGGCTCTTTCAGGTCAATCGCAATCATTTCGCCGCCCCAGACGCAGCCAGCATCTAAACAGGATATATTTTTATATTGAAAGTCTCCCAAAGTTGACCAGTGCCCAAATAAAATATTCGTATCCCTAATCTTCATTTCTGGGCTCATGAACCAAGGCATGAATGCATCATCTGTATTATCAGGCGAATTTTTCTCTTTAAAATTACAGACGCCATTTTGATCCAGAAACCGCAATCTTGTGAAGCAGTTGATGATTGAGTTTATTTTTTTTGTCCCTTCTAAATCATCAGACCAAGAGTCATCGGAATACATTTCTGATAAAACTTTTGAGGCATTATTGCTTTGTATGATTGATTCAATTTCCCTCGCCATTGACCTGGCTTGAAATATATCCCAAGAGGGATGGATTCCTGCATGAACCATGATTGAATTGAAAGACGGCTCTTCATGCATTATTGGCTGATGTCTAAGCCACTCAATAAGATTGATCTTATTTTTTGAGTCCAGTATCGGTTTAATTGAATGATCTTTTTGACGATAAGGTCGGTTTCCAATGACAAGGGCGAGTAGATGAAAATCATGATTGCCAAGGGTATTCAACACACAGTGGCTCATTGAATATAGAAATTCCAGTACCTCCAAAGATTTAGGACCTCGATTGACAAGGTCTCCTAAAAAGATCAATTGGTCTGAAGACGATTTGAAATCGAGCAGATCAAGTAATTTCTTAAGATCGTCCAAGCAACCCTGAACATCACCAATGACTATTTTCCTCAATGAGTCGACCCCTCAATTTCTGATAATTTAATGTAATCATTGACACTCAGGTTCTCAGCTCTGGCATTTGGATCAATTCCAGATTCTATGATCATTTCGGTCGTAAACAAATTCTTTAATGAATTGCGAATTTTCTTTCTTCTTTGATTGAAAGCCATTTTTATAATTCCATCCAATTTAGACTGGACCTTTTCTTCAAGGGGTTTTTTTGGCTCTAGTTTTACGATTGATGAAAGGACTTTAGGTTTTGGATGAAATGCCCCAGGCTTTAAATCTAGTATCTTCGATGCAGAACATCTCGACTGAATTGCAACCGATAATCTTCCATATGTTTTGTTGTTGTGGCTGCTTACCATTCGATCAGCAACTTCCTTTTGAACCATCACATGAAAGTCATGAAATATTTCTGAGAACTCAAGCAAATGAAAAAGCAAAGGTGTAGAAATATGGTAGGGAAGATTGCCGATCAGTCGGATCTTTTTTTTCTTCTCAAGCGATGAAAAATCAAACTTCAAAGCATCTGCTTGAATGACATTGATCAATCCTTTCTGATCATGCTCATTCAGATGATTAACAAGATCTTTATCAAGCTCTATTACATCGATTGAGTCGACCATTCCTATGATTGGAAAAGTCATTGAGCCGTATCCTGGTCCAATTTCTATAACATGGTCACTCTTTGCTAAATTGAAGGACTTGATGATCCTTTTGATTGCATTCTGATCGGTCAAAAAATTCTGGCTTAAATGTTTCTTAGCTTTGAGTTGACTTGGTTT
Source organism: Pseudomonadota bacterium (assembly GCA_029979325.1). The sequence goes on along the minus strand of JAPOHS010000005.1, from coordinate 19,349 downwards.
TTTCATAAGAGTTGGCCATTGATTTTGCAGTATCCAAGGCATGATAAAGGCTCTGGTGATTAATGTCTGACATTCCTACTTTGTCATATGCAACACCGTGATCTACGGATGTTCTTATTATTTTTAGGCCCATGGTAACGTTTGTTGAGAGGTGAGGGTTTGCATACTTAAATAATGGCAGAAGTTGGTCATGAAAAATACTCAGTATCAGATCATATCCATTGTCACTTAAGAGAATTGTGTCTGCTGCAAAAGGCCCATTAATATCAATGCCTGATTCATTTAATGCACTCAAAGCAGGAAGAAATATTTCCTCCTCTTCTTTGCCAATGTGTCCATTTTCTCCTGCATGCGGATTCAGGCCTGTGATACCAATTTTTGGGTTTTGTATCCCAAAATAATTCATAAGATCAGCATGAATGATGCTTGCAACATCGATGATCAATTCAGATGTGATATGAGCAGATACGTCTTTGAATGGAAGGTGTGTTGTGAGCAATGCAATTCTCATTTGATCTGAGACAAATGACATCACTGGAGCTTGATTACAAAGCTGCCCAATGTATTCAGTATGACCAGTGAATGCATAACCACTATTGATAATGGCTTCTTTATTCACTGGACCCGTTATGCATCCAGAAAATCGACCGTCAAGGCATCCTTTAACAGCATAGTCGATCAAAGAGAGAACATAAGAACCATTTTCTGAGTCCATGACACCTGGTTGAACAGCATGATTCAGATTGAAGTCTTTGACCAAGAGTGTATTTTTCTGGATTTGAGAATCTAGGGCTGATTCATCAAACTCAATAAATTTAACATCCATGGCATGCATCACGGCTCTTTCTCTGAGCAGTTCAATATTGCCCAATACGACAAATTGATGACTGTCATCCCTGAGAGCTATCTTGAGGGAGATATCCGGCCCGATACCGGCTGGATCACCTGATGTTACAGCGTATAGTTCAGACATTCTGTTTAATTAGAAAATCAGTCGAATGGAAGCTTCTCTACGTAAGCTTCATCCCTGAGTTCTCTGGCCCATATTTCTATTTCATCGGAAAGCTTCAAGTTTCTTATGGCAGAGACAGCCTTTCTTCTTTGAACTTCTTCAGTGATGTCATGCGATCTTTGCCCCATGAATTGGATAATGTGCCATCCATATCTTGATTTGAAAGGCGCACTGATTTGATTCATTTCCAATGAATAAGCAATTTCTTCAAACTCTGGAACAAAAAATCCCCTTGGGGCCCAACCCATATCGCCACCGTCTTGAGCAGAACCTGGATCTTCAGAAACAGCAGATGCAACAGCTCCAAAGTCCCCTTCATCTATGATTTGTGTACGAATGGTCTTGAGCTTCTCCTCAGCTGCAGCATCGTCTAGTATTTCATTCGTTTTAATGAGTATATGCCTGACATTTATTTGCTCTTCAATTACTGGATCATTTCCTTTGATCCCATTGACCTGGAGCAGGTGAAAGCCACTAGCGCTCTGAAATGGCTGCGAGAGTTCACCGATCTTTGTATTTCTAATTGCTGACACGAATATTTCAGGCAATTCGCTGCCTTTCATCCAGCCCAACCTTCCACCATTAGAGGATTGCTGTCCTCCAGAAAAATTTCTGGCAATTGTTTCAAATGCTTCTCCATTCTCAATCTTCAATCGCAGATCAATAATCAGTTCTTGTTTTCGATTGATTTCACCTTGTCCAGAACGACTTGTTAATGGCACTAAAATGTGGGACAGGTCATAATCATAGGCCTTTTGGTCCTCTTCTCTTTGTAAAATCAAATAGCTATCCAACTCACTTTGTGAAACAGAAATTCTTGAGGAAACTTCACGTTGTCTGAGCTCATCCAATGTAATTTGTTGTTTTAATTCATTTCTATATTTGAAGTAATCGATCCCTTCTGCTGCCAAAACTTCAGGAAATTCTTCAAACGTGACATTGTTATTTTGAGCAACATTATTGATTGCAGCATTCAAGCCTTCATCGGATATGCTGATTCCATACCTCTCTGCTCTTTGAAGCTGAATCCTCTGCAAGATTAACCTTTCAAGCACATCCTCTCTCAATTGCCCGATGGGTGGAAGTTGTGCACCTTGTCTTTCAAAATTTCTCAGTAGCATTGTTACTTGGTCTTCAACCTCACTTCTGAGCACAACTCCATCATTGACAATTGCAGCAATCCCATCAACAAAATCACCAGTCCCTCCAATTTCTCGAGTCTGTGTTACACCCTGATTTGAATGAAGGATGAGTATGAGAATTAATAATTTTATTTTTCTAATCATATCTGAAGACAAATTATGATTGATCATATGCAAAAATACCATCTTCAAAGATTCGATTTATTGGCGTTCCGAATTCACCCAACCCTTTGAACATGAATTGGATTGAGAAAGATGTGTCTGTTTCACCATTTCGATAAACAAGATGCTTCCTTGAAACAGCTGAAATACTCCAGCAACAAGTTTCATAATTGAGCCCAAAGAACTGGTCTATGGTTTTTCTATCTTTGATCGAATATTTGTAGTGCCCGATAAAGCTCCACTGATCTTTGATTGGCCATGAAAATGAACCATGGACTTGTTTGATATTTTGCTTTCTAAATCGATAAGCTAAATTTAAACGCTTTGTTCCACTATCTTTATATTCTATCCCAATTTGGCTTCTTTTCATCTCATCGACATCTGAGTCCCAGTAATGATCCAATTTCAAGTTTAAGGATTCTGTGATTGCAATGTCCAAGGATGCGAGATTTGTCAAAGAACCAGATCTTCTGATTGAATCTCCTGGCATAGCAATCTTTTCATCTTTTAGATGCAATGTTTGCCCTAGTGTAAACTCAAAGAAATCTTTACCTGATTGAATACGAGTTCTCTTTGCAACAATGCCATAGCTAATCTTCGATGTATCTCCTATGCGGTCATTGCCGGTGAAACGATTCTCATTGAAGAGCTGGAAATAATTGAAGTCCGGCATCAGTGTATCGATAAAAGGGAAGTCACTTTGATCTTCGAAAGGGATATACACGGCCATGATTCGGGGCTGGATCGAACGGCGAATAACGCCATTATTCGTGATCTTTATAAGATTCGCTTTTATATCAAGACTGTATATGGGTATGGTTCTATTGGCATCTTTTTCATTAGAATCAGGCTTAAATTTTGCATAATCAATCGCCACGGCAGGCCTGACTTCAATCCCACTGAAATTGAATAATTTTGACAAAGTGGTTCGATTGCTTATTCTCTCTCCGCTTTCACTTTGCAGATGGTCAAAAAAAACAAGCTCAGAATCAATATTCAAATTGATTTTTGACTCTTTGCTTTGCCAGTTTCCATTAAAATTCATATACGGCTTGAGTCGATAGGGATCATTTTGATCACAAATGCCAATCGCGAGGCATTTTGGTTGATCATCCAACATTTGATAATTGGTCATTCCTAGATTCATCATCCAATTTTTACCGAATGACTTGAATACAACATCACGAGCAAGATGAGTTCTACTGCTTTCATTCGTGCTCTGACTGAGGTCCTCAAAATAATTTGTATCAGAGGCATACTCTCCAGTTACTTCAATTTGTGTGTTGAGCGACGGATTAAATTGATAGTTTATTTTTGAGTAAGTTCGATCGTCATTGAACAGATCATCAGAAGGTAAATGATTCAACTCTATCTTTGCATTCTGACTAGAAGTGAGAAATCGAAGCTCAGACTTTATTTCAGTTCCTCTTTTCTTCATCCAATTGACGGTTGTCTTGAGGTCAGCATTGGGTGCAATATTCCAATAATAAGGGATTTCAATTTCAAGACCCCTTTTTGAGGATGAGCCAAAACTTGGTATCAAAAATCCTGATTTTCTATCATCATTGGTTGGAAAAGTAAGCTTAGGAAGATAGAGAATTGGAATATTTTTGAAGCGTAAGGCAATATTCGTTGCTTTGCCTTCTTCACCATTGATTGAAATCTCATCAGCAACCAATTCCCAGGATTGATCCATTTGATTGCAAGTTGTATAAGTTGGTTTAGTCAAAACATAATGATTTTCCTTCTCAATTCGAAATTCTTCACTGCTTCCTCTGGCAGGAATATTAGGAAAGAAATATTGAGTGTTTTTCAAGACAGCTGTCTCATCATCGGTATTGATGAATGCTGCTTGTCCTTGAATGAATAGGTTCGGGTTTTCTAGTGTAACACCGCCGCTTACATTGATAGAGCTTCCACTCTCATCATAGGATGCTTGTCCCGCAGTGATGGTATTGTTACCTGATGTAATCCTTATTTCATTGCTTAATCCTGATGCGATAAAGTCATTTCTTGTTAGGAAATCATCTATATCGTTTACGATACAAATATTCTGAGAATACACAATTTCTGAGGAGCCAAAGCAGGCGATAACAAATATCATGCAGATATAAGCCTTCTGTTCTTTTATCCAAGAATCGATCGAATTCATTTGAAACAATTTTATATGATATATGCTGAATTTACTGATCTTTCTCTTTTATCAACTGGTTTATAATGAATGAAAAATGATTTTTTGAATGAGTGATTTGAGCAAAGATATTTACGAATGGTTAAACACCATAGAGGGCTATTCCTTCTCTGAGATTAAGCCAGTTAATTCCGATGCCAGTTTCAGGAATTACTTCAGGGTTTTAGATGATGACAAAGGACCATTTATTGTGATGGATTCTGACCCTAATTTGGAAAACAATGACAAATTTATAGGCATAACCAATCTTCTCAAGCAAATATCAATGCCAATACCAACCATTCATCAAATTGATGACTCTGGTAGGTTTTTCTTAATCAGTGATCTTGGCTCAAAGAGTCTTTTTGATCATAGGCATGAGAAAGTTTTTCAAGATTTTTATACAAAGGCCATCGAACTCTTGGTTTTGATGCAGATCAATGGTGACAGGCTCAAAAGTCAACTTCCACAATATGATGATGCTTTATTGCAAGCAGAGATGGAGCTGTTCAAGGAGTGGTTTTGCTTTTATGAACTTGGATTAAATGTCAAACAAATTGAAAAGATAGATTTTAATCCGTTATTTTCTCAATTGGTTGATAGAGCAGGTCACCAAGACAAGGTTTTTGTTCATCGAGATTATCATTCCAGAAATATAATGATTTCATACGATGGTGAGTTGGGACTGATCGATTATCAAGATGCTGTATGTGGCCCGATCACTTACGACATCGTTTCATTGCTCAGAGATTGTTATATCAAGATTGATCTGCCTCATATGCATGATATGTTGAGAATGTATTATGATCATTTGGTTAAAAATCAAATGACGAATAAACCGTTGAGTGAATTCATAATCGATTTTGATTTAATGGGCGCACAAAGACATCTGAAAGCAATAGGTATCTTCTCCAGGTTGAAACACAGAGATAAAAAAGACACCTATGTCAATGACATACCCCTTACAATGAGCTACTTAAAGCACCTAAGCAAACAATATGAAGTCATTGAATATTTTTTGGCTCAATTAAAGCTCCAATGAATGGAATGACAGCAATTATTCTAGCTGCAGGAAAGGGGGAGAGATTGAAACCACTGACCAATCAGACTCCCAAGCCTTTGATAACAGTTGCGGGAAAAACTCTGCTTCAGAGAAACATCGATTGTCTGGATCAATCTGGAATAAAAAAGATTATTGTCAATGGTTCCAGGATGGGAGATCAGATCGAATCATTTCTTCAAAATCATAAGCAATCAAATATAAGTTTTGACTATATTCATGAGGGTGAGGAGCCAATGGGCACTGCTGGGGCAATTTTCAATATCATTGAAAAAGGTTTAATCAATGACAATCATTTTTGGGTCATTAATGCAGATATCATGACCAACTTTTCTTTCAGCGCCATTCAATTAAATTCTGGTGTGATGGGCCATATCATATTGGTTCCAAATCCTGATCACAATTTGTCGGGTGATTTTTGTTTAGAGGGAGATAGAGTTACCATTTCCGGTAATCAACGATATACTTTTAGCGGTATCAGTTATTTTTCAATCGACTGCTTCACGCAATCAAAACAGAGATATTTTACACTCGCAGATTTGTTAACAGAGCATATCGAAAAAGAAATGATTACGGGTCAGATATATCATGGTGATTGGTTGGATGTAGGAACTGCAGATAGGTTAGCCGAGGCCGAGAATATATGCAGAAGAAGACAAAATAATGAATAAGCAGAAGAAAAGAAAGTCAAAAACAATTTTAGCTCAGTCAGGTAGGTCGAGTGATTATGCCAGGGGCGCAGTCAATATACCACCTTACCGATCATCAACAGTCTTGTTTGATACCTTGAAGGAATACAAAGATTGGGACCATGAGTACTCTACTTATCGATACGGTCGCCTGGGTTCTCCAAACAGTCTTGCACTCGAAGAAGCTTATAGTGAGCTTTCTGGTGCATACCGCTCTATAGCGACAAACTCAGGAATGTCCGCAATAAATATTGCCATCAGTGCATTCATGGAGAAAGGGAGCCATGCTTTGGTCACAGAAGGCGCCTATGAGCCAACAGCAGAACTTTTCTCTGGGCATTTATCAAAGTTTGGTGTTGAATTTGATTTTATCTCGCCGATGATTGGTGAAGAAATTGTAGATTTAATTCAGCCCAATACAAGAGTGGTTTATTTGGAAGCTCCAAGCTCAAATACATTTGAGATTTTTGACCTGAAAACCGTCATCAATGCAATCAGAAAAAGATCCAGTGAAATCGGACAAGAGATAGCAATATTATTTGATAATACTTGGGCTGGACCAATTTATTTCAGGACTTTTGAGCATGACATTGATGTAGAAATTCAGGCTGCCACAAAATATGTCGTTGGACACTCAGACGCAATGTTGGGAATCGTAGCATGTAATGAGAAAACCTTCTTAAGGGTCAAGAATTCTGCAAGGAATCAAGGCATTTGTGCCGAACCGGATGCTTGTTATTTAGGCTTAAGAGGACTGAGAACAATGGGCGTGAGAATGGAAGCACAATTTCAGAGCGCAATGAAAATTGCCGCATGGCTTGATGCTCATCCAATGGTTCAAACAGTTCTATTTCCTCCATTGCCAAGTTCTGAATATTTTCAAAATTGGAAGAATTATTTCACAGGTGGAGGAAGCCTGATGTCAATCGTATTGAATCAAAAATATCAAGATCAAAACTTAGAGAAGTTTTTTGATGACATGCAAATTTTTTCTATGGGGTACAGTTGGGGAGGTTTTGAGTCGCTTGCTACGCCAGTTAGGATTCAAAAAGACAGGAAGTCTTCTTTGGAGGAATTAGGAAATACCATAGTTAGAATTCATGTTGGTCTTGAAGATACAGAGGATCTGATTTCAGATTTAGACTCTGCATTTAAGAGGCTTTGAGTATATCGCTATCAAATTCAAGTCCAATATTTCTTATTACTTCATCAGCCAAATCATCCCTATCAACAGATGCACCCAGTGAAAAAAGATCAGTTGCTTGATGATCTGGATTCCCACAAATTATAATCTCATTCCAAGCATCAAGATTCATGTGATGATTAATTGCTGCACCATGATAGCTTCCTCTTTTTGTCATTTTTAAGCCAAAGCTTGCAATCTTTTGATGCTTGAAAAAAATGCCTATCTCTTCTTCATTCAAGACCAAATTTTGACAATAGGCTAAAATTGCTTTGTGTATAGAGACCTGAAACTTTCTAATGAAATCTTTTGGTTTAATCAAGGCTCTGTGAAAATCCATTAAGATGTAAACAACCATTTGCCCAGGGCCATGATATGTTATTTCCCCACCACGATCTGTCTTAATTAATGGGTGTGGTAAATGAGCAGGAATATTCATTGCATCTGTACTGACACCATAGGTATATACAGGACTGTGCTCAAGAATCCAAATCTCATCTTGCGTATCTTTCCCACGATTATCGTTAAAGGACTTCATCATCAGAGTCGCTTCTTGATAGTCCATAAGACCGAAATCTTTGAGAACCATTTTTCTTCTCTTGATCAGATCTTCAAATCATTCAAAAAGAAGCAATGCAGAATCATATAACCATCCCCAAAGACTGTCTTCATTGACTTCTTTCTCTGGATAGAGGTTGCTTTCAGCAATGATTTTGCCTTCCAGCTTCATGGTGAGTTTTCCAATTGGTTGATCCAATGGAATTGGAGCTATGACCGGTTCGAACACTTCAACAGATGATTCAATCTCATCAAACATGCCTTTTGCTATGGTCAATTCGATTTGATCTCTTGCAACCATTTGAACAGAGTCTGACATCCCTTTCCAGACTTGGGTTTTGCCATAGTCTTTTCCAGATTCAATAACCATTCTTTCTTCAAAGAAACGAAAACCATAGTTCAGTAGAGCAGTTGCGGCATTGTTTCTCTCATCATCAGATTTGGCTCCAGTGACAACTGCAATTAATCGAGTGCCATCTCTTTCAGCTGTTGCAACCAGGCAATAACCTGCTGACCTTGTATAGCCTGTCTTCATTCCATCGACTGATGCGTCTCTCCTCAATAATTTATTTCTGTTGTATTGAAGAATTGGCTTGCCTGTTTTGAGGTCCTTTGCCTGATCAAACTCGAAAGTTCTCTGAGAATAATAGTGAAAATGTTCTGGAAACTCATCGATGATCTTTCCTGCAAGCATTGCAATATCAAGTGCTGATGAGTAATGCTCTTCATCTTCAAGACCGCTTGAATTTGTATAATTTGTATTTTTCATTCCAAGCGCTTCAGCATACATATTCATGTAGATTGCAAATGTTTCTTCATTGCCTGCAATGTGCTCAGCTAATGCAACACTAGCGTCATTTCCCGAAATTATTATCATGCCCTGAATAAGGTCTTCAACGGTTACATCCATATATTGATTCAGGAACATTGTTGATCCACCTACAGACATTGCATAATCGCTTACCCTTACTGGATCATCCATCGCTATTTGCTCCTCTTTGATGGCATGGAAAACAGTATATGCTGTCATCAATTTAGTAATGCTTGCTGGTTTGATTTGATTTGTTTCTTCTTCACTGGCAATGATTGTTCCTGTATTAGGATTATAGAGAACATAGCTCTCGACCTTTATTTCAGGTGGTTTTGGCACGATAACGATTGAATTAGCTATCGGGGCAAATAGAAGCACTATTAGAAGATTTAAAATTTTAAGAGGCGTTTTCATGGGCATTGGATGCATGAGAGTCAAAACTCTACAATTTTTTTTCAACAATAACATAAAACTATTCTTTTAGGTATGCGGAGAAGGTTTGTCAGTCGGATATCAGGTTGATATCTAGGGACAAAGAACTGAGTTTTCTGATTGCATCCTCATACTCTCTTGATGTTTTTACTGGGCCAATCCTGACTCTGTGGAATGTTTTTCTTTTCGACCGAGCCTTGGAAATGAAAACATTGTCTACGCCCAGGCTTTCAATTCTTTTTTTGAGTGAGTTTGCACCATCAGAATTGCTGAAAGCCCCCACCTGAAGTGTAATGCTTCTCTTATTCCTATTAACTATTTTCTCAAATATGCTCAGCGAGAAGATCGACTTTTCATTATTTTTGAAATAATTTGCAGCCTCAGCTTCACTAACAGCAAAAACTCTAACTGGCGATGTTCCGCTTTCAAGCATGTCAATTTTTTTGGCTGCGGCATAGGATAAATCAATTAAACGGTCATCAACAAATGGGCCCCTGTCATTCACTTTGACAATCACTGTTTTTCCATTCCTGAGATTTTGGACCTTCAAATAAGAAGGCAGCGGGAGTGTCTTATGAGCGGCTGTGAAATCATACATATCATACTCCTCTCCGCAAGCAGTCTGTTTTCCATCAAAGTCTGCACCATACCATGAGGCAATGCCCCTTTTTTTATAACCTTTGCTAGATGAAAGCGTTTTATATCTCTTCCCATCAATTTTATATCGTTGCCTTGTATCACGCTTGATGGTGCATGCATCATTTAGAATTGAGGTCACTTCTTGTTCAGTCAGATTGAAACTGTTGTCTTGTTGGCGCAGAGAGCATCCCGACATCGTCAGTGTAAAAGAGAATAATAGGAAAAGTAACTTCTTCATAAACTTTGATTAATTCAGATAACGTTCTATGGACTCTCCGAGTTGAATCACAACCAATGCATACATCACATTTCGATTATAAGTCGTTATAACATAAAAGTTATGGTGGCCAATATAAGAATCGCTTCCTAAATCTTGGTCATCTAACTGAATCAATTGCGCTATGTCATCATTATTAAAGCCGTCGATCTCAATGCCATGACTTAGAAGACCTTGAATTGTTGATGTTGGCTTTATGGTTTTTGAGGATAATTTCGAAACTTGGACTTCATTTGCTGGATAGCGACTGTAAATCTGTTTTGATGTATCCCATCCGTTTTGCTTCAAGTAATTTCCAATGCTCATTAGGACATCGTCCCAGCTATCAAAAAGGTCAACCTTTCCATCCGTATTTCCATCAACAGCATAGTTTCTATAACTGGATGAAATGAATTGAGCTGCACCCATCGCACCGGCATATGAGCCCTTTATATCAAGAATTGACAAATCTTCTTCTCTGCATAGGTAAAAAAGATTGATCAGCTCGCTTTTGAAGAAACTTGCCCTTGGGGGATATCCAGTGGCAAGAGTGTAAAGTGAATCCATAACTTTGTAACTTCCCTGAATTCGTCCAAAATAAGTCTCGACACCTAATATGCCAAGCAAGATCTTTCTTGGCACTCCCATTTCAGCGACGGCACGATTAATGATGTCATTGTTTTGTTTTGCAAAAAGGACTCCTGCGGCGATCCTTTTATTTGTGATGAAGATGTCTCTGTATTCTGGCCAAGTTTTTGTTTTTTCGGCTGGTTTTGATATTGATTCAATCAACTCAGGTAAAAACTTCGTATTATCGAAAATATTTATTACATATTGCTCATCAAATCCATGCTCCTGAATCAATTCATTTATCAGAAGATCCTTTTCTGTTTCTTGATCTGTTGTTGCAATAGTTGGGTATAGACTGATCAAAAGAGCTAAATTGATGACTAGGTATTTTGTTTGGCGAATCATTTTCAAATCCTATTTTGGTATTAAACGTTTATGTGTGTGAAGTGACATCAATATACCGAGACTTGCCATGAGAGTGAGGCTGGACGTACCTCCTTTGCTTATCAGAGGAAGCGGAACGCCAACAACTGGAAGAAGTCCAGTTGTCATGCCTATATTCACGAAGACGTATATAAAAAATGTCAGACTGATACTCGATGCGGCCAATCTTGCAAAGAGGTCATCAGAATTGATGGCAATTAATAGACCTCTTCCCACAATGAACAGATAAATAGATATTATAAAAAGAACACCAATTAACCCAAATTCTTCTGCCAGTATTGAAAAAATGAAATCAGTTGTTCTTTCAGGCAGAAAATCCAGTTGGCCCTGAGTACCATTTAACCATCCTTTTCCAAACACACCTCCTGAGCCAATCGCAATCTTTGATTGAATGATATGGTAACCAGCCCCAAGAGGATCTTTCTCAGGATCAAGGAAGGTCAGAACCCTTTGTTGTTGAAATGGGTGAATTGTTTTCCAGATGAATGGAAGGCAACCGAGGAAAAGAATAATGGCTGAAAAGAGATAACGTTTTTTTATCCCTGACAAGAAAATGATAATCAATCCAGAAAAAGCTATGAGAACGGACGTCCCTAGATCAGGCTGCTTAAAAATTAGAGCAGTAGGAAGAAGTACGAGCACCAAAGACGCCACAATGTTCATATTATTCAATGGTATAGATCCAGATGCGATATATCGAGCCACAACCAATGGCATTGCAATCTTGAGTAACTCTGAGGGTTGAAAAGAGATCCCTATATCAATCCATCGAGTAGCATTATTTCTAGTCTCTCCAAAGAAGAAAACCGCGATCAGAAGAATCAAGCATATTGAATAAAGCCAGGGAGATATTCTTGAGTAAAACAGTGGGCTAAATTGTGCAGCTACAATCATAGCAAGGATTGATAGACCTATTCTTATGAGATGTGACGTGAGAAAGGCTTCACTGCTGTTGGAGGCAGAAAAAATTGCAATTGCACTCACAGTGCTTGCTAGAAGTACTGCAATCATTAAGGGTAAATCAATATGAAGTTGATTCATCAATCCTTCTTTTGACTGGATTTGCCAAGTTTCAATTTGATTCAGCAACTTTTCTGCCTCCAATTTCTAGGAATTTGTTAAACATTCTTTCTGCAACTGGCGCTGCAGCAACTCGACCACCACCTCCATTTTCAACAATTACAGCAATCACAATTTCTGGATTATTTATGGGAGCAAACCCAATAAAGAGTCCATGATCTCTCAATTCTTCTGGCACATCGTCACCAGAGCGTTTATCCATGCTGAAAACTTGAGAGGTGCCAGTTTTGCCAGCAATATCTGAATTTTCAGGAAACACACCATACGCAGTACCCCTTTGTTCATTTACAACTGCATTCATTCCATCAAATACTACATCCCAATATTTCTCATCGATATTCATTACATGATCAATTCTTTCAGGTTCAGTTGTTAATGACTCGTTAGAATCTTTCAGATTTATTTGTTTTAAAATGTGAGGTTTAAAAGCAAATCCTCTATTTGCAATGATAGAAGTTGCATATGCCAATTGCATGGGTGTGGCGAGCATATAACCTTGTCCAATTCCTGCAATCACTGTTTCACCCAGATACCAACTTTGGTTTTGCTTTGATGTAAAATTATTCCTCTTCCATTCTTGATTTGGAACCACACCTTTTTTCTCAGAGCCTAAATCCACTCTTGATTGTGTACCCAAGTTGAATTGTTTTAAAAATGAACTCATGCGTTCGATTCCCATTTCAACAGCTGTTTCATAAAAATAAACATCACAAGAAGCTTGAATCGCTCTCTTTGCATTGACCGAACCATGAGTTGCCCAATCTCTGAATGGCCTGGAGTAGTTTGGAAGTTTGAATTCTCCTTCGCATGGCAGATAGTATTCTGAGTCGACAATCCCCATATCAAGGGCGCCCAGAGCAAGCATGGGTTTTACAGTGGAACCGGGAGGGTATTGCCCAGCTATTGCTCGATTAAATAACGGCCTCTTTTTGTCTTTATTTAATTTTTCAAAATCAGATTGTGAGAGTCCGAGGCTGATAGCCGTTGGATCAAAAGAGGGCATACTGATCATAGCTAGAATCTCCCCATTTCTTGGATCCAGTGCCACGACAGAACCTTTTTTTCCAGCCATGGATTCATATGCTGTTCTTTGCAATTCGCTATTGAGAGTCAGAATAATGTCATTGCCGGATTTGAAGGCTTCTTTTTCTATTTCATCCATTACTCGACCTCTGACATTAACCAATAACTTCTGTTTACCAGGTACGCCTCTTAGAATATGCTCATACTCTCTTTCAATTGCCGATTTACCAATTTGCTCTTTGCCAGTATAGAAAGCAGGATCAAAGCGTTGGTAGTCAGTATTAGAGATAGAGCCCATATAACCTACAACATGAGCATATATTTCATTTTGCGGGTAATTTCTAGTTAACCTTGATTTGATATCAAATCCTTTTAGTAACATTCTGTTATTTGCAAATATTGCCATCTCTCTCTCATCCAAATCTCTTTTTATGACAATACTTTTGAATTGATAGTTTCTTTGAACCCTTTTTTCGATGATTGGTATTTCATTCTCATTTAGGATTCCTAAGTTTGTGAGATATAGAAGTGAATCCTGAAGCTTTTTCACCTGTTCTGGAACCATCTCCAATTGAAACTTGGGTTTGTTTTCTGCAATTAGTTCAATGTTTCTATCGTAAATCAACCCCCTTGGAGCCGGGATAGATTGCGTTCTCAGTGTATTGTTCACTGATCTGAGACTCAGTTCATCCGATTCGATAACCATGAGATAAATCAATCTTGAAATAATAAGGCCACCTAGAAAAAGTATGGCTATCGAAGAGAATAGAATTCGATTGAGGAAAACAGATCTTTCCACTGCTTGAGCTTGTCTGGTTTTAAAATTGTCCATCAGTCTTCAACAAAATAATTTTGCAGAACTTGAAGTATTCTCATAAAGACCGGCCAAATTAATGCAGCAATGAAAATGCTCATCCATTCTTCAGTTATAAAAAGTACACGACCACTGAATCCTCTTATCCAGAGTGATATTAGATTTCCAAAAGAAAGTAGAAAGAGGGTTACAATCATAATTTGCCAGTCAGGGTAGACACGAATTTGGAATCTGAATCGATAAGATAAATAACTGATGACAGAAAGGATCAGTGCATTTTCTCCAAGTAAGCCTCCTTGCAGAAGGTCCAATAAAAGTCCTACTATCCATGCCGCAATCACTCCCATAAGTGAAGCATTCATGATCGAGAAAAAGATGACCGCCATCGCGACCCATTCAATTCTGATCCCATAGAAAAAATCAGGCAAAGGCATTATGGTCATCATCGTCGTTAGAAGCATGATCAGCCAAACAAATATAAGATTATTGATTTTCTTATTCATCCTCAATGACCTCGGTTTGAATGACCCAAATTTCATTAATGATTTTTAGATCTGCAAAAGGTGTCAGATTAATGGTTAAAAAATTTTCACCTTCTTTTCTATCTATTTCTGATATCTCACCGATGGGAAAACCTTCAGGGTACCTTCCGCCCAAACCAGATGTAATAACAATATCGCCTCTTTGAGCCTTTGAATTTGGTGGTATTGATCTGATTTCGAGACGATTCATATCGCCAGTTCCATAAGCGATCGCTCTTTCCCCAGTGCTTATAATTTCAATTGGAATTGCATGCTCGAGATCAGAAATAAGCAATATTTCAGAGGAAAAAAATTGATCTCTGATTACGTGCCCTATGATCCCATTTGGATCTGCAACAGCATCTCCAACATTGACACCATCATCACTGCCTTTATTGATTATGATTTGATGTCTGTCTGGAACTGTACTTGTCGCGATGATATCTGCAAATAAGAAATTTCTTTGTCTATCAGGATATGAGCCAAGAAGTTCATATAACCTTTTGTTCTCTGCATCCAGTTTATAGACTTTCTGTAAATCTGATTTCAGCTTGATATTTTCTTCTTTTAGTTTTTTATTTTCATCAATGATTGAAGATCTATCAGAAAGATTGATCCTTAAATCTTCAAGGGTGTTCTTAGGAAGATTGGCCACGTATGTAATTGGATATGCCAATGCTGATAAATATGTTCGAAGTTTATTGGTATAGCCATCCTGAGAATCTTGATACATCAGGACGCAGGAGAGAATGATTAAAAAAATCAGGCGATAAGATGAATAATTTTTTTCGTAACGGTGGATTCTCTGACCGGGATTGATTGCCATAATAGCCCGCTAACGAATGATTTAGGTTAGTTCAAAAAAGTCTGCCCCTTTCTCGTCGAGGATGTCAATAATCCTTCCCCCACCTCTTGCAACACAAGTTAAGGGGTTTTCAGCAATTAAAACTGGCAAACCAGTTTCTTCAGCCAAAAGTTTTTCTATGTTTTGAAGAAGTGCGCCTCCCCCAGTTAGGACGATGCCTCTTTCAGCTATATCAGAGCCAAGCTCAGGAGGGGTTTGTTCCAGAGCTGATTTTAATGCGTTGGCAATTCCTTGTAGTGGTTCCTGTAATGAGTCTAAAATCTCATTACTATTCAATGTGAATGTCCTAGGCACTCCCTCTGATAAATTTCGTCCTTTAACTGAGATTTCACTGACAGTATCACTTGGATATGCACTTCCAATTTCATGTTTTATTTTTTCAGCTGTTGCTTCACCAATGAGAATTCCGTAATTTCGTCTGATGAAATTAATGATGGCTTCATCAAAAGTATCTCCACCTATCTTGACTGAGTTTCCATAAACGATTCCATTCAATGAAAGCACAGCTATCTCTGATGTTCCGCCACCGATATCAACAACCATCGAGCCTCTTGCTTCATGAACGGGTAGGCCTGCTCCTATTGCTGCAGCCATTGGCTCTTCAACGAGGAAAACTTTTCTTGCGCCAGCACCTTCAGCAGATTCTCTTATGGCTCTTCTTTCGACTTGGGTTGATCCGTAGGGCACGCAAACCAATACTCTAGGATTTGGTCTAAAAATTCTGTTTCCATGTGCTTTCTTAATGAAGGCTTGAAGCATTGCTTCTGTGACAATAAAGTCAGCGATGACGCCATCTTTAAGTGGTCTTATTGCCTCAATGCTTCCGGGTGTTCTACCAAGCATCGCTTTTGCATCAGCACCAACTGCTACAACTGTTTTTGTGGGTTTACCGTTTTCACTTCGAAGTGCAACGACAGAAGGCTCATTGAGAACAACGCCTTTGCCCTTGGCATAAACCAGCGTATTCGCTGTGCCAAGATCGATCGAAAGATCATTCGAAAAATATCCAATAATACTCTTAAGCATTTCTTACTTGAAAAAAAACTGAGACAATCCACATACTCTAACAACCTGTAGGATTTTGAGCAACAGGAAGTTATCATTAGTAATATATTTTTTAGCCAATTGTCATGAGCATTGATAAATCAGACATAGAACACTTATGCAACCTCTCAAAATTAAATTTGGATGAGGAGGAGCAATCTCTATTCTTGAGTCAAATGCAGTCTATTCTTGGCATGATAGAAGAGCTGCAGGAAGTCGATACAGGAGACATAGAGCCAATGGCTCATCCATTGCAAATGACGCAAAGACTCAGAGCTGATGAAGTCACAGAGTTTAATGAAAGAGACAAATATCAGAAGAATACAGAATTCGCCGAAGATGGTTTTTATAAAGTCCCTAAAGTGATCGACTGATGAAACGACATACTGTAAAAGAGCTTCAAAGCATGCTTGCAAGTCAATCAGCTTCTGCTGAAGAAATTTTCAAGCTATATAACGGTCGAATCAGGGAAATGAATGATTCGATCAATGCTTTTATTTCTATTGGGGATGATGAATTTCACTCAAACACAGAGCAAGCTGACTCAGAAATAAGCGGGGTTCCTTATGCTGTGAAGGATATTTTCTGCAGCGAAGGGGATCAAACGACCTGTGGTTCAAAAATGTTATCGGATTTTGTTTCCCCGTATGATGCCACTGTTGTTAAAAACCTGAGAGAAAAGGGTACAGTCATTTTGGGTAAGACAAATATGGATGAGTTTGCGATGGGCTCATCTAATGAGACCAGTTTTTATGGAAATGTTAATAATCCTTGGGATCTTGAGAGAACACCAGGCGGCTCATCAGGCGGTTCTGCAGCTGCTGTTGCTGCTGGAATGGCACCGATTGCACTTGGTACAGATACGGGAGGTTCCATTAGACAGCCAGCAGCTTTGACTGGAATTACAGGACTGAAACCTACATATGGAAGATGCTCAAGATTTGGAATGATTGCATTTGCTTCCAGTCTCGACCAAGCAGGAATACTTTCAATCTCAGCAGAAGATGCAGCAATCTTTCTTGAGCATATGGCAGGCTTCGATGACAAAGACTCAACTTCTTCAAAGGAGACAGTCCCGAAGTATTCTGATTTCCTGAAAAATGATTTGGCTGGAAGAGTTGTTGGTTTACCCAAGGAATTCTTCGATGGGAGTTTAGATTCAAGGTTTCAAAAACTCGTGACCGATTCCATTCATGAGTATGAGAAATTAGGCCTGAAATTTAAAGATATCAGTTTGCCCAACATTAAATATTCTGTTCCAACATATTACGTTGTTGCTCCTGCAGAGTGTTCATCTAATCTTGCGAGATATGATGGCGTTCGATTCGGTCACCGATCAACCGAGAGCAATGATCTGGATACTTTCTATAAACAAAACAGAAAAGAGGGATTTGGGCAGGAAGTTAAAAGAAGAATCATCACAGGCACATATGTCCTATCAGCGGGATATTATGATGCATATTATCTTAAAGCTCAGAAGGTAAGACAGCTTATCAACCAGGATTTTCTAACTGCTTTTAAAGAAGTTGATGTCATCATGGGCCCAACGACACAGCAATCAGCATTTAAATTGGGTGAAAAGGTCGATGATCCCGTGAGCATGTATATGAATGACATTTATACAATCTCATCGAACTTATCTGGAGTACCTGCTATCTCTCATCCCATTGGCTTTGTTGAAGAACTTCCATTTGGATTACAAATTATTGCACCACATTTTAAAGAACACGACCTACTGAATATTACTCATAGATATCAGATGGAAACCGATTGGCATCTGCAAACACCTGAAATATGTAGAGGGATAGACTGATGAACTGGGAAACAGTAATTGGTCTTGAAATACATGTTCAGCTTGATACGAATAGTAAGATTTTCTCAGGCGCATCAACAGCCTATGGCTCAGAACAAAACACCAATACTTCGCTCATAGATTTGGGTTATCCAGGCGTATTGCCAGTATTAAATAAAGATGCGGTTATGATGGGAATAAAGTTTGGTCTTGCAATTGATGCAAAAATCAGTCGCAGATCAATCTTTGCAAGAAAAAACTATTTTTATCCAGATTTACCTAAGGGCTATCAAATCAGTCAATATGAGTTGCCGATTGTTCAGAGTGGAACAGTTGAGATCGAGTTAAGCGATGGAACAAAAAAGGATATTGGTATCACCAGAGCACATCTAGAGGAAGATGCTGGGAAATCAATACATGATAAGTTTAATAATGAAACAGCCATTGATTTAAACAGAGCTGGCACACCACTCTTAGAAATTGTTTCAGAGCCTGATATCAGATCTGCTGAAGAAGCATCGTCATATATGCAAAAGATTCACCAGCTTGTTAGATATCTAAAAATATCAGATGGAAACATGCAGGAAGGCTCATTCAGATGTGATGCAAATGTCTCCGTTCGACCTGTTGGACAAAAAGAATTTGGCACAAGAGCTGAGGTAAAAAATATCAATTCTTTCCGTTTCGTAGAGAATGCAATCAATTTTGAAGTTGAGAGACAAATTGATCGATTGGAGAATGGAGAAGAGATTATTCAAGAAACTCGTCTTTATGATCCAGAAAGAGATGAAACACGCCCCATGAGGAGTAAAGAGGAGGCAAATGATTATCGATATTTTCCTGACCCCGATCTTCTGCCCCTTGAAATTGATGAGGAGACCATTGATAAGATAAGAGAATCTCTCCCAGAACTATTCGATGCCAAAGTAAAAAGATACACAGAAGACTTAAAGATTAAGCAAACCGATGCAGAAGAAATTTCAAGGAAGATGGAAATTGCAGAGTATTTCGAGGCTACTATTGAAAGCTTCAGTAACGATCCTCAATTGGTATCAAATTGGATACTGTCTGAGGTTATAGCT